>CAZDUZ010000026.1:0-13711 GCA_964508755.1 uncultured Candidatus Saccharibacteria bacterium | reverse complement strand
ATGATTATACGACAAAACGGGTGGAAAGTGAATACTATGGGGTGGTGGTGTGAGGTTTATACAATATTTGGAAGTGAGATTGTACAACGGAGAGCAATGGTGAAGGGTTTGTACTCGGGAGGAAGTTTAATAGATGTCGGTGACAGGTAACTACCTAGTCAGGTCGACGTCTGGGCTTCCTCCCGAGGATCCTAATGGACACCTCCCTTCCCTCGGGGAAGGGCTTCCCCGGTCTCTGACCGGGGGTCGAGGTCCGAATAGATCGATGCGGGGATTATATCAGTAGGGGTTACTTGTTTGTCAAGTGCTATGGGGGTGATTTGCTGGGGTGGATCAAAGGACAGTATCTGAACTTTTTTTCAAGTACAGGACGGTTATGTATCGTATGCCAGAGATACGGCAGGAAATTGCTGAGTATGAAAGGACGGTTCGGGATGCTGCGGGTGCGGAGATTGATTTTGTGTTGTGATTCAGGGGAAGTTTTTATTCTTGGATCGTAGTATAATGTTGCTATGGAGCCATATATCACTTTCTATAACTCGTTTCTGGCGATAGAAGTCGCCGTGTTAAGTGTGTTAATTGCGATTATTTTTGTATATCTCCAGCTACTTTACTCGAATTTCTCATACAGGCATATTGTCCGTGCATTTATAGATTGGAAAATTATTGCATTTGGGCTGGTGGGTTTACTTGATCTGTTCTTAACGGTTGTGGCGCTTTACTACGTAACTGTTAGCGGACAGGATATTTTTCCTGGCATAAGTCTTAATATTCAGCCTTGGCCTGTAAGGGGCTACTATGTGCTAACTGTTTTGCTGCTTTTTGCACTCTCTGTGAGCTTTTTTGTTTGGTATTTAGTCTCAAATTTTACGAAGCTACGACCGGAGAAAGCACTTGTTTCTCTCTGTCAAAAAATAAGATATGAGGAACTAAGAGACTATCTGTGGGCAAAATACGGAATTGATAAACCATTATACATTTCGACCCGTACCTTGCGGGGCCTCTTTGATGAGGATGGAAAGACACAAGAACAAAGGAGAAAGGAGGAAAAAGAGGAAATGGAAAAGGAGCAAAAAGTAGCAGAAATGATTAAAAAAATAGATAAATATGAAAAATCACTTGGTATCAAAAATGACCCTTTGGTACCAATTCGTGACGCACTGTTTCAATTTATCTTGAAATCTGACATTGATTCCATCCGACAGTCAATTGATATATTGGGAAATATTGGGAAATCGTTTATTGAGCGGTCTGAAAAAATCATGGAAAAGGTTGGCATTAGAGACGAGGGGCTTGTAGAAAAATATGTCGGACATATGATTTATATCCTTTCTGACCTTATGGAGCTCGCAGACAGAGAGGGTTTGACTTTTATTATCGTTGAACTATTTGATGTAGGTGATGTGCTTGCTAAAGCTCTAATTAGAAACGGACATAGTAAATATCTAGATAAGATATTTGTCTTTTGGGAGGACTATTTTGAAGCTCATCCTCGGCTATCGATTGGCATATTCAGTCAGTTGATCGACAGGATAGAATCCGTTGTAGAAATGTTAATGAGATATCACAAAAAGGGAGATGTTAGCAACGAGGACGTTGAAAATCTGATGCGTAGCCTTTCGGGTATCGGGTCAAGAGTGGTGAGTGGTTATGAGGAGCCTTTGCGAGTGGTAATTACCAACAATCCTGTAGACACTAAAACAGATGCTTATTTTCGGTTCTTGTTACGTGTAGGCAGATTCTATATAGATGATCCGTCATCGTACCCTATTGTATACTTCGGCTCTCTTTGGGTCGTAGGACGTGAATTTATAAGGATACTGAAAGAGGGTGTATCTGAGGAGACTAAACACGATATGAATAACAATGTATACGAGGTGGCCAGGCTGTTGAGGGATTTTGCGGTAAAGGCGCTTGATGTAAAAAACACAAATGGTGTCGCTCTCTCTGTGCAAAACCTGGAGGAGTTGTTTGACATGCTAAAAAAGTCTGAACTAGAGGAGTCCCTTGTTAATGTAATGGCTGTTTATCTAGATGTGGCATTTCGTGTCTATATTGATGGTGAAAATTTGAAAAAGGATGAAATATTTGGTGATATTGGTGAACATATGATTTCATATATTAAAGAAGCTGAAATAAACGTTGATAAACAAGTTAAGGAGATACGAATACATAGTCATAATTTTGATCATGACAAGTCATGGGAGTTTGTTACTCTCTTGGGAAAGGCTTTGGATTCAAATTTTGGTTTTATGTTTGATCCTTCTACTGGTGAATTATATCCTTCTGATGATCCGAGACGAGGAGCATAGCAAGCAGTGAGCCTTTTTTCGACCTTTGTATTATAATGTAACCATGAGCAACGTTAAGAAAAAGCAAGTGAAAGCGGAGCGAAAAGTTGACCCTGCTGCTGCACCCGTTCCAATTGGCAATACCCTAAACGAGGTGTTCACGGCGATGGGAGCCGAAAGGAATTTTGCCAAATATGGCAAGACGAAAAAGAAATCAGGTAAGGAGCGTGTTTTTGCTGACTCAAAAGGGACATTCTCAGAAATGAATAAGTCACGAGGCAAGAAAAGGCGTCTTGCGGAGTAGTAGCGTGAGAGATTCTGAACTTTCTATACGGTCATAACCGTATCAATACCTATCAAAGGTAATTTCCAGTAATACGATAGCCTAGCATAGGCTTTAGCTTATTTGATGAATTTTGAGTCATATGGCTGCTGCTGAACTTAGTACACGACAGTTAAAGGCGATTGCCTTGTTGATATATTCTGACAAGAACAATAAAGAAGTTGCGAAGTCTGTAGGTGTGACGGAGCAGACATTTTACAATTGGATGCTGGAACCGGACTTTAAGATTGAGCTGATGAACGAGAAAATTGAATATTTGAGTACTGTTAAGGCAAATACTATAAAACCGTTTACTGATCTGATCATTGCCACATACGAGTCAATGATGCAGACGATGAGAGAGGGAACGATTGATGAGCGTATGCGTGTCTTTGAGCTGATTTGGAATGACGTGAAAAATGATTCAATTGCGTCTGTAATGCTTGCTGGTGTGAGGGGAATCGAAAAGGTCGATTCTAAGCGAGTAGATGACAGGATTGCTGAACTTGAACGGACTTTCCGAGATGATGCTAAGTAGCTTTTACAACTAGTGGCCGTTACTCTATAATTTGTTTACATATTCTTATAATGGCAACTGACGAGCAGCTATATACAGTACAAGAGGTAGCCGATATGCTGAAAGTGCATTGGCAAACGGTATTAAACTACATAAAGCGTGGCAAGCTTAAGGCCGTTCGTATGGGAAAAGGATACAGGATAACACGACAAGACATCAATGCGTTTATCAACGAAAACAAGACCACGACATAAGTTGAGTGCCTGAAAAAATGGTCAACATCTCCGAATACGCAAGCTTCATCTGGTCTGTCGCTGACCTCCTCAGGGGCGATTACAAGCAGTCTGATTACGGCAAAGTGATTCTCCCGCTGACAGTACTTCGTCGTATGGATGCGGTGCTTTCTGATACCAAAGAGAAGGTGCTGGAGCAGCATAAGAAGCTTAAAGGCAAAAAGATCGATGATCCGGATATTCTGCTTAACAAGACCGCTGGATTCAAATTCCATAATCATAGTAAATACGACTTCAGTAAGCTCGTTGCTGACCCTGATAATATCGCTGCCAACCTGCGCAACTTTCTGAACGGCTTTTCAAAGGAAGCGATGGACATCATCGAACATTTCGACTTTGACAAACAGATCACCAAACTCGACAAAGCCGATCTGCTATACCAGATAATCAAGCGGTTTGAGGAATTTGACCTACATCCCGATAAGGTAAGCAACCTTGAGATGGGATACATATTCGAAGAGCTGATTCGTAAGTTTGCAGAGGTATCAAACGAGACGGCTGGAGAACACTTCACGCCACGAGAAGTTATCAGATTGATGGTTAATCTGCTTTTTGCTCATGACGGGGAGGTTCTGTCAAAGAAGGGAATCGTTAAAACACTATATGACCCTGCATGTGGTACTGGCGGTATGTTGACAGTTGCAGAGGACTATCTACACGAATTAAATCCCGATGCACGGCTTGAATTGTTTGGACAGGAGATTAACCCGGAATCCTATGCAATCTGTAAATCCGACATGTTGATCACTGGTCATAATGCCGAACACATCAAGTTCGGGGACACGCTTCGAGACGATCAGCTCAGGCAAGAGAAGTTTGACTATATGCTGTCGAATCCTCCGTTCGGTGTGGACTGGAAAAAATCCCAGACTGAAGTGAAAAAGGAGTATGAGGAATTGGGATTTGCGGGTAGATTTGGGGCAGGGCTTCCGAGTGTTAGTGATGGGTCGTTGCTGTTCCTTCAGACCATGATTTCAAAAATGCATCAGGCGAATGGTGGGGCTCGTATTGCGATTGTGTTTAACGGCTCCCCGCTGTTTACAGGGAGTGCGGGAAGTGGGCCGAGTGATATTCGTAAGTGGATTATTGAGAATGATATGCTGGAGGCGATTGTAGCGCTTCCTGACCAGTTGTTTTATAACACGGGTATTGCAACGTATATTTGGATTGTGACGAATCGCAAGAGTGCCGAGCGTAAGGGCAAGATTCAGCTCATCAATGCGGTGGACTTCTATGAAAAAATGGCAAAGAGTCTCGGCAACAAACGGCATGAGATTAGTGACCAGGGTATAGAAAAGATCACGCAACTGTACGGTGATTTTAAAACGGGTAAGTTCTCCAAAGTTTTTGACAATGAAGACTTTGGTTATTCGCAGATTACGGTTGAGCGACCGGAGAGGGATGAAAATGGGGATGTTGTGACAGATAGCCAAGGTAATCCAAAGCCGGACTCTAAGCTTCGAGATCATGAAAATGTCCCGCTGAAAGAGGATATTCAGGAGTACTTTGAGCGTGAGGTCAGGCCACACGTCCCGGATGCGTGGATAGACGAGAGCAAAACCAGGATTGGGTATGAAATCAACTTCACCAAATACTTCTACGAATACAAACCCCTCCGATCGTTGGAGGAGATAACCAAAGACATATTGGAATTGGAAAAGGAAAGTAAGGGGTTGCTGGAAGAAATAATAAATTAAGATCGATATTAATGTTTAAACCACACACAAAAAAGATAGAACAAATATATAAACAGAAAAGCTCCCAGGTTGAGTTTTTAGATACGAAAGTTTTTATTGATAAGACCCAAATATATATTGACTGGGCAAACGTATTTTTCTGGCAGGATAAGTTAAATTGGCATATTGATGCTAGACGGTTAAGGCAGTTTCTCTCGTCATTTGATCAAATTCAGTCATGCAAAATCTACCAGGGGTATTTTCAAAATGACAAGAATAGGATAGCTGAATTGGATGAGTGGGAAAAGTGGGGATACGTGGTAAGGAAGAAGCCAGTAAAAGAGATACGGATTCCAATTAATGCAACAAGTCACGAACTTGAAAGTACGGATACTCTTGAGAAAGTGTGTAATAGAGCATTGATCCGGGAGTTACCAATAAAGTCGGTTAAGATATTTAATAGTGAACTTCGGGAGCTCAATGCGAAGGGTTTGCTAGAACTGACTACACACAAATGTAATTTTGACGTGGAGATGGCATCTGATATAAGACTAGACGTGGTACAGGAAAATGATATCGAAAGCATTGTTATCTGGAGTGGGGATAGCGATTTCGTTGATACTGTTGATTCATTGATTCAGGATAAGAAGAGGGTCTCAATCTTTTCAACCAGGGGTAGGGTTTCTCACGAGCTCAGGCACTCAAAGGCTTTTATTTATGACATAAAAAATATCAAAAATTTTATATGTTGGAATAAAGAAAGAGATTCTTAAAAAAGCAAAAAGGGGTTCAATTCTGAACCCCTTTAAGCCATCGTTTTCTTGACATAAAAGTCAATAGAATTATACCAGAGGTAGAACAATTAAGCAAAGACAGTTATTTTTTTTAAATGTAGAAATTCGAATGAAATACTACAGAATCATTCTTGGAAAGCAGAATATATATGCAAAGAGTGCTCGAGAAGAGGGGTTTGTCGGTGCGGATTTTGATATTGACGGAGATCTCACGGGTAAGTTACCTGACAATTGGCGTGAATTTAACAAAAAATACATTCCCATTTTTCTCAAAAAGCATCCCGAAAAGAGCAAGATTGCAGCGGGACTTGCATGTGGTATGTTGCATACTATTGCAAAGGGTCTTGATTTGGAGGATGTTGTTCTTTGTCCTGATGGGCAAGGCAGTTATTATGTTGGAAAAGTTTCGGGTGAATATTACTACAAAAAGGGTCAGCCACTTCCGCACAGACGACCTGTAACGTGGTTTAACGACTCGATTGCTCGTTCTGCTATGAGCCAGGAGCTACAAAACTCAACGGGTTCCATCGGGACGGTCAGCAATGTTACCGACTTTGCCAAAGAGATTGAGGGCTTAATTGAAGGAAATGAGGTCTTTGCAATTGTTTCAACCGATGAGACGGTTGAAGATCCAACGGCGTTTGCCCTTGAAAAGCATCTGGAGGACTTTCTTGTGCAGAATTGGGTTCAGACTGAGTTGGGAAAAAAGTATGAGGTTTTTAGTGAAGGAGGAGAAGTTATTGGTCAGCAGTATCCGACAGATACTGGGCCGATCGATATTCTTGCAATCAGCAAAGATGGGAAGGAGCTTCTGGTGGTCGAGCTTAAAAAGGGTCGTGCGAGTGATGTAGTGATTGGGCAGGTACAGCGGTATATGGGATATGTGAAGGATGAGCTAGCGGATAAGGGTCAACGGGTGATGGGTGTCATCATTGCACTTGAGGGGGATTTGAGAATTGAGCGTGCATTATCGATAAATCCCGACATATCCTTTTACAACTACAAAGTAAGCTTTAAGCTGGAAAAAAAGAAGTAACAGCGTGAAAAAATATCCGAAATACAAAGAGACAGATATTGGATGGATCGGAGAGATCCCCGAGCATTGGACTATAAAAAAGATGGGGTATATCGGGTCGTTTGATAAGGGACAAGGTATCTCGAAATCGCAAGTTGGAGAGCAGGGTGAGGGCGTGGTGCTTTATGGTGATATATATACTACTTATTCGATTAAAGTGAATCACTTTTGTAGAAAGGCGTTACCTGAAGTAACAGAAAATGCAACAGTGGTCAAAAAAGGAGATATTTTATTGACCGGTTCGGGTGAAACAAAAGAGGAGATTGGAAAGTGTATTGTTTATCTGGGAGAAAAAGATGCGTATGCGGGGGGAGATGTTATCATTTTTCGTCCAGAGTGCTCAAACACACTTTTCTTGTCGTATCTACTCAACAGTCATTCTTATGAGTACAAGAAGGCGACCCTTTCCAAGGGCCAGATAGTTGTGCATGTATATAGTTCACAGTTGAGAGATATTCCGATTGTTTTACCTGATTGTGATGAGCAAGATTCAATCGCCTCCTACCTCGACCACAAGACCGCTCTCATCGACGACCTCATTTCCAAAAACAACAAACTCATAAAACTCCTTGAAGAAAAGCGCAAAGCGATCATCAATCAGGCGGTGACGAAGGGCCTCGACCCGAATGTGAAAATGAAGGACAGCGGTGTGGAGTGGATTGGGGAGATACCAGAGCATTGGGAGGTGAATAGGATGAAATGGCTAGTTAATATTCAAACGGGAGAAAGTAATACCGAAGATAAAGTGGATAACGGAAAATACCCACTCTTTGTTAGGTCGCCGATAATTGAGAGAAGTGATAAGTTTGTGTTTGATTGTGAAGCAATTCTAACGGCTGGAGACGGTGTTGGTGTGTGTAAAGTTTTTCATCACTACAAGGGTAAGTTTGATGCACACCAACGTGTCTATGTGCTGAATAATTATAGGAAAGTGATGGGGAGGTTCTTATATTTTTATTTAAAAGAATACTTTATCAAAGAGGTGAAAAAGTTATCAGCAAAATCCACGGTTGACTCTCTTCGATTGCATATGTTCCAGAATTTCCTGGTTGTTATACCTCCAATTACAGAACAGGCGAATATTATTGATGAAATTGATAAAGAACATGGTCAAATATCAGAGTTGCTAAGACGTACAAAGGAGCAAAACATGCTACTTTCAGAATACCGCCGATCGCTAATTTCTCATGTTGTGACTGGAAAAGTGGATGTGAGGGATGAAGCTAAATTTTACACAGAAAATAATAATGTGTAGAAGAAAAAAGACAATTCAAGCGTGGGCAATTTCTGAGATGACAACATTTGAGCAACGGCTGATCCAGCTGGTACAAAAATATCATGCACTTGAAACTGCCGAAACAGGAAATGAAATAAAGAGAAAATGGTTGAATCTATGCAACGAGAATTACGCAATACAAAGGAGGATGGTTACCGACTATATTCGAGGTGAATGTATAAAAGAGGGGCTTGATGAGGATCAATATCAGCGTCAAGTTGGTGCAAGAGTTTATCCGCTGTTTGTAAACTTCATTAACTCTTTTGAGTATATCTGTGAACTTCTGTATCTCAATAGTCCTAGTATTCAAGCGAAACTTTTCGAAAGGAAGGAACGATCATTTATTAGTCATTATAGAAAAGCATTTAAACAGTTATCCATGCTGACATCGGATGAGATTGATACTCTGAAAGCGATCTGGGATATTAGAAACGCTATGCATCGCAATAACTGTTCAAGAAATGCGATTGATTTACAAATCACTGACTACGAGACGGGGCAAACGAGACGATATCAAGTGGATGCTGGTGATCCAATATTTGTCCCACCATGGGGGATAGACAAGATTACGGAGGTAATGGCCAATTCGTTGTTGAAGGTCATAGATAATCTTGCTGATCTGGAAAAAACTAATATAACGGACATAAGCTAATCATGACCCTCACAAAAGAAAAAACCTTCGAGCAGAATATTGCTGATTCGCTGACAGCAAATGGCGGGTATATTCTTGGCAGCAATGCCGATTATCAAGCAGATGTTGGCTTGGATACCAAACTCCTCTTTCAGTTCATCCAGACCTCACAACCGGAAAAGTGGTCGCAGTTGGAGGAGATACACAGTGAGGAGACCGTCGAGAACGTTCTACAACGGCTTGTAAAGGAACTTGATATTAAGGGACTACTTCGCTGCATCCGTGAAGGCATAGACGACCATGGGGTGCATCTCGACCTCGCATACTTCAAACCAGAGTCAGGCCTCAATCCCGAAACAGTAGAAAAGTACAACCAGAACATCCTATCCGTCACACGCCAAGTTTATTTCAGTGTGAAGGAACCGGAAAAAAGTGTTGATATGGTGTTATTTCTCAATGGACTTCCCGTCGCAACAGTCGAACTCAAGAACCCATTTACCGGACAGGACGTAAGTGACGCAAAGCGACAGTTTATATACACCAGAGACCAAAATGAAATTCTATTCCAATTCAAAAAACGAGCACTTGTGCATTTTGCCGTAGACCCTAACGAGGTTTACATGACCACAAAGCTTGCAGGAGACAGCACCAGATTTCTCCCATTCAATAAAGGACATAAGGGCGGTGCAGGAAATCCTCCAGTCAAGGCCAATTACAAGACAGCGTACCTTTGGGAGGACGTATTGGCAAAAGATAGCTGGATGGACATACTCAAAAAATTTATTCACCTTGAAAAGAAGGAGATAAAAGTCGGCGGGCAAACAAAGGTTAGAGAAACGATGATATTTCCACGGTACCATCAGCTGGATGTCGTCAGAAAACTCACCGCAGACACCCGATCATCAGGCGTCGGCAAGAATTATCTTATTGAACACAGTGCCGGCAGTGGCAAGAGCAATTCAATCGCATGGCTGGCGTATCGACTATCGAGTCTCCACGATACGAATGACGAAGAAATTTTTGATAGCGTGGTAGTTGTGACTGATCGTGTGGTGCTAGATCAGCAGCTCCAGGATACGATTTATCAATTTGACCATAAAAGCGGAGTAGTTCAAAAAATTGACAAAAACTCTGCTCAACTCGGTGATGCACTGGCTGCTGGTGTGAAGATAATAATCACCACCGTTCAGAAATTCCCGTTCATTTTAGAGAGAATTGGGGAGGTGTCCGGAAAAAAGTATGCTGTCATTGTAGACGAAGCGCATAGTTCACAGGGCGGTGAAACGAGTAAAAAGATGAAAGAAGTGCTTACCGCCAAGACCCTTGAAGAAGCAGAACTGGAGGATGCAGTAAGCGATGAGACCTATGAGGATGAAATTAGAAAATCGATGCAGGCCAGAGGAAAGCAGGAGAACCTCAGCTTTTATGCCTTTACTGCAACACCGAAAGCCAAGACCTTAGAAGTATTTGGGGTGAAAGGCCCAGAAGGCAAATCACGACCATTTCACCTTTACTCCATGAGGCAGGCAATCGAAGAGGGATTCATATTGGATGTATTGAAAAACTACACCATATATGAGCGATATTTTAGGCTGTCAAAAGCTATAGAGGAAGACCCTGAAATTAATAAAGAGAAGGCAAATATTGCAATTGCACGATTCCTTTCGCTCCATCCCCATAACCTTGCTCAGAAAACTGAGATTATGGTCGAGCATTTTCGAAACGTGACGATGAAAAAGATCGGGGGGCAGGCAAAGGCGATGGTTGTGACAAGCTCCAGGCTTCACGCATATCGATACTGGCTGGAATTTAAGAAATATATAAAGGAGAAGGGATACGATGATATACGGACGCTTGTGGCGTTCTCTGGGGCTCTCAAAGACCCCGATACTGGCGAGAAGGTGTTCGAGGCTGAGCTGAATGGATTTCGAGAAAAGGAACTTCCTGAGAAATTCAGCTCCGATGAGTACCGAATCTTGCTTGTTGCCGATAAATACCAGACAGGGTTTGATCAACCGCTGCTGCACACCATGTATGTTGATAAGCGACTGTCAGGGGTACAAGCGGTACAGACACTTTCACGGTTGAATAGAACATGTCCAGGAAAAGAAGATACGTTTGTTCTTGATTTCGTTAATTCGGAGGAAGAAATAGTTGAGTCGTTCCAACCATATTATGAACTCACGTCACTTTCAGCGGAAACAGATCCGAATCACCTATACGATCTAAAAAACCGACTGGAGGAATCACAGGTATTTTGGAAATCTGAGGTGGAATCTTTCGCGCAGATATTTTTCATGCCAAGACAGAGCCAGTCTAAAGGAGATCAGGCGAAGCTCTATGCGATTCTTGATCCTGCCGTTGACCGTTTCAAGGCACTTCCAGAAAAGGAACAGGAAGACTTCCGAAATGCATTAGTGTCATTTGTGCGAACGTATGCGTTTCTCGCTCAGATCATGCCATTTAGTGATGCTGAGCTTGAGAAGATGTATGCCTATGTCAGGCTGTTAAGAAATTGTCTTCCCAAAAAGAAAACAGACAAGTTCGATCTGAATGATGAAGTGGCGCTTCAATATTATCGTTTGCAGAAAATTTCAGAGGGGAAGATTGAGCTTGAGATGGACGAAGAATATGAACTGGGCCCTTCGATCACGGAGGCAGGATTACTGCGAGAGGAACCTGATGAGGATTACCAGCGACTTAGCGAAATCATAGCATTGGTGAATGAGAGATATGCCACAGAGTTTTCTGACGCTGATCGTCTGATCATTGATCAAGTTGAAGATGATATTCTCCGCAATGAAGCGATCATGAGCCAGGCGAAAGCCAATTCTAAGACGAATTTCAAATATCCATTCCGTGAAGAGTTGGTAGATCTTCTTCTTGAGAGAATGGATCGAAACGAAGACTTTGTGATGAAAATAGTTAATGACGAAAACCTGAGAGGAAAACTTGAGGAATACTTTATTTCCCGGATTTATAACAAACTTGAACGGGAGGATGTGAGTGAGCTTATCAAGAAAGGCGAAAGTAAAAACCTTGAGTTTAAATCGAGCCTGCGATGGGATGTGAAGCAAAATAATGTCAACAAAGATCTGGAGAAAATTATTCTTAAGACGGTGGCAGCATTTATGAATGGAGATGGAGGACAGCTCGTAATCGGAGTAGATGACAATGGCAAGGTTCTGGGCTTGGAGAACGATTATCGTGCACTCGGAAATGCAGACCGTGATAAGTTCGAAAATCATCTCACGCAACTGGTCAAGACTGCTATTGGAGTAGAGTATGTAAAGTATATGAGCGTTGTTTTCGATGAAATTAACAAAAAAGATGTTTGTCTTGTGACGGTACTAAAGTCTCACAAGCCGGCGTATGTATCAGTTGACGGCCAGGAAGATCTGTTCGTAAGAACAGGAAATAGTACGAATCCACTTACAATAAAACAGGCACAAGACTATATTGGACAACACTGGAAGTAAAAAAGCCGTCATCCTCGCTAGAGTATCAACCCCTGAGCAACAGAAGCAGGGATTATCCCTCGATGAAATTCAACTTCCCAAAATGCGCGCTTATGCTGAAGAGCATGATCTTGAGATTGTGCAGGAGTACGTCTTTCAGGAAACTGGCGACAGAAAACTTCGGAAAGAGTTCAACAAAATGGTGGAATATGTAAAGGGTGACGATAGCATTGTTGCCATCATTGCGTTTCGTGTTGACCGTTTGACCCGCAACTATCGTGATGCCGTTGGCATGGATGATCTCCGACTTGAGTTTGGCAAGGAACTGCATTTCGTTGATGATCGACTTATTCTGACACAGCATAGCTACGGCAGAGATATTCAGGAATGGGATATGAAGGTATTTCTTGCCAAACAACATATCAATCGGTGTCAGGAGGATGCATACAACACTTTGCATGCGAAGCTAGAATCGGGAGAGTCATATGGGAAGGCTCCGTATGGCTAAGAAAACTATGCCACAGAAGAAGGAAAGCGTTCAGTGAGGGTCAATCCATTCGAGGCGGGTATCGTTAAGGAAATCTTCGACCTGTATATCATTGGCGACTATTCCTACCTGAAGATTGCAAGAGAAATCAGCGCAAAGCACGGGATCAAAATGTACAAACGAAAAGTTGCGCATATCCTGAAGAACAAATACTACCGTGGTGTCAGACCGTACGAAGGCAAAGAATACCCGCACAACTTCGAAAAAATAGTATCGCCTGAAGTTTTTCAACTAACAGAAGACATTATGTTCAAGCGTACCAAACCCCAGAAAAGAGGGAAGTTCATAGGAACGACCGGATTGTACCGGGGCTTGGTTCATTGTGCTGAGTGCGGGTGTGCTTTCACACCGTTTGTGAATCGTCATGCGAGGCTAAAGCGAAATGTGCAAAGTGAATGTTATTACTACTGTACGAATGCAAAAGGGGTTCACAAAACGAAGCCAAAGGGTACGAACGATCATGACTTAACTATGCAATTTGGAGAGCTTTTCAGGAGCATTCATATCCCGGAAGAGGATTTGAAATGGATGGTCGATGCGTTGCGTGAGTCTCATGAAGGTAAGGTTAAATTCACCAAGTCTGGGACAGACGAGTGCAACCGGCAGATTGAGCGATACCAGAAGATGATTGAGAGTGCCTATGAGGACAAGTGCGCAAAGAGTATTACTCAGGATGAGTACGAGAATTATCGTAAAAAGTGGAGGGCTGAACAGAGTAAATATAGTGCACGACTGGAGACCATTATGAAGGCAGACGAGGACTACTATGTAACAGCTTCGTACTTATTGGAACTAGCTTCCCGTAGTTACGAGCTGTTCATGGGTTCTAGC
>CAZDUZ010000025.1:0-15223 GCA_964508755.1 uncultured Candidatus Saccharibacteria bacterium | reverse complement strand
AGTACTTGAATTTTTGATGCATCATAGTCCTGATTGTCTGCCATAGAGGCCTCCATTAAAGCATAATTCAGTTTTTTCGTCTAGTTCTCGTACGTTTCTGAATGACGCTTATATCTTTTGGTCTAACGGTTGTTTCGAATTGCAAAAGAGTAAGTGTCAAACAACATTTCAGCGGGCGTTCATTATACGCATTTCAAGTTGCAAGAGCAAATTCTCAAGTGTTATCCGTTTGTTAGCGTTGCGTTTTAAAAATTGACTTGATCGTGCAATCAATTTTAGGGCTTGGATGTTTTTTCTCATAGAATCTCTATCCTTCTCTCTTGTTGCGGTGATTAAATTCGCTCGAAACATTTCCGTTAAATTTTCGATAAATGAAGTTAATGACCCTGGTCGCTCTTTGTCTTGTTCGACCAATGCTTCAACTTCAAGTAATTTCTCAACAAGATCTTTTTGTAGGAATGAGTCAATGCTACTGTCTTCTTTCTTTATTACCGTAATCGTCTCTTTTATAAACATGCAGCTACACCGAGAGCGAATTGTAGGTAATATAAGTCTTTCGTGAGGGGTCGTCAGTATATACCGAGTTTTTTCTCCTGGTTCTTCCAACGTTTTTAGGAGTGAATTTTGTGCCTCTTCGGTAAGAGTATGTGCGAAAAGAATTAACCCGATTTGATAGGGTGATTGATACGGGTGAAATTGCATCTTGCGTGTGAGTTCTCTTACACTGTCAATTCCTATACTTGTACCGATTGATCCGTCGAGAAGATGTAGATCGGGATTCGAATGTAATACTTCTGCTTGATCCGGTATGTTAAGCAGTGTTGAGGCAAGTAAATATGCTTGTTTTCGTTGGATTTCTTGTGATGGATGAATGATGAGTGTGGTCACTGTTGCATTGTACACTGCTCTTACGCTCTGTGCGAGATGGTTGAATTTTCTTATAACAATCCTGATGCTCTAAGGATATGGTTAATGAATTGCATGTGCAGTCAGGAATTTTGCTGTGATACACTTTCTCGTTGACTTCTCCCCTACCCTATACTAATATGCAAGTGTCAACGCCGTCGATTATCTTACTGCCTGCGGCATATTATGAGTGCTAAAACTCTCGAAATCCTTCTCCGTGACAAAGTAATAGATGAGCAAAAAGCTGCGCAAGTTCGGCAGGTTGCTCTCCAGACTCAAAAACCTGAAGAGCAGGTCCTCCTCGATTTAGACTATGCAACGGATATTCATATTGCCAAAGCCAAATCTGAGGAATTTGCCATTCCGTTTGCCGATTTAGAACGTGCTCATGTATCAAATGAGGTGTTGGGAAGAATTGATAATGCCGTATTAAAGACGTACCGGGCGGTTCCATTTGCAGAAACTGAAACAGAGCTACACGTTGCAATGATTGATCCTTTTGATATTCCCGGTATTCAAGCACTACAGCGGTCAGCTCCTAAGGGTAAAAAACTGGTGATATTTATTGCTCCTCGAAGTCAGATTGAGCTTCTTCTTGAAAAACGTCTAGCAGAAGCAATTTCTACAGAAGTACATGCTGCTCTTGAAGACGTTGACTCTGGTACCGTTACTGACATTACTGATGCGGCTGAAGATATAGTTGCCGCTCAGTCTACCCTGGTAAATGCTCCCGTTGCACGTATTGTGAATTCCCTCCTTACCTACGGTGTTACTTCGAATGCTTCGGATGTTCATGTTGAGTCTCTTGAAAATGATGTCAGGATTCGATACCGCATTCATGGTGTGCTTGTGGAGAAGTTACGTCTGCCAAAGTCAGTAAGCGGATCACTTGTCGCCCGTATTAAAATTCTTTCCAAGTTAAAGATTGATGAAAAGAGAATTCCTCAAGATGGAAGGTTCCAAATTCGGGTAAAAGATCGGGTGGTCGATATTCGTGTGTCTACGGTTCCCACCGTGCATGGTGAGAAAGTGGTCATGCGTTTGTTGGAAAGGACTGGAGGAATTCCTGCACTCGAGACTACGGGGATGCGTGGAGCGGCATATAAGCTCTACCTGGATACCATTAAATCAACCAACGGCATTGTCCTTATTAGTGGACCGACGGGAAGCGGTAAAACAAGAACGTTGGCTGGAACAATTGCCAAGCTCAACACGATAAATGTCAATATTCTTACCCTTGAAGATCCGGTAGAAATCCGTATTGCGGGGGTAAATCAGGTGCAGATAAATCCGGATGCCGGTCTTACCTTTGCTTCTGGTTTGCGTTCATTCCTACGACAAGACCCCAATATTATTATGGTTGGAGAAATTCGTGATAAAGAAACCGCTGGATTGGCGGTACAAGCAGCTCTTACCGGTCACTTGGTATTTTCTACTATTCACACCAATAGCGCGTCTGCGGCCATTCCGCGTTTGATTGATATGCAGATCGAACCTTATCTTATTGCTTCCGTACTTCAGTTGGTTGTTGCTCAGCGACTTCCTCGACGGATCTGTCCTCGCTGTAAAGTCGCGTATGTTCCTCCTCCTGAAGTCTATGAAGATGTAGTAGCAAGACTTTCATCGATACCGCAATTTAATGTGGTTCAATATCTTAAAGGTCGATGTCAGGCCCAATCATTTGAACAAGCTCAATCTCAAAGTGGAGTGCAACTGGTCCAGGGTGTGTCAGTTCCTCCTCCTGCTCCTCAAGTTCCGGGAGGTGCAATGTCAGTATCCCCTGCTCCTGTTGGTGATCAGATTATGTGTCCTGTGGATAAAGGCAATGGTCAGTTTGATATTTATCTCTATAAAGGTGAAGGATGTGATGAATGCGGCCATTCCGGATATGCAGGAAGAACAGGTATTTTCGAGGTACTTAAAGTTGATGAAGAAATTGGACGGATGATTCTTGATGATAAATCAGCAGATGAAATTCAAAGACGTGCCATTGAGAGAGGAATGATTACGATGCTTCAAGATGGATATCTCAAAGCGCTTGATGGAATAACAACAATTGAAGAGGTCTTGCGCGTAAGCAAAGATTAACGTAAGTTATTATAAGAATGAATACTATGCCCCCAGCAAGCAACACGAATACTTTCGATTCGAGTAATCTCCAAAATCCTTCATTGCAGGGGTCTTTACAAGCTCCCAATCCGTCGTTGTCGCAACTTGCTCAGAAACTCTCCACCTGGAAAGGTGCTGACTCTTTATCATCAGTTTCTTCAGCTCAGACCGCTCCGCAGGCATCACTCAGCAACGGACCTCAACCCAATGGAGCCCCTGCTGATCCGATGAATACAATGGGATCAATGCAAACACCTCCTGTTTCCAATAATAATCAGCCTGCACAGCAGATACCGGTTTCCATGGCTGGAAACAATGGAGGTATGCAAAGTCAGGTGGCAGGTATGAGCCAGAGTGTATCTGGATCAATGGTGTCAGGTCCTTCGATTGCTGGAGCTAATCCGTCAAACCAGACAAATCCATTACTGCAACCAACCGATGCAAAGCAAGGGATGTCCGCCCCACCAGCAGAACCCGTCATTATTACCGGTACTGCCGTGGGAAAAGCATATCCCTATACCATTGATGACCTCCTTCAACTTGTGGTGGACAAAAACGCTTCAGATTTGCATATTACGACAAATTATCCTGCGATGCTTAGAATTGACGGTTCTCTTGTTCCTGTCGGTTCAGAAATCATTACAGAGGAAATTGTAAATGATATCGTATTGCCGGTACTTCCAGAGAGTAAGCAAGAGCTTTTAGAGGTAAATCGTGAAGTTGATCTTGCCTACTCATTTAAAGGTCTTGCCCGTTTTAGAATTAATGCATTCTATTCTAAAGGAACGGTATCTGCAGCGTTTCGTTTAATTCCCAACAAGATTCGAAACATTGAAGAACTTCGTTTGCCGGGAATATATCATCAGTTAACGAGGTTACCTCAAGGATTGGTCTTGGTAACCGGTCCTACCGGTCATGGAAAAAGCACAACTCTTGCTGCAATATTGCAAGAGATTAATCAGAATTACCCAAAACACATTATAACCATTGAGGATCCTATCGAGTACGTGTATCCCAAGGGAAGGGCGCTCGTGGCTCAGCGTGAAATGCATGAAGATACTCATTCATGGGAAATTGCTTTACGTAGTGCAATGCGTGAGGATCCAAACGTTATTCTGGTCGGTGAAATGCGTGATTATGAAACAATTGCCGCGGCTATTACTCTTGCGGAAACGGGTCATTTAGTGTTTGCAACGCTTCACACAAATAGCTCTGCCCAGACGATTGATCGTATTATTGACGTATTTCCCGAACATCAGCAACCTCAGGTGAGAATGCAGTTGTCTGTTATTTTAGAAGCAATAATTTCTCAGCGTCTTGTACCGGTTAATTCCGGAGGACGTCGAGCTGTTTCTGAAGTACTTTTTGCCACCGGTGCGGTGAGAAACCTTATTCGCGAAGGAAAAACACATCAAGTAGACAATGTTATCCGTACCAGTCTTGATGTCGGAATGAAAACACTTGAACATTCGCTTGTAGAACTTGTGCGTGAGGGTGAGATTACGATAGAAGAAGCAGAAGCCACTGCTCTTCATCCAGAGGAATTACTGAGGCTCCTTCGAGTGTAGCCGTTAAATCATTACTACTGCCTAAATGAAAAAGTATGAATACTCAGCAAGAACGAAGGAAGGTGCCGTAGATCGTGGTGTCATGGAGGCGCGAAGCCGTACACAGGTTGTAGAGTCTCTGCAGTCCCGCGGGCTTATTGTGGTTAAGGTCGAAGAAAAAGTGGCACTCCTGGAGGCCCTGAATGAAATTAACATCGGCGGTGTGCCGATGAAGGAAAAGGTCGTGTTTATGAGACAATTGGCGACAATGATGTCTTCTGGCCTTCCTCTTACCCAATCGCTTGAGATTCTTTCGGCGCAGGCTACTAATCCATTGTTTAGAAGAGCGTTGAAGGATGTATTATCCGATGTTGAAGCGGGAAGCAGTTTGGCAAAGGCTTTTGGAAAACAGCCGGGAATGTTTGACGACATTGTCCTCAATCTTATAAAAGCAGGAGAAGACAGCGGAAAACTTGAGGATGTCTTTCTCCGTCTTGCAGACGAGCTTGAAAAACAGCAGGATTTCCAAGCAAAAGTGAAATCTGCCATGATCTACCCTACCATTATTATGATTACCATCGTCGGTGTGGTAGCAATGGTTATGGTTTTTATGATTCCTTCAATCAAAGAAATATTTACTGAGTTTGGTAGTGAAATTCCTATGGTTACCCGGGTACTTATCGCGATGAGCGATTTTACCGTAAACTATTGGTGGATCGTGTTAATTCTAATTGGAGTCGCTATTGGCGCTTTCAAGTACTACATTGATACACCAGGGGGACGGAGGGTGTGGGACAACTTTAAGCTTACGGTCCCCATTTTTGGAAATCTCAATACAAAGATTGAGCTTTCCACCATGACTCAGACGCTGTACTTGTTGTTAAGTAGCGGTCTTCCCATATTGGAGGCACTAGAATTGGTTTCACAATCACTTACAAATGTCTGGTATAAGGAGGCGGTTGCCAATGCGGCGACGGAGGTCGAAAAGGGAAGCTCTCTCTCTTTGCCACTCTCTCGTGAGGATAAAATTCCTCTCATTGTAAGCCAGATGATCAATGTCGGCGAAGAAACCGGACGACTCGACGAAATCATGAAGAAAATGGCTGAATACTATACAAACGAAGTGGATATGATGACAAGTAATCTTGCAACGCTTATCGAGCCAATAATGCTTATTATCATGGGCGGAGTTGTGGCTTTCATTGCAATTGCTGTTTATCTTCCGCTCTTCTCGCTTGCTTCGATTGTTCAGTAACAGGGTTATGCTCATGATTTATAATGGGTATTGATTTTTCGAAACGGGGTGTGTTAGATTGGAAAGGCAATAAATTTAATTCTGCTCTATTGCATTATGCGTACCGCTAAGTCTTCTCTCCGAGGTTTCACTCTGGTAGAGCTTCTCGTTGTTATGGCTATTATGTCTGTCCTTATCGGCATTTCTGTCGCTGGTCTTGGATATGCAATGCGTCGATCTCGAAACATTGCCAGACAGGCTGCCGTTGCTAATCTCGATCGTGCGTTAGAATCGTATTATTCTGATTATCAAAATTATCCTCTCACGAGTGAAGCCGAGGCTGCTGATATTCCCACATTAATCGAAACTACCTTAAATCCTTATTTAGAAGGAAGCTGGGATGCTCCTCCTAAGACTTGTATTGCATTTAAGTCTGATGGTATTCGATATGTAACGGGTGCAAACCAAGAAGAGGCTGAAGGAGAGAATAGTTGTTTCTGGGCGGGACCAGCTTTAGGTTATGACCCAGATGGTTCTGATTGGCCAATTACTTCAGAAAGTGCAAACTGCACCACTTATACTCTTCAAACGGTTGTTGATTATATAACACCTGGATCGACACCGGAGTGGTCAGGAACTAATACCTGTCCTGATGCGACCTTTAATTGGCAGACTACTTTGTAGATATGATGACAAGTAATCTTGCAACGCTTATCGAGCCAATAATGCTTATTATCATGGGCGGAGTTGTGGCTTTCATTGCAATTGCTGTTTATCTTCCGCTCTTCTCGCTTGCTTCGATTGTTCAGTAACAGGGTTATGCTCATGATTTATAATGGGTATTGATTTTTCGAAACGGGGTGTGTTAGATTGGAAAGGCAATAAATTTAATTCTGCTCTATTGCATTATGCGTACCGCTAAGTCTTCTCTCCGAGGTTTCACTCTGGTAGAGCTTCTCGTTGTTATGGCTATTATGTCTGTCCTTATCGGCATTTCTGTCGCTGGTCTTGGATATGCAATGCGTCGATCTCGAAACATTGCCAGACAGGCTGCCGTTGCTAATCTCGATCGTGCGTTAGAATCGTATTATTCTGATTATCAAAATTATCCTCTCACGAGTGAAGCCGAGGCTGCTGATATTCCCACATTAATCGAAACTACCTTAAATCCTTATTTAGAAGGAAGCTGGGATGCTCCTCCTAAGACTTGTATTGCATTTAAGTCTGATGGTATTCGATATGTAACGGGTGCAAACCAAGAAGAGGCTGAAGGAGAGAATAGTTGTTTCTGGGCGGGACCAGCTTTAGGTTATGACCCAGATGGTTCTGATTGGCCAATTACTTCAGAAAGTGCAAACTGCACCACTTATACTCTTCAAACGGTTGTTGATTATATAACACCTGGATCGACACCGGAGTGGTCAGGAACTAATACCTGTCCTGATGCGACCTTTAATTGGCAGACTATTATGCCTACGACGCCTTATTGAGAAATGTATTAAAGTTGAAGACACAGAGTTTATTACCCGCTGCTCCACCAATTCAAGGATATTCCTCACCTTTCTCATTCTTGCTATACTGTTGCCATGCTTTTTCTGACACTTTTTTTTCTTGGAGCTTGTCTTGCAAGTTTCCTCAATGTTTTAACTGGGAGGAAAGGGAAGATTCTTAAAAAAAATCTTCTCTCTGATAGGTCGCGGTGCGATACCTGTAAAAAAGTCCTGAGATGGTGGGAACTCATCCCAATTTTGAGTTGGGTTGCACTTTTAGGGCGTTGTTCACGATGTGGAAAGCCTATTCCTCTTTACAACCCTCTGAGTGAACTACTCCTCGGAATAGCTTTCGGGTATGGAACACAATTTTGGGAGATGCGGGTAGAATTCCTTGCTCTGTACCTACTATTTGTGTTGGCTCTGTACGTCTTTAGCATGTATGATGTGTTTTTCAGGCTTGTCCCTACCCGACTTGTCTTGATTCTTCTTGCTGTTTGGGTTGTATTACTATCACTACCCTTTGCCTCTGATTTTCCCGGTGATGTTTCTTTTGTTTCTCGCATTATTGGTGTTTTGTCCTTTGCGGGGATTTTCGTGTTAATTAATGTATTAACAATGATTGGTGTATTTCCGGGTGTTTCAAAAGGCATGCAGGGGTTTGGCTGGGGAGATGCGAAGCTGGCTGTTTTTCTTGGGTTCGTTTTGGGATGGCCGCTTGTTTTTGTCGCTTTTTGGGCAGCTGTCTTTACCGGTGCGTTCATGGGAATTGTTGTCTGGATTAGGGTGAGAAAACGTCATATTTCTCTGCCTTTTGTGCCGTTTCTTGCAATCGGTTCGTGGGTTGCATTGTTATGGGGGCATGGTATTATGGAATGGTTCACTCGAATGTTTCTTTATTAACTAGTCTGGTCTCAATACGGTGACTGCCCTCTCTCACAATAGAACGTGGTTGTCTCAAGACAAATTCCGAATCTTCGGACGGTTTCATACTCAATTTTCTTCTGATTCTCGTCCCCATGAAGGGTTTACCCTTTTTGAGCTTCTTGTGGTGATGATTGTTATCGCGTTATTAACCGCTGTAGCGTGGTCCGGTTTCTTAGGACTTCGAACGACCATGTATCTGTACCAGTCTTCTCAAGCATTTCGGGCAGATATCATTTATACCCAGCGTTCAGCAATGCTTTTGGACAGAGCGCATGGTGAGCTTTGGGTGCATGGATTAGGGATGGATCTGAGAAATTATGATGGAATACCCGGTGACGGGCAGACGTATACCTTATTCAAAATGTGTTCAAGCGAATATAACTATACTGATTATGTTCCCGCTTCGATTGTTTCGTTTGTTGCTGGAGGTGAGAGTTATCAAGCGGATTGTCTGACAAGCGGACTGGCTTTTTTACCGGGAAAGAGGGACGTTAAGATACAAGGAGGTCGTTTAGGCTCATGTGTTGTGAATTCCGATAGAGATGAGGAACAGTATCGAAATTTAGTAAATTTTATCTCATTTGAAGCGGTGAATGGACGACCTCATTTTTATGATGCTTTAGGGAACGAAATAACAAGTAGTACTCATCCCGATCTTGAAGGAGTCCGTATCGCTTACTATATGAATGACCGTTACAATTCGGTAGCAATAAAGCTGACAGGGGAGATTACGTATGAAGGGTATGATCCAGATAAACCTAATCCTTGTGATTAAAAAACAATGAGAACGCCTACTATCTTACAAACAATGGTGAAAGACGAAAGAGGGGCAGGTTTTTTAGAAAGCCTCATTGCAATTATTCTTGGCGGTATTACCTGTGTTGCTCTCATCGGTGTCGCGGTAGCGGTCATTCGGGAAGCGAAGAACAACGAGATTCGGGACGCACTTACCTATTATGCTACTGAGGGTATGGAACGTCTTCGTATTATTGCGAAGAACGATTTTAGTCAGATTTACTATTATGATTCTGGAGAAGGAGTACATCGGGGTATCTGTGATGAGAATGCTACACCGTTGAGAACTACTTATGGCTATTTTGACTCTGGAGATGAATTTACAATCCTGCCAACTACTGATGGAACCCCTCCCATTGTAAGAATTACAGACGAAAATGAGATGTGCTCGAAAGATGGAAGTCTTTGCGAACGGCTGTCGCTTCCTTCGGGGGGAAATCCAATTTTATACAGAGAGCTTTCATTCTATCCAATTGGTACAATAAACCAAGAATGTAATCTGGTACGGGTGAAAGTCAAAGTCGGAATGATAGCGAATGAGTCGGGAGGGTCGTATGCAAGAAACTTTGTTTCAGAAACTACACTGGAAGGTTATATTTCTAAGTAAATGTCGGTAAATATGGAAAAGCAACGAAACGGAATAATTCAAAAGAGAGATCGGTTGGATCAAGCGCAAGATGGTGGCTACACCTTTATAGAAGTCCTCGTGACGATCATTATCATGGGCGGGATTGTGTTAGTCGTGAATGTAATTATGATATCAATTATCCGAGTTTCGTATACGACGGATGTTCGTATTAAAATGCGCCAAAATGTCGAATTCGCAACTGAAGTGTTTAAGCGAACAGCACGGAGTTCTGAATGGGTTACGATTGTAGATAATCCCGAGGTTGGAAATGAATGTGTGTCGGATTTCAAGGATCCCTCGTACCCCTTTCATGAAGCGACAGAGATGATTCTCGAAGGTGGGGTTGATACGGTAACGTTCTATGTAGATCAAGATCCGAGCGATAATGTGCAAGCACATTGCAAACCGGTGCTTAAAGCGCGATGGAACATTTCTGGTTCTACTCACGATGTTAATCTGATGTCACCTTCCGAAGCTGCGCTTCGTATAAATCCATCAGAGGCTGTTCCTACGGGTTGTGGATTAACAGCGAGTGTAGCCTCGGGGTACGATGTAGATGTTTCAACAGATCCTGCCACACGGTTAATTACCGTTGTATTAACACTTGTTGCTGATTCAGCACAAGAAAAAAATCCAGGAGAACCTGTCGTAGATTGTGTCGTGAAGGAAGTATCAATTCTTCGTCAACCTCGGGAGTTATAAATTGTTTTTTGCTTGACACCGAATTGGTGTTAACGTAATCTGTAAAGGGTATATTATGATGATTCAGAAATTTCTAAAAAAGGACCATGATGGACAGGCACTCGTACTCATTTTGTTAGTGCTTATTATTGGTGCGACCGTTGCATTTGCAATTGCTATGCGAACTATTCAGGAAATTAGACGCTCAGGACAGGAACGGGCTTCTGATACAGCGGCTAATCAAGTTATTTCAGTGATAGATGCAATTACGGGTAAATCGGTTTGGGATAAGTTAATTGATACTGATGGAACATTTAAGTCAACATCTCTTTGTGGTGCAGGAAGTCCTTTTATGTTTACCAATGATGACGGTTGGCCAATTTGTGTTCTTAAAGATGAGAATATCTTTTCTAATTCTGGTAATGGATTAATAGAATGGGAAGCGGAGAGTGGAGACTCAGAAACACAGTGTGATCCAGGAACATTCGAGATTCAAATACGCGCAGAAGATGGGGTGAACGACTTACTCATTAAGAAAGATTCTGTGTATGAAGTTAATCTGACAGGTGATTCTGATAAAGCTCTCATTTTGAGGTGGCAGAGCGGCAGTCGACTGTTATTTAGTTATTACTCCAACGGTACTCCTACTGGCGAATGGATTGTTGATGGAGCAAGCGCCTATAAGATGAGTGGTGTGAGTGGTTGGCCAATTGATACGGTGATTTCAAATACTGATTATCCAATTTCCTTTCCGGCTACAACGGGTGCAAATCAATATCTTAGAATTAGAGCAATTGATGGAGATGCAAAACTGACGCTTAAAGGTATTCCTACTCAACAGATGGGTGTTCGAGGTTCATGTTATGTCGCAAGTACCTATCGGGAGTTTGTAAGAATAGTTCCGCTTTACAGTTTTGTGCCTGCAGCATTTGATTACGCTCTATTTGATGGAACAACGGAAATTGATGAGCGTTCTCCGAATTAAGCGTAATTGCTGGATAAGATTAACTTTTTTCTTTTTCAAATATGAAAGATGGTAAGTATCAAGTGTTAATTGTTGACGATGAGCCTGCGTTGGTCGAGTCCTATGCTGAAATTGTCGAAGGTGATGACCGTTTCGTGACGGTAACTGCGCCCGATGGATATAAGGCATTGGAAATTCTCGCTCAAAAGAAAGGTGAAGTTGATATTGTATTGCTAGATCTTATGATGCCCGGAATGGATGGTCTGGAAGTGCTTAAGACTATTAGAAACAATGCCGAAAAGTATGGAAATATGCCTGTAATGGCGCTTACGGCACTTGCGAGCGAAAGTGTCATTAAAGAAGCTTTTGAGCGAGGTGCAAACGGATACTTCATTAAAACTGAAGTTGATCCTGCTCAGGTTACATCCGAAATCAGTGCGATGATCGGTATTGCAAATCAATAACCGACATCAACGATGTAAGTCAGTATGAATAGAAAAGCACCTTTTGATAATTTTTCTTGCAAGTAGTACTGGTGGAAACCTCCCACAATTCTGGGAAAAAAGAAAAGGAACCTTCCTTACCTGTATTGAAAGGCAGATACGCACCGCTCACTGTGATTGTAGCGGTGATCTTTGTCATTGTCGCACTTTCTTTCATACTGACCAACCGGTGCAGAGAAAATTGTGATTTTGTTTTTAATCCTGAACTTGAAGCGTATGTCAATGAACTTCAAACCGGTGTGACGAAAAGTAAAGGTGGAAATAATGGTGAAGTTGAAATGACCGTATCGGGAAGACTCGACAGCGTATCATCCACAGAAAAAGTATATACCCTTTCATTCGAGCATTTCTTCGAAAATCGTCAAGTCAAGGATAAAAAATTTCAGTATTCCTTCCCTATCGATCGTGGATCTTGCACAGATGCATGCAAAGATACGATTGAGGCACTTGCCAACAGAACCGAAGAGACAAGATATAACGAACTAACTCAAATTGTAATTCGCTATTCGCTTGATAATCTTTCCCCTTTTGAAAAAGTGAAGCTGTTTGTGAGTACTTTGGTTTCTAGTCTGTCGGATAAGCGTGTCTATGTTGAAGGGATTGGTAATACAGATGTTAACGTTTCCACTCGCACGTATTCTGAAATCGAGGAAGCTTGTGCTCAGTCAATAAATGGGGAAAATCTTTTGGTAACTGGTAAGAAATTGTATTCGTCCCTCCTTTCTATTGTAATGAATGAAGAATTACGAGATGGCTCTGCTTCTCATGTTTCAGAAAATACTTCTGAACGATTAATGACCGTTGGTTGGTATGACTGTTATACCTGCAAAGATTATTGTGAAAGTAGAAATGAATTTGGAGTTGGATTGAATTATTTTTATTTCCCTCTCTATGCAGCTCTATTACAAGAACAGGGTGTAGAAATTGACGATGCCCCAATGCTTGAACTTTTAAGTTATTCCTACGGAGCGAAATCAAACAGATCCTTCTATGGTTTTGCTACTAGTACTGATGGAGTTTTCAACAAAGTAAATCCAAGTCAGTTGTGGGGCACAGAACCAGTTTGTGCACCGCTTTATATCGCTCGTTCAACAGGATATCCAGAAGGGACTTTTATAGATGTTGCTGAGAAAATTTGTTTTGATCGTGCAGAAAGCTACTTTTCAGATGGCGAGAACTTATCTGGAGTAAAGCGAGTTTCTGAGCAGGATTTTTCGTTATTGGCAAATCGTGTCGTGGATGACCTTACTGGATTTGAAGCTTCAACGTATGCACAGGAGAATTCAATGCAACCCGGACTGTTAAATAAAGCAATCGATGATTTGATTTATGGATATTATGCAAATGATGAACGTGTGGTGGAAATGGGTAATGCAGCTTTGCTTGATGGAATCTGGGATTTTGTAAAAAACTATGAATTCAATGGTGGTGAACTTCAATTTATGAATAGAAAGAACTTTAGAGATATCTCCCTAGCCTTGTCATTGAAAGCAAGTCTTTCTTCTGATCAAGTGTTGTCTGGCACGATGAGCGATCTTATTAGAAAGATTGAGGATATTTCCGGAGCTGAGAACTACGTATACACCTCGTTTGATATTGTAGGATCACGTTCACTTGCGTCTTTTGATTTAAGAGAAGAGTACAGTGCTACCCTTGATGACCTGCTTCTTTTCTATAGTGCAAACCCTGAATTTTATTCTGAACGTATCCCTTACACATGGAAAGAAGCGCAAAACGATTGGTTTACTCAGCATTATCTTTCTGAAGCATGCGGCAAAAGTAATAGCGGTTACTTTGTGAAGTACAGTACAGACGGAGAATGCATACGGGAATCTGTTGGTATCTCCTCTGATATTGCAAGTATGATGTATGTTCTAATTCTAACTGAAGAGTAGATGATTACTACCAAGCACTCGTTCAAAAGAACTTTTTCTACCGTTGCTTCCGTGGGTCTCTTGATTATTGGTTTTGCATTTATTGTTTTTATTAATGGTTCAACTCCTGTTTCGGGGGCTACGTGTACCGGTTGTGGAACCATGCCGGAGGGCGTGACATGTAATGGGGGTTCTTGTGGTGCTACAGGAACGTGTTCCGCAACATGCGCATCAGGATATCGGTCAGGTGGAAGTGCTTGTGGGAGGTGTTCTTGTGACTGTAATGTACCATGTAGCAATACCGCTTGTTGTATAAAAAATTGTCCTGACGAATGTCCAAGCGATGGAAGTAAGTGTAATCCACCAAGTTGTCCTTCAGGGTATAGTGACGGTGTACCTGCGGGTTGGAGATCTGAATGTATAAAATCTGAATCCTGCGGCGGCTCTCGCCCCGATTGCTCCCGATGTGATAACTCTCGGACATGCCATAGAACGGAACCCACATCGCAACCTGCTCTCTCTGAATATATGTTGTATTGTTTTAGCGGTTTTCCGGATTCTTGTGTGAGATTATCTACCGATCCGAATAATCCAACCGAAGTCTACCCTCCCCGACCCGGAGGAGGAGCATTTGTAGCGATGAAAGATGTTGCAGCACCAAGTGAGTCGAGAGGGATGTTGTATGATCTTGCTCTTGAAACGGTAGGTGTAGGTCCAATTTTTGGGTATGACGGCTGGAATTCTAACCGTCAAGTGGAAGTAACCGCTTCAATATTTGAAGGTCGTACTTATCATGTGAGCGGAATGGATGCGAGTGTTATGCGATGTGTGGATCGGAATTGGTGTGCAGGCGATAGTGATCCTTTTAATGGTGAGGGTCCCTGCTCTCAGGTACACGGCTACTTCAAAGTCTCCCATAAACCGGTGGTGAATGATATTCAGGTACTTCTTAATGAAAAGGTAAAGTGTATGCTTCCTCCAACCCTTGGTGGAACTGCTTCACGGTGGACTGGTCGTTATGGAGTATCACCAGAGGTAAATAATCCTATCGATCTTGAAGTTGTTGTTTCTGACTTAGATGGATGGGCGGATGTGGACAGTATATGGTTGGATATTGCACGACCCGGTATGAATTCCGACTATTTGTGTAAAAATGAGCTTACCAGCTACGTATCCATTCAACTTGATACGACTCTCCTTTCACAAGGGTTTGAAAAAGCAGTAAGTACTGAAGTTATTGATAGCCAATGTCAGCCAAATTTTTGCAATTCTGTACAGGGAGCATGCGGAGGTGAATGCATGTGGGATTCAGAGAGTAATCTAACGAGTCCTGAAAGTTGTAACTGCCGGAGAAACTTCGTAACGAATCCATTTAATCCTGTAAATCCGAGATACCAGTATGATGAACCAAATTGCGAACTAAGATATGAACCCGGTGTACAAGCCCAATGTCATACCTGTTTTGCAAAACCTGATCATCCCGATTACCGGGTGGTTAATGTTACTCGTCGGGTGATATCAGCTACACAAGCCGCATATACCTTCACTATACAATTTAAAGATAC
>CAZDUZ010000024.1:0-15970 GCA_964508755.1 uncultured Candidatus Saccharibacteria bacterium | reverse complement strand
GCACAGAAAGCTATCGAGACACTCGGTGGTTCTGTCGGAGTGAAATAACTGCTGGATTGAAAAGGTAATTTTAATAGGGGCATATGATGTCTCTAGCGACGTCTGTCAGGGAAAAGCTTTTTCAGATATGGAGAAATAAAGAAATACGGGACAAACTATGGTTTTCACTCATGGTTATTCTCGTCTTTCGTATAATGGCTGCAGTTCCTGTTCCAGGGGTTCCTCTTGACGCACTTAAACAATTTTTCGGCGACAGTAATTTCGGACAAGTCTTATCGTTAGTGTCAGGTGGAGTTCTAGAAAATGCGACACTCGTCGCAATTGGTCTTGGCCCGTATATTAACGCATCAGTAATCTTCCAGCTTCTCGGCTCTGTTGTTCCCAAAATTGAGCAACTTCAAAAGGAAGGTGCCCGCGGGCGAAAAGTGATCAATATGTATACACGACTTCTTACCATTCCACTTGCTATTTTACAATCGCTGGTTATTTATTCCATTCTTCAGCAGTATGGAATTATTAGCAAATTAGAGCCGATTGCCCTTGTTAACATGGTGGCTTCCCTTACTGCAGGTGCTGCAATCATGATGTGGATGGGAGAGTTGATTTCTGAAAAAGGATTCGGCGGAGGAAGTTCGCTCCTCATTTTCGCAGGTATCATTGCTGCAATTCCTGGAGGCTTTCAGAGTACCGTTGGTGATTTGACTACCACAGATTTTATTACTATTGGAGGTTCCTATTTACTTATCATCATGCTTGTTGTTTTTATTACGCAGGCTGAACGGCAGATTCCGGTGCAGTATGCGCGAAGGGTACGGTCTACTGGACCTACCGTCGGCAGTAATTTGCCGATAAAAATCAATCAATCAGGTGTCATGCCGGTCATTTTTGCGTTGTCCTTCCTCTCATTTCCGCAGTTAATAGCTCAATTTCTGACGGGTGATTCTATTCCTGACAATATTAAGAATGCTGCGACCTGGCTTGTGGATTGGCTGGCTGATCCTGTTTCCTATAATATTCTTCTTTTTGTATTTATTGTCTTGTTCTCTCTTTTTTATACCTTTGTCGTCTTTAATCCGGGCAGAGTGGCTGAAAATTTGCAGAAGCAGGCAGCATTTATTCCTGGAGTTCGACCCGGAACTCAAACGGTGAAATATTTAACTACGGTTGCTGGACGATTAGCAATTCTTGGTTCTCTGTTTCTTGCAGGAATCGCACTTCTTCCTAATGTGGCTCAAGAACTCGGTTTTCTTACACAAACAGTATTTAGTGGCACGGGACTTCTTATCGCGGTAGGTGTTATACTGGACGTTAGAAGACAAATTCAATCGATGGTTGTAACCCAAAGTTATGAAAGCTACTTGTAAGTCGTTACCTCATACAATGCTTGTTATCGGACCGTCAGGTTCCGGTAAAGATACGCAAGTCGATAATATTCTCAATGCCTGTGGTGGAGTGAAAATTACTACCGGAAGTATGTTCCGTGATGCCTATGAGCATAAAACCGCAGATGGTATTACTGCATATGAATCTTGGTCTAAAGGAGAATGGGTAAACGATGATCTTACCTATCATATGCTCTCTAATTATGTTAAGTCATTTCCACCAGAGGAAACATGGATACTTGTGGCTGTTGTAAGACGTGAATCCCAGATTGCACTTCTCGATGATTTACTTGCTAAATCAGGTAGAGTATTAGATACGGTTCTCTACTTCCCATTATCGGAAGAAGCTGCCGTTGAAAGAATGTCACTTCGAAGAATCTGTCCGAAATGTGGAGCGGATTATCATTTGAAATATAAGAAGCCGAAAAACGGTGAATTGTGTGATAAAGATGGTGCTCTTTTAGCTATTCGCGAAGATGATAAGCCTGAATCAATTAAAAATCGAATTCGGAGTTATAATGAAACTATAACACCAATTCTTAATACGTACCGGTCAAGAGGAATTTTGGTAACCGTGGACGCTTCTCCTTCAATCGATGATGTGTGGAAGTCTGTACAGTCAACCTTTGGTTTGAGTTAGTCTCAAGTTTTTCCTGGTTGTAATAAGATTCTCTTCTATTTTGAAATTATGAAAAGAATGGATAATGAAAAAGCAGATAAAATGCGCAAAGGCGGCAAGATCATTGTTGAAATAATGAAAGAGCTACTATCATCGGTAAAGCCGGGGATTACCACTTTTAAGATAGATAGCATCGCTGAAGACAAATGCCAAGAATACGGCGTATTACCAGCTTTTAAGGGCTATCAGAAATTTCCAGCCTCAATTTGCATTGGGCCTCAGGAGGTTGTTGTTCACGGTATTCCTGATAATAGGGTTCTTAATAATGGTGAAATTGTAAGCATTGACTTTGGAATTATTTACGAAAATGTGTATCTTGATATGGCACGCACTGTCCCGGTCGGGTCCGTATCTTCTGAAACAATGCGTTTTCTTAAGTCTGTAGAGGAATCGATGTATGCGGGTTGCTCAGCGGCAAAGAAAGGAAATACCGTGGGTGATATTGGTTATGCCATCAGTGATGTGGTTGAAAGAGATGGATTTTCAGTAGTGAGGGAAATGGTTGGACATGGGGTAGGATATAAACTTCATGAAGAACCGATGATACCAGGATATGGAAGACGAGGAAGGGGTGAAAAACTGTATGAGGGACAGACATTAGCAATCGAGGCAATCGTTAATCAAGGTTCGGCTCAGATTGAGATTTCCCATGAAGATGGGTGGACTTCTTGGACCAAAGATGGTAAGCTTTCCGCGCTTTTTGAGAATACCGTACTCGTTTTGGACGAAAGTGAGATTTTAACGCCATTATAATTGCAAGGCGGGCGATGCTCTGGTATAATCCCCTCCGAGTTAAGGGTTTTCGAAAGCGCGCCGAAGAGGTACTTTCTTGCCCGTTTGATTACTAAATACAGTGCCTCAAGATCAAAGAAATCAAAAAATTGAAGTGGATGGGATCGTAGACGAATGTTTACCGAATACGATTTTTCGTGTTCGCATTGAAGCTGGAGGAAAGGAGCATTTTATTATTGCTCATCTTTCTGGTAAGATGCGGCTTCACTATATTCGAATAATGAAAGGTGATACGGTCAAGATTGAAATGAGTCCGTACGACCTAGAAAAAGGTCGAATTATATATCGATACAACAAAACTGAACCATTTTCGAAATGAAAGTTGAGCCCTCTGTCAAAAAAAGATGTGAACATTGTTATCAAGTAAGGCGCAAAGGGCGTTTATACGTTTATTGCAGAAAGAATCCTAAACATAAGCAACGTCAAGGACGTTAATTTACTAATAATACTATGGCTCGTTACGTAGGAATCGAAATACCAGATAACAAAAAAGTGAAGGTGTCCATTACCTATATATATGGAATTGGACATTCATTGGCACATAAGATTTGTGTGCAAGCTGGTGTGGATCCTGAAAAGGGGATGTCTGAGCTCTCTTCTGATGAAGAAACAAGGCTTCGCGGGGTATTAGATGGTTTTAAACTTGAAGGTGAACTTCGTCAGGAAGTATTTCAAAATGTAAAACGGATGAAAGATATTCGCTCTTATCGTGGAATTAGGCATAAACTGGGTCTTCCTGCTCGTGGACAGAGGACTCGTCATAATGCTCATACGCGCAAAGGGAAAAGTCTTCCTGTGGGAGGTCTTAAGCATAAACTTGAAAAGACCTAGTCCTTTTGGTTCTTACTTTCTATTTATTCGCTAGAATTGGTTATGAGTGCTAAAAAAACAACAACCGAAGAAGTGAAAACTGTTGCTGAGGTAAAGCCTGTTGCTGAGGTAAAGCAAGATGTATCTGCTACTGAAAAAGCTGCGCAGGGACGCAGAAAGGCTAAAAGAAACGCACCGGAAGTAATTGTTACCGTAAAGGCAAATTTTAACAATACTATAGTAACTATCGCCGATTTAAACGGTGAAGTCCTTGCTTCGAGCAGTCCCGGAGTCATTGGATATTCCGGAGCTCGAAAGAGTACTGCGTATGCAGCTACTCGTGCCGCAGAAGATGCAGTTTCGAAGGCTCAAAAATATGGAATCCGAGAGGCAAAAGTGTATATCAAAGGACCTGGTCCGGGAAGAAATGCAGCAGTGAAAGGATTAAGCTCTGCTGGGTTGAAAATAACTCTTCTCTCAGATATTACACCGCTTCCGCATAACGGCTGTAGACCGAGAAAGCAGCCTCGTAAATAATTAAGAATCATTTGCATAAATGTCACGATTAATAACGCCAAAATGTAAGCTCTGTAGACTAGAAGGTGTCAAACTATACCTGAAAGGTGAGCGCTGTTATACCGACAAGTGCGCGGTTGTACGCAAACCGTACCCTCCCGGTAGGACTGCTTCCTATTCTGCCAGACGTTCCATTTATGGAGTTGGTCTTCGTGAAAAACAAAAAGTTAAGCGTATTTATGGTTTGACAGAGACACAGTTAAAAAATGTTTACGATAAAGCTTCCTCTGAAAAGGGAGACAAAGGTTTGAAATTTTTACAGCGTTTAGAAATGAGACTTGATAATATTGTATTCTTACTTGGCCTTGCTCCTTCTCGTCCTGCGGCTCGCCAGTTGGTTACGCATGGACATGTGCTCGTGAATGAGAAAAAGCTTTCGATACCATCGTATCCAGTTTCAATTGGACAAACGGTCAGAATAAAAACAGATTCACTTGCAACAACCCGAGCACCAGGACTAAAGACGCCAACATGGTTGAAATCGTTACCAAAAGGTGGAGAAGTCATCTCAGAACCTTCTCGCGATATGATCGATGAAGGAATAAGGGAGAATCTTATTATCGAGTTCTACTCCCGTTAACATTCTTATTTTTTTAAAAGTTACAACATGGTCGATTTATCGGACATAAAAATTGTTGTTGAAGAGAACGACGGGAAAAAGGGCGTTTTCAAAATCGGTCCCTTCCCAAGAGGTTATGGCAATACATTTGCAAATCCTTTCCGAAGAGTTTTACTTTCATCTATTCCAGGAGCTGGTGTTACCAGTATCCGTATTGATGGAGTCGATCATGAATATTCCACAATTAAAGGGGTAAAAGAGACGATTGTTGAAGTTCAACTGAATATTAAAAATATTCGTTTCTCCTGTGAGAGTGATGAACCACAAGTTTTGAAACTTAAGAAAAAGGGAGAAGGAGTTGTGACTGCAAAAGATATTGAGTTAACAGGATCAGTGCAGGTTATGGATAAGGACGCTGTCATTGCTACCATTACCGACAAATCCACCACTCTTGATATGGAGTTCGTTGTCGAGCGTGGTATGGGTTACCATCCTGCCGATGAAAGTTTGCGCTCGGAAGCAGGTCGCTTGCCGATGCATGCTGATTTCAGCCCAATTCAGAGGGTTACATTCGAGGTTGAAGAAGCAAGAAAAGGAAAACAGCTCGATCTCGATCTTGTAATTATGACAGTAATTACCGATGGTTCAATCGATCCTCTTGCATCCATTGGAAAGTCCGCGGAAATTCTACGAGCTATGTATGACAAAGTTCTCGTTGCATCTGGTGTTGCTGAAGGAGCTGTAGTGGTTACCGAAGCTCCGGTGGTAGAAGAGACTGGTGTGTCTGAAGCGGTGACCTGGTTACTTGAAGATCTTCCTATTTCAAAGAGATCTAAAACGAGACTAACAGAAGCAGGTTTTGCAAAAGTTGGTGATTTGTTAGGTAAAACCTCAAAAGATTTACTGCAAGTTCCCGGTTTTGGCGAGGCTGCACTAAAAGAACTCAAATCAGTAATTTCTGAATACGGGTTATCCCTTAAAGAAGAATGAAAAAACGATACTCCCGTATACGGGTAAACACTAAAACCAGCCATAGTGATAGCATGCTTCGTAATATGCTTCTTTCCCTTCTTGAAAATGGGAAAGTTGTAACAACCTTGAACCGAGCAAAAATGCTTAAACGATATGCTGATAAGGAGTTGTCATATGCTGTTAAATCTGCAATGTCTAATCCAAAGCAGCAGGTAACTGAGCACTCTGGCCACTCTAAGCTTTCTAAGCGATTGCTGCAGTATCGCTCTTTTACCCTTGATAAAAAGTTAGAACCAAATGGGAGTTTTACTTCGTCAGTTAACGTAGGATTTCGAGCTGGAGATAATGCACGTACACTAGAAATCGGCCTTTTGTCTTTTCAGGAATTTGCTTCATATTTAGATTCAAACAAACCAAAAAAGAAACCGGCGAAGAAAGTCACTACTCAGAAAACATTAGAAGTAAAAGACAAAAAGACAAAAACTCCGGCAAAAGCAGTTGAGACTCAGATCTCAGCAGAACCAAAATCAAAACAAGCCAAGAAAACTAAAGATACTAAGAAAAGTGCAAAGAAGAAATCAGAATCTTCGGATGCACAATCTGCTACAAAACCTGCAGGTATCCCTCAAATCGAGAAACGTGAAAACTTTTTCTCGCGTATTGGAGGCCGCATTTTAGGGAGAAGAGTGCAAGGACCGAATAATCAAAAGGGCAGATCAACCGCCCGATCTGGAATATAAGTTTGAGTGTGTACATGTAAGTGAAGACCTCATGGATTAAAGAAAGTGAAATAGATCGAAAGTGGTATGTTCTCGATGCAAGTGGATTAATTCTTGGTAGACTTGCTACTAAAGTTGCATCATTGCTTATTGGAAAAGGCAAAATCAACTTTGTACCGAATATGGATAATGGTGACTATGTAATTGTTGTCAATTCTGAAAAGTTCTCCGTAACAGGAAAGAAAATGAGCGATAAGAAATACTATCGACATTCTGGATATCCTGGTGGATTCAAAGAGCGTTCACTTGAGGAAATGTTGAAATCAGGAAAAAGCGAAGAAGTCATTAGAAAAGCTGTTGTAAACATGTTACCGAAAACAAAATTGCGAGCGGGTAGGATGGCCCGATTATTCGTATATGATTCTGCTAATCATCCACATGAGGCTCAAAAGCCGATTGAGGTCAAATTAAGCTGATTATCACTGAAAGCGTGGCTGTAACTAAGAAGAAATATTTTGAAGGTGTCGGATCACGGAAGCGTTCTGCTGCCCGTGTTCGTGTGTATGAAGGTAAAGAAACATCGGTTGTTAATGGGATTCCATTAGAAGTATATCTTAAAGAAAAGCCTAAAGAATTGGCATTTTTGCTCAGACCCCTCGTGGTATCAGGATTAGCTGAAAAGCTTTACTTTTCTGGTAAAGTCACCGGTGGTGGGATTACCGGTCAGCTAGGAGCCTTAAGAATGGGACTTGCTCGTGCAGTTGTCGCATACGACGAAACAGCTCGTCATTCCTTAAGCAAAGAAGATTTACTCTCACGTGATACTCGTGAGGTCGAGAGTAAGAAGTATTTCCTCCGTAAGGCACGTAAACGATCACAGTATTCAAAGCGTTAAAATTCTCTTTCGGTAAGAGAGAGCTTCTTCAATGTGCTCGCTATGTGTCGTGTCATTTCCTGCAAGATCAGCTATTGTTCGTGCAATTTGTCCTGTATTAATTACTGCTCTGATTGATAGACCAAGTCTCTGAGCAGATTCTTTAATGTAGTGTTGTGCGTTAGTGTCAAAGTATCTTGTTTGAGACAGATCAGAAAGAGTTAGGTCTTTATTCATAATTCCTCTTTTCCGTTGTAAATTTAAACAGTGCTGTATGTCATTGCGAATTTGTTTCATTGAAAGAGACGTATAAGCGCTCGCTTTTATCGAGTTTATCTCTGTATAAATATCAAGATGCATTGGAATCCGGTCCCACAATGCCCCTGAAATATGAGACTGATACTTGCTAATTTTATACGGTAGACAGGTGCATTTTTTTATTGGATGTCCAAGATTTCCACATGGACAGTTGTTCATTGCTGTCACCAGTTGAAATTCAGACGGAAATTTTAGGAGCTTTTTTCCGACACAAATAGTTGATACTTTTTGGTCAATGACAAGGTTAAGCTGATGCAGCAGATGTTTCGAAAATTCGGGTAATTCATCGAGGAAGAGGATGCCTTTGTGTGCCAGCGAAGTTTCTCCTGGAGTAATGGGTGAGCCACCCCCAAACATGGCTGATGAATTAATTGAAAACAGTGGCTGTCGGAAAGGAATGTAAGGAGGTACCGTTTCACTGCTGAGTGAGTATATCCGGTGTATTGCGTAAACATCATCAATTTCAGGGGCAGGGGTAATTGAAGTCATACTTTGCGCAAGGAGTGTTTTTCCAAATCCCGGCGGTCCGTACATTGCTACATTATGCTTACCAGCTACTGCAATGGTGAGTGCCCGTAGTTGTGTTTCAGTTCCGGGCCATAAGGAATTTGGCGTACAAGGGTTGAGGGTTATAGAGGCGGATCTTTCAAATGAAGTGACTCTGTTTGAATAGTGAGTGGACCCGTTCTGAAGCATAGTAACACACTCAGTTAATGATGATACGACCACGTATCTACAGTTAGCTTTCTTGAGAAGTGGATGATAGAGACTATGATTGCTTGTTGTTTGCGGAGCAACAATGATTGAAGATCGATTTCTTACCGCAGTTTCTATGAGAAGAAGATCTCCGTTGACTTGTTTTAAATCTCCATTAAGTCCTAATTCACCCCAAAATAGATGATTACGAAAATGGATGAATGCGTTTGGATTAATTTGTCCGCTTATCGCGAGAATTCCTATCGCTATCGGTAGATCAAAGCTCTGGCCGTGTTTGACAACTTCAGAGGGGGTTAGGTTAATCGTAATGCGTTGTAATGGGAATTTGTAGCCTGAGCTTTTAATCGCTGCAGCTACCCGTTCTTTGGCTTCTTGAACCGACTTGTCGGGAAGACCAATGATTTTGCATCGCGGCAAACCTCGTGACAGATGAAACTCAATAGTAACCCTGTATCCCTCAAGTCCAAAATAAGCAGCTGATAGAACCTTTGCATTCATAAATGAATATTAAAGCTCATTTATGAAAAGTGGATTAAATATATGTTCTACCGAAATATATGATCTATGTCATGGGATTACGCTAAGCCCTGTGTTGATACAGGGAGATACATTTCTATGGGGTGCTGTTGTACGAAAATGATGATATAATTTCAACGGATCAAGTATTGCAGATGATCGCCTCCGTAGAAGAGTTCTTTTTGAAGATAGTTTGTTATAAATTGCAAGAAATACTGAATTACAGAAAGTATTCTTCTGCGGAGGAGGAAAGTCCGGACTCCATGTGGTCCCGCGCATGCGGGATGGGCGCCTGCGAGAGCAGGGAGGGAGTGATCTTTCGGAGAAAAGGGCAACAGAAAGATACCGCTTTTAGTGTTGCATCTTTGATGTAACGCTAAATGTAAGGGTGAAATGGTGGTGTAAGAGACCACCGGCTTATTCAGTAATGAGTAGGCGCACGGTAACCCCCGCCCGGAGCAAGGCGTTGAACCGCCGCATCCTATCTCGTACTGTGATTGAAGATTACAGCCCGAGTGTGGAAATTCCCGTATAGGTAACTATACGGTGAATCTAAGAGAGATGATCATCTAAACAGAATCCGGCTTATGGAATACTTGGTCCTGATGGTTTATAACCAGCCATAAAGGATTTTCCTGGTACTCGTGTTTTGCCTTCACGCTGTAGTTCGTGTACTCGTATCACTCTATTTGGATCAAGGGTCGCAAATTCAGCTTGATCGTTAGGAAAGAGAAGTTGTCCCGGGAGTAGAGAGTGTTTTTTGCTTTCAATACTTACTTTGTACAGTTTAAGTGTCGATCCGTTGTTGAGATAGGTCCATGCCACAGGCCATGGAACAAGCGCTTTCACCATTCGTTCTATCGTTTCTGGATCCATTGATTTCCAGTCAATCTGTGCGTTTTCTCTTGAAATATCTTTCATATAACAGTAGGTCGCATTGCTCTCGTCTTGCTCGAAGGGAGAAATTTCCCCCTTCAGCCACGGAGTGAGGATGTTTTTGAGCATCTCTGCTCCTTTGGGGATAAGTGTTGCCTTTAATGTTTCTGTCGTGTCATCGCTTGCAATAGATACTTTTTCTTGAATAATCACTGGGCCTACATCCATTTCCGGCTTCATCACTTGAATGGTCACCCCGGTTTCTTTCAGCCCTTGCAGTATTGCAGCTTGGACTGGTATTGCTCCTCTTAATTGAGGAAGAAGTGAATAATGCACATTCAAACAGGAGTGAGGAAGCGAGTTAAGAAATTGTTCGGGGATGAATTGACCAAAAGATAGACATACAGCGAATTCGGCATGAAAATCTTCAATGATCTTTTGGTAGGAAGAATCTGATCCATCAGGGGTCACTACAGTTAATCCCTGTTGAAGGGCGTGCTGCTTTATTGGCGAAGGTGTCATTTCCTGTTTTCTCCCTGTTGGCTTGTCGGGTTGCGAAACAACCGCGAGCATTTCCACGAGAGGATGTGCGGTAAGAACATCCAGAGCAGTAATTCCTTCCATTCCACTTCCCAGAAAAAGAGTTGGAATTTTATTCATAGGGACTTACGTCTTTTGATAAATAATTACCATATAATGATACAATCAATAACGTATTGTATCATTCTGCCTTTACACTAACCAATAATACTTTTCAATTATGCTAACGAAAGAAACCGATTTCAATTTACCTGAGGAACTGATTGCTCAAAAACCTCCTGATGTAAGGGGAGATACGAGACTACTTGTAGTGAACCGGGGAAATGGAAACATTGAACATAAGCGTTATCGAGATATTCCTGACTACCTAGAAAAAAATGATCTAGTCGTTTTAAACCGGACAAGAGTAATGAAATCAAGGATTTTCTGCACCGTTAAACGAAGTGGCAAGCAAGTAGAGGTTTTGTTTCTCGGAAAGGTGGATCATCTCGCTAATTCGCAGGATCATCAGACTGTGTTTGCTAAACGTCCATCCGTAGAAAACTCTTGGTATTGTCTCATTGGAAGAGCGAAAGACGTCAAAATCTCAGATATCCTTGTTACTTCTTCAGGAAAGACGATAACTGTGGAAAAACGTCTTGTAAACGATCCTCGATTCATTGTAAGGGGAGAGAATATTGAGGAAATTATCAACAGTGATGGACTCATCCCCCTACCGCCTTACATTAAACGCAAACCGGTAAAAGCGGATGAACTTAGATACAACACCGTTTTCGGTGATCAGTTGGGGTCTGCAGCATCTCCTACTGCAAGTCTGAATGTTACAAAAGACATGATAAAAGAAATTCAGAAAAGGTCAGCTGGTATAGTGTACGTGGATTTAAATATTGGACTTGGAACCTTTCGTCCTATTGATACAGAGGAAATTGAATCATACCGAATTCATAAGGAATGGATTTCTGTACCACCTGAAACTGCAGAGGCCGTTAATTCGTGTAAAGGACGTATCTGGGCGTTTGGAACGACCGTTGTTCGAACATTAGAGTCAGTGGTAATTGCAAATAAAAAAATCCAACCCGAAACGAAGGAAACAGACTTATTTATATTTCCTGGATACAAATTCAAGGTTGTAGATGTGTTAGTGACAAATTTTCACATGCCAAGAACCAGTCTTATTGCGTTAGTATTCGCTTTCGGAGGGACAGAAATCATTCAACAAGCGTATCAGACAGCAATTGCGGAGAAATATCATTTCCTCAGTTACGGTGATTCTATGCTAATTGTATAGGTTTCTGCTGGTTAATCGATTTACCTTCATTGTTATCAGATACTAAAAAGGGCACCCCGTACGGAGTGCCCTTTCATGTTCGATATAGTATGCCTTACTGAGGCAGATACTTTTCGAGATCGACAACTGGTCTATCGTAGCTCTGTTGGAGCTCATCAAGATCTTCAGCTGCATTCATATTACCACGAGCTTGGTCTTGCATTACATCAAGAAACTTTGATGTTGAAGAAGGTGCTGGTCTGGTAATTGGATAGTTTTCCGGAGTTTTAGCCGTCTCCGGATTAAAGCCTCCCATAAGCACCACGGTAGTGATGCTTGTTAGAATCGTGATGACAATTGTGATAGCCAATGTCACCAGGAGACTACTTTGATTCAACTCTGCTTGTTTTTCCATTGTTTTAGAGTTTATAGAATTAAGTATAGTCTTATGTCCGTTATCTTCCACCACCACGTGGTGTAGTCCTACTGGCAGCTGCTTTCGGTTTAGGACATGCGGTTAGATCTGGCCACCATTCTGGAGCATCGTCGGCATCACAAACGTCATTGGGATCTTCTGAATGACATCCTGCCATCTGCATCCATTGACATGGCATATCGGGCAAACCTTCTGCCATAAACTGCTCGATGAGATTAGAACTTGGTTTCCATCCCATTTCGATTGAATACTTATACCAGTCATATGCCCAGTAGAATACATGGAACATATCTTGGAGTAGGTATTTTGCCTGTTGCATTTCTGCTTTTGCAGCTTCTACACATACATCGTTTCCGTCGCAATCCCAAAGAATTTCAGAAGCTTTGTCATAGTGTGCTGATGCACGAGCCCAGTCATCGTTGAATCGTGAATCTTCATTGGTAACGTAGAGTTGATACTTCTCGATTAATGATGTTCTGGTTATTTCGATATCTCTTCCATAGTAATCAGAGAGACCTTTGCTGAATTCTTCTGCGGGGAAATCCTCGTCAGATGTTGCGTTCAGTTGGTCAATAACTGCAATGACAATATCGTTTCCAAAGTCAACGAGGACTTGGACGCAATATTCGAATCGCTGGATTCTTGAAGACATAACTTTAGCCATAACTCCGCGATATTCTTTTTCATTAGCGAATATTGTAGCTTGGGTGTTCTGGATAACCTGTTTGATTTCTGCGGTACTCTTCGAGTTATTTATCTGACCTTTAAGAGTAGCGGGATCATTAGGATTATCAGGATTCTCAAGGAGTGGGAAGACTACATTGTTAATATAATCAATTGCAACCTCATGGCCATCGGTCGGGATATCATACTCAGCCATCTCAGCTGCTTCTGTTTCAAGCTTTTCAATCTTCTCGTTTAGTTTGCACTTAATATGCTCAACCATAAGAAGAGCATATTGCTTCACCTGAGGGAATGCTTGTTCCCATGCGGCGTTTGTTTGAAGCTGTTCCTGTCTGACTTTTGCAGCGTCAAGACGGATTTGCTTCATTGCATTTTTAAAATCTGAGCCATGCAGATACATAATTTCCGCTCGGATATCATCAACGGTTTGACCGTTCATGTAGTAGCGTATGGTATCCCCTGGTTCTGGAAATTCTTCCCAGCCTGGTTCGGGATAGGGGTGGGGCGGATAGTAAGGCTCTGGCGCCTCGTATGCCCGTACCGCGGAATAGGTCACGAAGACCGCAATTAATCCAGCCACGAAGGGCAGGATGATTCGAAGGTTTTTCATGGTACTGAATAAAAATTAAAACTCCTTACTACAAACTAGTAGAAGCGAGAATAAAAGTCAATACTACGGTCTTTCCTAAGGCAACGTTCAAAAACGGTTGAATGTTGAATATCGGCAGATACATTGTAAGGGCTTAACAATTACGGCTTTTTCGGATATAGTGTGGGCGATGTTTTATGCATTGTTATCTTTCAGCCAAATGGTGAGTCGAAAGAAATATGATTGTAAGTCCGATTCTCTTTATCCAACTTTTATTGGATATGTTTTCGGGGTGCTTTGTTTCTCCTTATTGTTTTTTGTAAATACTTCTGTGGTTCACGCAGAAGGTTCAGTTTCATACCTAACACAACCTTTGGTTGCTGCATCCTCAGTCCCATTTTCTCCGGTTGCCGATGACCTTGATGTTACGATGGTTCCTTACGAGCAGTGGGATTTAGGCGGGGAAGTCGTGCTTTCGGCGCAGGGAGGCGTTTCTCCTGTATCGAATGCCTGTACTGGTGGTAGAATGACGCAAGGTAATTACACCTGCAGTACTTTTTCGACGTCTGACAATGTTTCTTCTTTTTTCAGCGGGTATACCTTTAGTAAATCCTGTCGGATTGATGTTGTACTTGCGACATACCCGAAGTTTTTCCATGGAGGAGATTTAAATAGTGATGGCCGAATTGACATATATAAGGGTGAATGGCCAAGCTTCGCTGATGCTACCGGACAACTCCAACCATCGACCGAATTTGTTGGTGGAATGATGCTTCCCGGTGATGAGTATAAATATTCCGGGGCCGTCAACTATCCTCCAGAAACAAACCCTCGATATCTATCTGATGGCAAGGAACGAACTGAAGCAGAATACGTACCTGAAGTGCTGAGCGCTGGTGATTCGGTAGATCAGCCTCCGACTAACGGAGGAAGCCAAGATTCGACACTTGCTTTTCCAAATACAGAATGTACCAATTCACCGTTAAACGAGATAAAGTCTGACTGCGCATCGGGTAGGAAATCTTATAATGAGTGGGCTATGTGGGGAAACCCCGTTACCATGAATACAAAAGTGAATCTCGATACAGAGAGTGTTGGAGATCCTGCAGTCGCCGGTACAAGTACGTTTTGTCAAACTATCAATGGACAAAGCAATTGTGGAAATCCGTTTTGGTATCCTGATAAAGGTAAAGTTCTTGCCCGGTATACATCAGACAATTCAACGTGTCCCCTCGTGAATAATGTTTCCGGTGATCTTGCATGTATTAATGCGAGCGCGGCAGTATTTGGGTGGGTATTTAAGTTTTCCGGTTTTTTCCAGAATCTTGCTTGTATTGTCAGAGGGGATTGTCTTACAAATGTAAATATAATGATGAACACGGAGAGTCTTACGGGTTCGAATCAAGGTTGTGAGGAACCATGCGGTGATGTATATTCGGATACCCTTGTTGCAAGTCAGCGACCTCCAAATTATTCTAAAGATTGTGCGAATTTTGGTGTTGGACAGAATTCACCATGCTGGCCCGACACCTATATAGGAACCGCGGGTATGTGTAGAGTGTGTGGTTCTATGGTTCCCTGTACATTCGTTTGGAAAAATTGGTTAAAGGATAATTATGATAGACAGAGAACAGAGAATAAACCATGCGATGAGACAGGATGGGTGACATATAAAGGTAAGAAGTATTGGATGTGTAACTTTGAAGAAACGAACGGGGTACCGGGGTATTTTGATTTTGTAAAAGCGTTCTCTGCAAACAAGTAAATTCTACTTGTTATTAATGAAAGTTTAATACATACTATCTACATTAATTAATTCAAAGTTTGATTGAAATGAATAGGCGTTCACTTATCTCTCTTGGTGATCGTGTTGCTTCCGGCATCAGCAGTTTCCAAAAGAAAGCTGATGGGATTACCTCATATCTGGCGGCTTTCGTAACTCTCATTCTGATCGTTTCTGCCATGTCGGGTGTTGTAAATGGCCAAGCTGCTCCCTATTATGACGTGACGAGTTCTTACGAGGCGTCAATGGGTAAGGTGAATGCAAGTACTAACGATAGTGGGCAAAATATTCAAACCCTTGACGAGAGTTCACGTCTTGCATCTGGCATAAACCTTATGGGAGATCTTGTCGGAATGAGTGTGTATGGTCCGGATGCTGTATCTCGCGCACAAGAACTTGGTCTTCCACAAATGACTCAAGTCGGACTTCTTGGAGTGATGAATACTGAAGTCATGGCTTTAGCTTATGATCCCCCGGGTGTAAGTCTTCCTGATCATCTGGCGAAACAGTGGGTTCCCGGATATGAGAACAGTGTGACCAGTGTGTATGCTCAGGGAGAGGGTGAGGGTTATGTTTTTCTTCGTGACACCATTAAAGTTGAACCAATATGGGAAATGATGCGAAACTTTTCCTATGCTTTATTTGTCATAATCATTATGGCGGCTGGTTTCATGGTAATGTTTCGTTCGAAGATTGGTGGACAGACTACCGTCAGTGTACTAAACGCTATTCCCTCTGTCCTTATAGGGTTGCTTGCCGTGACTTTCAGTTTCGCAATAGTTGGATTCATAATGGATATTGGTAGATTAGTGTCCCTTATGATCAATTCTTATATGTCTGGTACCTTAGGTATTGCGACAGTGCAATTGGGAGACCCTTTT
>CAZDUZ010000023.1:0-16271 GCA_964508755.1 uncultured Candidatus Saccharibacteria bacterium | reverse complement strand
GGACTATTCCATCCGTCCCACCCATATTTATCTCCGCAGTAACTCCCGTTACAGGTCGTAACAAAATTACCATCCGGATACACTGCCACAGAAAAATAAGCAATGACACTCAATCTCTCCATCTGAAACTCATTATAATTGTACAAAGTCCAGTACGGAGCAAATCCCATAACTGTACGGTTTAAATTCGGATTACTCGGCGGAACGTAGGTTAGTTGCGTAGAAAGATCCATCGAAGACGCATCTTTACGTTGCGATAGAGAAGTGGTGCTATCTTCAATTCGATCGAAAGAATACTCCCTCTCTCCGTGAAAAGCGTCTTGGCGTTGATGAATAGTAAGTACAGGAGCAATCTCGATAGAAGGCAACACTATTTCTGCGCTAGACGTTGGAAGGCTTGAACTGTTACTTTCACGAGAACCAATTGAATTATCACGTGATGAAGCTATATCTTTCTTTTCGTTACTACTTCGAATATCTGTTTCAGACTCTGATTCTGCATCTCCCTCTCCGCCCCCACTTTCTTCCTCGTTCTGCACATCAATTTCTGCGCTATCAACAGTATACACATCCGTATCTTGCGTCTGGTTATGAGATAGTTTCGCAGAAGATTTTAGCGCCCCTGAAACCCACGAATAAGTCACGGCACATGCAAGTGCAAACGAAATCACCAACAGGAAAAAAACAGCTTTCGGAGCCGCTTTTTTAAGACATAACGGACAGTTTGCATTAATAGTAGCTACTCCCATGCAAAGTCATTGTAGCACGGAGTCATGCTATAATCCATCTGCAATGGATTTTTCTTTCATTATAGATGCAGTACTTTCTGGAATAATTCAAGGAGCTACTGAGCTCCTTCCCGTTTCTAGCACCGGTCATCTTCTCCTTTTCTCTGCCGTTACAGGAACAACGTTAGCTCTATCTGATATTGCCGTTCTTCACCTCGGAACACTTGGCTCAATTCTAGTAGCCATGCGAGAGAAGCTAAAAATACTGCTCATTCCACAGTTTTGGGTAGCTATCGCTGTTGCCGCAGTTCCTGCAGGAATTATTGGGTTTCTATTTGAAGATTGCATAGATGCCAATCTGGGAAGTCCCGGAACTATTGCCTTTTCACTGGCATTTTGGGGGGCTGGGATGATCGGTATCGATCGCTGGTCGAAAGATAGATCTTTCAAAACTGATTCCCTGAGCAAGATCACGTTATATCAAGCGGCCTTTGTCGGACTTGCACAAATGCTTGCGCTTATTCCGGGAACTTCTCGTTCAGGAATAACGACTATGGCGGGAATTCTTTCGGGAATGTCTCCAAGTACCGCTCTTGCCTTTTCATTCATTTCTGGAATTCCGCTCCTTGCCGGCTCTGGACTGTATGGAGCAACGAAAACGTTTTCTGATACCAGTATAACCGGAGAGAGAATTGCATTAATAATTGTGGCTACAATTGTCGCTGCCATTGTTGGTATTGGTGCAGCATACATTCTCAAGAGTCGAATTCAAAAGGGGATCCTTACAATATGTGGAATATACCGGATTCTTTTAAGTATTGCCTTAGTATTGACGATAGTGTAGAAGTAAATACCCCAGAGTAAACCGGACTCTGTTAGAGTGATTCCTCCTTTAAAGATGCGCAGACAGAAGATCAATACCACTCATTTCTTTCCCCGGAGGCAGTCCAAGAAAATGCAAAACCGTTGGTGCACAGTCGGCCAGAATTCCCCGCTCGACAGCTTCAGGACCGGAACCTATTTTGATATCGTTGATACCATGATCTATGGGTTCTACGTTTTCACAAAAGATTATTGGAACTGGATTGGTTGTGTGCATCGTATTCAATTCTCCGGTTGATTCATCCACCATTTCCTCAGCATTTCCGTGATCTGCAGTGATAATGACATGGCCTCCCGCTTTTGCAACCGCGTTTACCACATCCCCCACACACTGATCGGTAATTTCGACCGCATTAACAGTAGGTTCATAATTACCGGTATGACCGAGCATGTCCGGATTTGCAAAATTTATAAGAATGAAATCATATGTCCCTTTTCCAAGGAGACGAACAACTTCATCTCGAATTATGAGAGAACTCATTTCTGGAACTTGGGAATAATCAAACACTCGAGGAGAAGGTATGTTAAAAAAAGTCTCTCCTTCATGTGGCTTTTCAACTCCGCCATTAAAAAAGTAAGTCACGTGAGCGTATTTTTCGGTCTCAGAAATGTGAAGCTGCTTCAATCCTGCATCGCTAATTATAGAAGCGACGGTAGATGTAATGTACGAAGGTTCAAAAAGTACTTTAACCGGAAGTCCTTTTTCATATCCTGTCATGGTAAGAAAAAAAAGATTCTCAAGCTTCTTCCGAGGAAAGCCGTCAAAATCATCAAGGGCAAAAGCCTTTGTAAGCTGTCGTGCCCGGTCCTCACGATAATTGTAAAATATTACGATGTCATTGTCCTGTATGGGACCAAGAGGCATACCCGCATGATTAAGTACCGTTGTAGGTGTAAAGTTTTGGTCGTTTTCCCCTGAAGCATAAGCGTCCTGAAGGATATCCATCGGATCGAGTCCGGTTCTTTCACCTGTTCCTGTCATAGCGTTATACGCACGTGCAGTTAATTCCCATTTATTATCACGGTCCATTGCAAATTGACGTCCTGACATACTGGCAATTGACCCAATACCGAGTTCCTGCATTTTCGCTTTAAGCATATTAAGATATAAATACCCATCCTTTAATCCAGTATCACGACCATCTAAGATCACATGAATCAGAGGGTTTATCTTTTTCTCTTTACATATACGCATTAGTTCAAACAAGTGCTCAATATGAGCATGTACCCCTGTGGCACTTAATAAGCCAACGAGATGAACCTGAGATGAACGGCTCTGAGCTTGTACAAAAGCCTCCTTAAGAGTTGGAATTTCTGAAAACTTGCCTAATCGAATATATTCATCAATACGAGGCTGGCTTTGAAATACAATCTGACCAGATCCAATATTTAAGTGCCCGACTTCTGAATTACCAGGATCACCCTGCGAAAGTCCCACTTCTTTACCAGCAGCTTTTAATAAAGCATGTGGATATTTCGTCCAGAGCGCGTCAAGATTTGGAGTTTTCGCTTCAATAACCGCATTTCCTAGCGGATTTTCCCGCACTCCAAGCCCATCCATAATAATAAGGACAACCGGTTTTCTCTGGCTATGAGACTTCGGATGTTCATCAGTGACCTGACCATTTCCTTCTGTTTCTAGCTGTTTATCAGTATCTGGGATATTACTCATCTCTTTCACAGAACATACACTATCACAGTAGCCCTGTCCAGCAAGCAAATAAATTCTGCTATACTCTCAATACAGTTATGGACTCAACACTTGCAACCTATAAAGAACGCCTTTCATTACTTACCGCTTCTCTTGAGCCGGAGAAACTGGCATCTCGTAAGGGTGAATTGCAAACACTGTCAATGGAACCCGATTTTTGGACGAATCAAGACCACGCTAAAGCAGTAATGAGAGAAATTAACGTCATCGACGAAACACTCCATCAACTAGATGAAATAACTACGACTTACAATAATGTTAGAGAATACTGGGAATTGTCGAGAAAAGATGATCCCGATTCTGCTGAGCAGGATATCATTAACGAACTCGATATCCTAGAAAAAAAGATATCAGCATTTGAACTTCGTCAGTTTCTCTCCAGTCCCTACGATCAACGTGACGCCCTTCTTTCAATTCATTCAGGACAAGGCGGGACAGAAGCAAATGACTGGGTCGAAATGCTCATGCGTATGTATCTTCGATTTGCAGAAAAGAAAGGATGGACCTCTGAAGTATTGCACATGGTTCGAGGAGATCAGGCTGGAATAGGAACTGTGTCTATGCAAATCTCAGGACCTTATGCCTACGGATATCTGAAAGGTGAACTGGGAACGCATCGTCTTGTGAGAATTTCTCCCTTCAACGCTCAAGGACTTAGACAGACATCTTTTGCCGGAGTCGAAGTGCTTCCTGTGTTAGAAGGAAATGATGCTGCTGATTTAGTCATACCTGAGGAAGATTTAGAATTCAAAGCGACAAAATCTGGAGGTCCCGGAGGACAAAACGTCAACAAGCGATCTACGGCAGTAACCATTACTCATAAACCTACTGGTATAACCATACATTCGACAACTCAAAGAAGCCAGCATCAGAACAGAGAGTACGCCATGAGACTTCTCAAAGCAAAACTCTGGGAACTCAAGCAAAACGAGCAAAATGACGAAAAGGCAAAGCTTAAAGGTGAACATAAAATAGCTGGTTGGGGAAACCAGATCCGAAACTACGTTTTGCATCCTTACAAACTGGTAAAAGACCTCCGTACTGAAACAGAAAGTTCAAATCCTGATGCCGTCCTCGATGGAGACCTCGACCTCTTTGTCGAGGCATACTTGCGATCCAATTATCAGGAATAAGACTGCCCGTTCAAGGTATTTGTAGCATATAGCTTAACATTCAACAAACCGAGCCTCATTTCCTACCATTCTACGTCAGTTCAGGGTTGCCCCAATTCTATCTTAATGGCATAATGGCAATCGTATATGATTCTTATCGACCACGTTTCAAAAGTATACGCGGGAGATATTGTCGCTTTGAGGGATGTTACCTTTCAAATAGAGAATGGCGAATTTCTTTTCCTGGTCGGTCCTTCCGGTGCAGGAAAATCAACCCTGATACGACTGCTCATACGCGAGGAACTGCCAACTGACGGAACGATTGTCTTTGACGAGACAGACATTACCCGGATTGGCAAACCGTACATTCCCTTTTACCGTCAACAGATCGGGGTAGTTTTTCAGGATTACAAGCTTATTGATATTAAGACTATCCGGGAGAATATTGAATTTGCATTAGAAATCACGGGCAAATCTGATGACGAAATCGAAGATACTAGCCAGTCTTTGCTCGAATTGGTTGGACTGCAAGACCGACAGAATCTTTTTCCGAATCAATTATCTGGTGGTGAAAAGCAAAGAGCAGGTATCGCCCGCGCTCTTGCAAACGAACCAAAGCTACTTATCGCTGACGAGCCTACCGGAAACCTCGATCCGGTCACCTCTGCGGAAATCATGAACATTTTAGAAACAGTAAACAGCTGGGGAACGACTGTGCTTATCTCAACTCATGACAAAAATGTCGTTGATAAAATGAAAAAAAGAGTCGTACGATTGGAATGTGGCGCGCTTGCCGCAGACCGTGTTGGCGGATACGACACAGGCGATAAAGATAACCCCACTGAAGTCGTGAAGATATCATCTCCCAAAAACAAGGCTACTTCAGATAGAAAAGTAAGTGATACACCAAAAGATTCGGAAAAGTCTCAGTTAGAAGTCGAAATGAAGGGATCTAGTATGAATGTTTACGAGGTTGATTCGGAAGAAGCACAACCTCTCGAACTGCTCAATTTACCAACACGAACTCTCCTTCATCTTAAGAAAAATGGGTTTTCTTCCATTGATGAGCTTCTCGATCTGAGTGAAGAAGACATCATCGATCTCAAGGGAATTGGTGAAAAGAAAGCACAGGAAATAATTGATGCTCTTGCACTATATTTATCGAACACATCGAATGGCCAAGAAAGCTAATACAGCCAAGCGTATGCTGGCAACAACTAAAAAACATATTATGCGCAATAAATGGCTCTCGATGGCCTCGGTCATCGTCATTGCTTTGACTTTTCTTATCGTTACTACCTTTACCGGCTTGGTCATCATTACGCAGAGAACAATCGCATCACTTGAGCAAAAAGCTCAGATTATCGTTTTCTTTCTTCCGGATACTCCCGAAGAAGAAATTCTTGCTATACAGGAAGACCTCCAAAAAAATGAAGCCATTGAATCCGTTGACTACACATCCAAAGAAGAAGCTCTAGAAGCCTATCGCAAGGATTTTGCAGACGACCCTACCCTTGTTGAGTCAATCACATCAGATGCTCTTCCCCCCAGTCTTGATATCCGTGCGACAGAAATTGAAATGATTTCTGAAATAATTAAAGAACTTGACGAATTAAAAGCGTCAAATGAAAACATTGAAGAAATAATGTATTTCAAAGATGTCGTCGAAAGCTTACGAAGCATATCGGAAGTAATCCGAATTGGTGGAGCAGCAATTGTTATCGCTCTTTCAGCTACTACTGTTCTACTCATTCTTATTACCATTGGATTTAACATCAACGCCCACAAACACGAAATTGAAGTCATGCAGTTAGTGGGATCAACGGATACATATATCCGCACTCCCTTTCTACTCGAAGGTGCGTTTTACGGAATTGTAGGTGCTGCAATTTCAATTACCCTTTTACTTGGTATCTGGTACACCGGTATCCAGTTACTGAAAGAAAGCGATATGTTTGTATTCGTTTCGCAAACATTTACTGATATCGACATGCCATATTTGAAGGAAGCTGATCCTCGATTCATTGCAATGGTAATCGGTGCAGAACTTGCATTTGGTGCTCTTCTTGGGTATATCAGCAGTTTACTTGCGACCTGGAGGTATCTGAAGCAATGAAGATAGCAGTACCACGCAAAGTACTATCTCTGTTTGCATTTCTCTTAACAATCATTCTTTCTTTTGGGTTTATGCTGTCTGTATCAAATGTTGATATTCCGGTTCAGGCGTACGAAACACAATGTCCTGACTATATGACTGATGAACAATGTCTGAATTTTCTGCAAGAACAAGCCAGATTAATAGGGGCTCAACAACAGCAGATCCAAGGATCACTTGACGCAGAAAAATTTGCACAGCTTTCTCTATATGAGCAAATTTCCTACCTAGCATCTCAAATTAATCAAACAGAACTCCTCATCGACCAGAAACAAGTTGAAATTGAAACAATCACCGTTGAAATTAACTTGCTGGGAAAAGAAATTATTAAAACACAGAATGCAATAGATGTAATTAAACAAGAAATCATTACGCTTGAAAGTACAATTAAAAAAAGAACTCTTTCAAGTTATAAAATGTCATTTTTGTCACCGTTAGAAGTAATTTTAGATTCTAACAATTTCGAAGGATTACTTAGAAAAATGAAATACTTAATTGAAGCGAAAAAACAAGACAGACAACTATTATCACAAGTATCTGATTCAAAAAATAATCTATCTAACGAACAAGAGGAATTAGAAAACAAACGAATAGAAATACAGAATAAACGTAATTTAATTGAAGCCGAACAAACTCAATTAGCATCCGCTAAAAAAATCCTTGACTCACAGAAGGCTCAGCAAACAGCACTTCTTGCAGAGTCCCAGAGAAGAGAAGCAGAAATTCGAGCGAATCTAAGCACTTTACAAGGTACAATTAGCGCTCTTGATGCTCAAATCCTCTCAATTGCAACTAGAATGGAAGAAGAAGGTAAACTTGTAAGCCAAGGTTATGTTGGAAAGGGTACTGTTATTGGTTTTATGGGCAATTCAGGATGTATTCCTATGTCAGCTCACTTACATTATGCCATTAATAATAATCCTAACGCTGTCTGCACTGTATCTGCAAATGGTGTTAATTATATAATTCGCGGAGAATGGTGTGGTACAGTATCCGTTTGGAATTATTTACAGTTAGGACCTGATATTTATGGATATTGGGGGGATTTTCCTTTATATTATATTTATAGCTCAACTTTTCAAGTACCGTTAGGTACAATGTATGGCAACAAGCCTTTCATTACACAAACAGAACATCAAGGTACCGCCATTGATATGTCGACAGGTATTCCTGGTACTCCAGTACTTGCAGCTGCTGGAGGAGAACTGATAACGGGGTATTATGATGGATGTGGAGGAAAATTCGCAAAAATTCGGCATTCAGGTGGTCTAGTGTCTGTATATCTTCATCTTCGCTAAACTTCCTCTTAAGTATTCCTTAACATGTATAAGCTATTCTTACTTAATATGGTAAGAATATCCTTAAATGTTCTGTTATCTAATACTTTCTTAGTACTTTTTTTCATTTTCCTGCCTCTCCCCCTTCACGCATCATCCTCGACCATCGTAATCAATGAAGTCCTCTATGACCCTATTGGTCCAGACTCGGGATATGAATGGATTGAACTCAGAAATAACAGCGTTGATTCAATAGATATTAATGGGTGGACGATACAAGCGGGAGGTACTTCATTTACTACCAAGGCAACTCTTCCTTCTTTCATTGTTGAACCATACTCAATTATCCTCATCGGTGAACCAAACGTATCTAACGCTGATATTACCGTGTCTTCTCTTGCCTTCCAAAATGGAGGCTCAGAAACGGATGGAATAAGGATTGTTGATGAGGAAGGTAGAGTCATCGACACAGTTCTATACGACGAACCAAATTCCAACAACCTTTCTAACGATTCTCTATCTGTGTGGACTGCCTTCCCGTCTGATTGTCCAGAAGGAACAGTACTTGCGCGTCCGTCAACGGTTGATACCGATAGTCCTTCAGATTTCGTAGTATCATCATACCCTTCCCCGGGTATAGAGAACACGTTCCCTCCTATCATCACGATTGAGGGACCAGAGAGTGCTACAGCAGGTACAAGCTTTGTATTCACGGCTCACATTGAAGATTTTATTACTGGAGAGGTGCTCTCTTCTGAGTTAAGTAATTACCGCTATGAGTGGACAATTGATCCACTTACGCCATTCGATATTTCAGAACAAGGATCTGAACTCTCTATCGAATTCCCAGAAAGTGATTCCTACACTATTTCACTGACGGTAACCTCCCCTGACAATTCTTTCAGTACTACAACTCATGAAGTATTTATTGAAGAAATTCCCGAAACAACTCAAGTCATTTCAATCCAAGAAGCTAAAACCCAAGTAGACGGAAGCGAAGTAATAATTGTCGGCACTGTTACTGCATCCCCTGGAATTCTATTTTCTTCTGAAGGATATGTACAAGACGAAACAGGAGGTATACGTATTAAAGTCAGTGATATTCAATTATTAGTAGAAAACGTAACCTATGGAATAACTGGTGTCCGAGACGAGGTATACGGAGAACCGAGGATTGTAGTTAGTAGCGCAATTGAAGTCTCACCACCCATGAACATTATCCCCTATGCAATTTCACAACCAGACACACCACATCATATTGCTTCTCTCGTTAAACTTACCCTTACCATAAAAAGCAAGCGAGGTTTGTTTATAGACGCTTTTCAGAAAGATGAAAACATATCAATTCCCATATACCTCTCAAAAGCAACCAAGATTCCGTCAAGCGTGTTTACCTCAGGAGAAACATACACGATTGTGGGCATCCTCTCCAGATACGGAACAAATTCAGATGGTAGCCCTAAAATTCGTTTAATGCCACAAAGAGTTGACGATATCATTCCGGTAACGAATTCGAAACTCGCTGTCACCGGTACAGCTACGTACTTCTACTTATGGGGTTTGCCGCTTCTGCTTATAGTAATCAAAAGGATGCTATTTTCAAGACATTTTCAATCATCCTAGACAGCCTAGAAACCATCTGTTACACTTTCAGCCATTGCATGCATTAATTTATTGTATCTCTCTATATGTCTCCACGTTCAAATAAAACATCATCGTCACGTCCATCTGCCAGCAAGTCACGTCAGGATAGGGTCTCTTCACGAGCTTCTTCCATAAACCGATCTACTGAAAGAAATGCTAAGACCCACGGAACGATGAAAGAAAAAGTTACAGCCGAAGCCGTTAAGACATCTACCTCTCAGAAGAGCATCAAAATTTCTAATCCATTCAAATCACTTTCACCCGAAAAGCAGACTCTCCTAAAAAAGATTCTTGTTTGGACACTCATCGTCTTTGGCACCCTTATTCTTGTTGATTATGCAGTTCAATATCTCAACTACAAAGCAAGTGTAGCTATTGTTAACGGAGAAAGACTCTATAGGAGTGATTTTTACGATAGACTTGAGGAATCATACGGAACAGTGATCGCATCAAATATGATCGATGAAGCTCTTATTTACCAGGAAGCTAAGAAGAAAGACGTTAAAATCTCTGATGAAGATATTGAAAAAGAGCTTAAAGATCTTGAAACACAATACGGAGGCAAGGAAGCGCTACAGCAGGAACTCGATGCCCGTAATATCACTGATGAGAGACTTCGCCATCAAATCGAAACTACGCTCATAATCGAAAAAATTCTTACGAGTAAGATCAAGCTCAGCGAAGATGAGCTAAAGGAATTCTACGAACAATACAAAGATGTATTATTCACAGAAGACCCCGTTCCTTCTTATGAAGAGGCGAAAGAAACAGTAAAAGAAAGACTTCGAGAACAAAAGCTCAGTACAGAGGTCCAGACATGGATCCAAGAACTTCGTGCAGATGCTTCTATCAAGAACAATATTGAAGAGCCGAAGAATTACGGATTTCTTATGATTACCCGTACATTCATTGATGAGGCTTTTAACGGAGAAGATAAATAAAGCCTAATCGATTAGAACTAAAAAAGCGGGGTTTGAGAGATATTCTCACTCCCCGCTTTTTACATACTCAAACGCATATTCCCAATCGCAGTTGATCAAACCTTATTCACAGGGCTCTACTAACCCATAGCCACCGCGCTCACGCTTGTATACCATCGCAAAAGTACCGGTATCTTTCTTCTTAAACAAATAGCATCTCCTGTCTACCAACTCCATTTGTTCAATTGCTTCAGCCTCACTCATCGGTGTGCAGTTATCCATCTTGAAACGCTCAATTATTTTTGGAACGTAGTTGATGAAATCCCCCCCGACTTCTTCCTCTACAGGTTCGCTCATCCTATCCATATACTCGACCTTCCATGGCCGCTTGCCTTCCCATTCGTTTAGTCTGTCCTTATATCGCTTCAACTTCCGAAGTAGGACTTCAATCACTTCATCAAAGACGGCATGAATATCTGCCCCTGATTTCGAAACTCGTGCAAGGGCTTTCGGAAGCGTAACAGATACTTCAACTCGAAAGTCGTTGTCTACACCACGAGATGATTTTTCAGAGGTGCATTCGACCTGCACAGCAGTTGACAATGAAAAGAGAGCCTCGTGCTTTTGAAGTTTTTCCGTAATATACCGTTCGAGAGATTCCGTTACTTCGAAACCATTTCCTGACACCGTAATAGTAGGCATAGCCATCATAAGATGCAATTACAATTGAGATAAAATCCAAGACTCACCAGTCTTATTACCCAAGCATGCATACCGTTACTGACGGTAAACAAGGTATCCTTCTTTTGCTGGGCCTTCAAGTTTGAGTCCGAAATCTGTTCCCGCTTCGACAGACTGCTGTTTTTGCTTATCAATTTCCATTGATTCAATTGTCTGCTCAACAACGATATTTCCTTGGTGATCGTATACTCTTATACGGTCTCCAACCGAAATTGTATCGTTAGCACGAACCACCGCCACCGACACTTTATCAAAAAAGTGGGTAATTTCTCCTACCTTCGTTCCCTCGATTCCGACAGTACTAAGATTTGGATCCATAGGAAATCAGTAAGAAGTTATCTATACGTTCCAATAGTAGCACGAGAGGTGAAGCCTTACAATAAAACCTAGAGGACTATTCAGAGTTTTCCTTTCTAATCTGCACAGAAACGATTCTTCCAAGATGTATTGACCACACTCCCAGTATCGCAACTGCAACTATTTCTGCAAGCACATAGGAACCGGTAGTTACAATAATTCCAACGGTTGCTGCTGAAAATAGGAATACGAAGGTGTTTGTTATTTGTACAACATACTGAAACTTTTTATCTCGAATGACTTTTGCCATAAGAAGAGCTCCGAGTGGAAACAATATGAAGTAGAGTACAGCTCCCGACCAATGCACGAGCTTCTGCGGAGTTCCTTCTTCTGGAGTCGTCGGAATAAAAGCTGAAATAGTAATGGAGGCATATGCTAACGTAAAAACATAAAAGGGAATCCGATAGAAAAGCTCCGAACCGGTAAAGGCTTTCTTACCAACAAGTGCCTGCAAACAAACAAGAATAAAGAAGAATCCCAGCAGAGAAGACACAAATAGCGTAAAGCTAAAGATAAACTCAGTATACTCGGAAGTAGCTAGATAGCTTAGAGAATGGTAAAGCCACGAAGGATTACCGTATAAATAAATTGAAACAGCAACTCCAAGACTAAATACCATCACTTGCAGAAACGGAAGAATTACTGCAGAGATTGCTATTAGACGAGTAATGACGGCTCTGAAGCCTACCATATTCGTACGTCACCATAATTAATTCAGAGTGTTCTCCAATTATTTCCTTGCACTCTTTACATTTTTGGCTATGCCATAACCCACGATTATTAGAATAATGCTTCCTCCAAGTACCAACAAGAGATCATTATCATTATTACTTGTGTTTTTTTCGGGAAGCTCTATATCATGTTTCTCTGCAAGATAGGTAATTATCGGTGTATCACCCGTTATCCATTTGTTTTCGTCATAGGTAAGCACAGGTACAGCCCCTCTTTCAGAAAGGGGTACCTCATTTGCTTCCATAAAAGAGGTATAGTCTTCACTCGCTTTGGGATCTTCTATGATATCACGCACGATGACTTGGTCTTCTATACCATTAGCACTCATAAACGCTTTAACGGTGGCGCAATGAGAACAACCTTCCCGGACATACAATGTTGGAAGTTCTTGAGTATCATTATTTTCTGTCACTTCGGCATTTTCTACAACTTCGCTTTCTTGTGCCAGTAGAGGCAAGGGAACGGCAGAAAACCCAATAAAACACAGAAAAACTCCAATAATTAACAGCATTACATTCCTAGAAACGCTCATACATAATATTAATCACATTTTAATTACTATCTGCTAGAATGAGCAGTCTTAAACTACCAAACCATTGAGCATGAGCATTACGCATACACTGACGGACCTGATTATAGCAATAAGTGCCCTTTCGTCACTAGGAATAATAATTAGTAGCATTGCTTCTCAGTTTTTCTCAGGAAAAACATACGGATCAACGATTTTTGCTTCAATTCTTGCAATAATCTATCTCGGTGCATTGGCTTACTGGCTTTTCCGTGCCCCATCTGAAGTCAAAATCGTTCCAGTTACCATAGACATACCATCGTATACCGGCAAGCCGTTTACTATTGCTTTGATTTCTGATCCCCATGTTGGTGTTCTTAATAACAATATTTCCTTTAGAAAAACTCTTGAAATATTAACGGAAAGAAAAAATGACTACACAGCTTTGTTCATAGCCGGGGATATTACTCATGAATCAGTAAAAGATTTCAGCATTCTTACAGAATTTAAAAACATATCCTCAGTGAAACCAGTATACGCAGTTCTAGGAAATCACGATTACATGCCAAAATTTAGAAGACCTTTTGAAAGCAAAGAGCTCGATGGAATATCGGAAGCAATAACCAACCAATCCATAACCTTGTTAAAAGATGAATGCATTTCACTGCCACATACCATTGCTTCATCGGTATCGGTTGTTGGGACGAAGGACATTTACTTTCGAGTCCCTGAGTTATCCTGTATGGAATCAATCAGCAACAGTGATACCATCATCATGCTTTCTCACAATCCCGATATCGCAGCCCGTTTTGGGGAAGGATCCGAAGAACGGAAACCAGATTTAATACTTTCTGGTCATACTCACGGAGGAGAACTGAGACTTCCCTTTGGAATTCCTGTTTTCCCACTACCTGTACACAAAATTCCCAAAAATTTCGATAAAGGACTATTCGAGTATAATGATATACCACTCTACATTACTTCAGGAACCGGTAGTGTAGTGAGCAGACTTAAAACGTGGAACAACCCGGAAATTGTATTCATTACTATTAGATAGTGATGCAAGAGAACAACAGCGTTGAACAATCAAGCTCTGCGAAGGATAAGAAGAACTCACGATTCAACGTTCTTCGACTTTTTGGAGGTGTTATAGTTATACTAATCTTTGCTTTCCTTGCCATCCCACCGGCTATCGTATACCAAGGGAAATATCATATTTATACCTCCGTTGATAATGCATATCCTTACGATATTGGCATAGTATTTGGTGCTGGTGTACGCCCCGATAAAACCCCATCCCCTATGCTTGAAGATCGGCTACGTGCCTCAATAGATCTTTATAATGAAGGGAAAATCAAGACAATTCTCGTTTCTGGAGACAATAGCGAGGAGCATTATAATGAACCCCAGGCGATGTACGAATACTTAGTAAAGAATGACATTCCTGCCGAGGATATTGAAAGAGACTTCGCGGGAAGAAGGACCTATGATACTTGTTATCGTGCCAAGGAAATTTTTGGCGTTGATCAAGCAATTCTCATAACTCAAGGATATCATTTACCCCGAGCACTCTACCTGTGCAACACGCTAGGCATTACTTCCGCAGGCTATTCAGCAACGATGCGTAAGTATGCCAACGAAGATTACTACAAATTACGTGAAGTACTTGCTCTCTATAAAAGTGTTCTCGATATAAACATCCTCCATCCTGCCCCAATTCTAGGTGATAAAATGCCTCTTGACCTCCAGTAGGAAGCAATCCGGTTACACGTGGACAATGGTTTCACTAACAGCAACGGAAGAATGCACGCAATATTATGCAGAGGTGTACTTCTTTACCAGGTTTACATATTCCTCTTTCGGATGCAATCCGATTACCTCTTCGACAATCGAGCCATTCTTGAATATGTAGACGGCTGGAATAGACATAATATTGTATTTGCTTGAAAGTTCCCTATTTTCATCTACATTCACTTTGCAGATCTTCACAACATCTCCTAACTCTTCTCCAACTTCCTCAAGAATTGGGGAAAGCATTTGACACGGCATACACCAAGATGCCCAAAAGTCTACGAGGGTTACTTTATCTGATTCCAAGACCTCATTCTGAAACGTAGCATCGGTAACGATAACGTGAGCCATATAATTTGACGATAATGTTAACTCGTAGTATTGTACCAAAGACTTCCGTGTTTTGAAACGGAACATATTGTGTTTGAAATCAATATTTGTAACGAAACGGAAAAGAAACCGTTATATTCGTTGACTATCCGATGAAGAATATCGTAGTAATCGGGGGGGGAACAGGTACCTACTCAGTACTTACCGGCATCAAGCACTACCCCGAATTCAATATAAAAGCAATTGTAACCGTAACTGATAGCGGTGGAAGCACCGGCAGACTTCGTGATGAATATGGAATTTTACCCGTTGGAGATATCCGGCAATGCCTTGTAGCTCTCGCAGAGAGTGAGAATGGCAATAACCTTTTACGTAAGCTTTTTCTATACAGATTTGATAAAGGTGATGTTTCAGGACACAACTTTGGAAATCTGTTCCTTACCGCAATGACAGATATTCTCGGCAGTGAGGAAAAAGCAATCGCATACGCTTCCCGAGTATTAAATATTCGAGGGGAGGTAATACCCATTACTACGAAAGATATAGACCTTGTCGCTGAATATGAAGATGGGACGGTACTCGTTGGAGAAGCTCATATCGATGCACCGACAAACAGGCATGATAATGATGCACGCATTACCTGCTTGAAAATACAACCTTCAGCGGACATCGGAGAGAAGGCGCAAAAAGCAATATTAACAGCGGATGCACTCATCCTCGGACCGGGCGATCTTTTCACCAGTCTCCTTTCGAATGTAGTGGTAGGAGGTGCAAAAGAGGCTTTTAAACAGTCCAAAGGAGTATTTATCTATATAATGAACGTGATGACAAAATACGGTCAAACAACAAACTATACCGCCCAAGACCATTTGAATGAAGTGATTAAGTATTGCGGAAGAAAACCCGATTACGTACTAGTAAACACTACCCCGATTCCATCTTCAGTTGTGAAACAATATTTGGAGGAAGAAGCAATTCCAGTTTTAGACGATCTTGATACGAGCAAGGACATTACCATCATTCGGACAGAACTTCTTTCCGAAAACGCAATCACCCCTCTGAAAGGTGACAAACTCAAAAGAAGTCTTATCCGACATGATGGTCATAAAGTATCAGAGTGTATATACGACATTCTTGTACCGAAAAAGAAATCGAAAAATATCTCTACGGAATAACAGTCAAAAATCCATAAACTACTCAGTCTCTTGTGTTTGCCCGTCTATAGTATAAGTCCCTTGACTCTCGAAAGTAATCAAATCTTTATCAAATTGACTATTCACGATCTCTAGACTCCCACCTGCAGTTACAATTATCTCCATTCCACGAATATCAGAATCAACAACGGTCAATGTTCCCAGTCCATTCACAATAATTCGTTGTCCT
>CAZDUZ010000022.1:0-16378 GCA_964508755.1 uncultured Candidatus Saccharibacteria bacterium | reverse complement strand
AAGCGTTACTGTCATGCCGCTTCGTGATGGAACAGGTCCGTTAGGAACTGGCCCGATCAGAACAAGTCCGATTGGCCGTCGTTCTGCTGGTTATGCCGGGAGAGGACTAGGGATCAACGCGGGTGCCGGTATGCGGGCTGGTGTCGGCCGGAGGGCGACCGGAGGCCAACGTGGTCTCGGTGGCACAGCGCAGTGTGTGTGTCCCTCTTGCGGGTATACCGTAGCGCATCGCCGCGGAGTTCCTTGTACTGAGATCTCCTGTCCTACGTGCAAGACCCCGCTTCGGGGCACATTTTGTCAATAGCATCGTGATGGGCAAGATAAATGCGTGCACTGGCAAAAAATAACGGATTGCTGAAACCGGGGGATGTGCCCCCCCGGTTTTCACATCAGGCAATCTGTTTGACGTGCGGTCTACTATTTGCGAATATATCGCGGTTGATTTAGTATCCGATACTATTATTTTTTATGATATGTGTCCGTGAGACGAAGATTCAGAAGAAAAATGGATTTTGAATACAGCAGAAGATACTTCAAGCCTCGGGGTATACCGCTTGTTAACCTCGATGAGGTTGTGATTACTGATGAGGAGTTGGAAACACTTCGTTTGAGGTATATTGAAAAACTTGATCAAGAAGAAGCGGCACGCCGGATGAACATTTCACAAAGTCAGTATCAGCGGGACGTCACTCGCGTGCTGGAACAGGTCACAAAAGCGTTGATCGATGGCATGGCGATCAGAATTGATAAGCGGGAGTGGTGACCACTATCTTGGATCGGTTCGGTATGACAGCGATATTGTCCCCAGTGTCGTAAACCTGACACCACCTATTGAGACGTGTGAGCCGTTTTATGATGTGATTGGGAATGAAGTTCTATTCGCGATGCTGGGTCTTATTTTTTCGCATTTGGTTTCGTACGGATGAGCATGAGTCGTACAAGTGCTGCATATGCGAGGATGAAGACAAGAGTTCGACCAAATATTGAATTCCCTGTCTGAACGAGACTTTCTGTTGACTCCGATGGGATAACCGGGTCATCAGAAGGATCAACGGGGTCAACGTCAACGATTGGTGTTCCGCAGCACTCAATCTTTTCACCAGCCAAAAATGTAATCTCTTCACTTGTCCACGATCCACATGTGACTCGGGCTCCGTATGTCTCACTCTCATCAGTCGGATCCGTTTCGAAATCAATATCGGTTGTTACGGTGAGAGGCCATGCTGTGTCACTTGCTGCCGGGATAGTTGTTGACACAGGAGAGAATGTGATATCACGTGTTCCCTGTGTCTGTTCCCATGTACATACCATAGATTCCGGTGGTGCCATTTCCAAATCCCACCACGAAGGATCGCCAAATGAGTACGACAGACTGAACTCGGTTTGATTGCACGTTGATGTGCCGGATGTCTCAAATTGACATGTCGCGGAACAGCCGTCTCCACTGGTGGTGTTGCTGTCATTGCACTGCTCTCCTTCATCAACACTTCCATCTCCGCATGCGGGGTCCTCCTCCAGAAGGACGGTGTTCAGCTTAGCAAAGTAAACAGTGCCCACCGCGCTACCAAAAGAGATATCACTTAATAGGATACAAGGGGCATTGTACAGATCTAACGTGAGTGAGACATGGACTGACTCTACATCTCCTTCTATCGTTTCTTGCAGAATCTGTTCAATTTCTGAAAATTCTTCTAACGTGCGGTAGATATAACTCGCACTAATAATTGAATCGGATTCGCTCGCGTCTGCTCTTGCCCAGACAATGTTCGGGTTGTCATTCGAGTCGATCTCCATGTCGATATCTTTAAATACAAGTGTGTCGCTTTCCGAATCGAGAATGATCGCACTCTCACTATTCCATTCTTCGCCCTTTTCCAGAAACAGAATATCTGAGGCACCCACTCCGTTAGAGCGGGACCAAACGAGATATTGTTCGGCTTGTGTTATGCGGAGGACTGGATTGTCATTGGAAATAGTAGGTGATCCGTCAGTTGTGATAGCCTCAATAGATCCGAACTGAACCTCCTGGTCAACCTCCGTGCCATGAGTTAGGTAGACATCGATACTATAATCCAGAGCTGTTGCCAACGAAAGTGCGACAACCGGATTGTTATCAGCGTCAAGGCTAAGAGATCCGCTTTGTGGGTAAAACCCATCAGAGGATGCGATGATCTCTACGGCAGTTCCCCACGAACCATCACGAAATGACGAATAATAAACTCCGGATCCTCCGCCTCCCCAGTCGTCCTGAAAAATAACGTGAATGACACCACTCGTGTCAATTGTTGCGTCGAAGAGATCATATGCATAATCAAACGCAGGGCCAACTTCAGGTTCGCTAAATCCATCCCCCTCGTCCTTGCTGAACATCACGCCGGTCGAGTCCCAGTACCAAACGAGGTAGGTTGACTCTCCATGAACGAAAACGTGGGGATGACAAAAGGGTTCTTCATCGGAAAACGAAAGTACCCCGAATGCTGACTCTTGGGGGTTACCGGTCAAACCCTGACTGTCCACCCATGCTGTTCCATTCCAAGTGATGTACGAAAGTGTGTATGCTTCGTCTGCCGCACCCGAAAACACGAGATGGGGGGTGGTTCTCCTCATCTATGAAGACTGATGATTCACCATCGTGAGGACTGACCATATAATCCTGAGATACGCCGTCGACTCCATACCAAGCCGTTCGGTCAATTTCGTACTCCTGGGATTGGACTGGTATGACAGGACCTAGATTGAGAAGTGCAGGAAGAACGAGTAACGCAATAATGCTAAAAATTGTTACTGAAAACATCCTCTTATTCATGTATGGATAATTCTTCAATATTAGATTAATACTTCGCGTTTTCGTGCAGAAAAATTTTACTTAACGGTACGATTGTGGTCAAGCATCCCGCGCTGTGTCGTTAGAACGAACGCTAGCATTCCAAGCGTCAGTACTGCAGATAACACATACTGTGAAATACTTTTTCCGGTCTCGGGTAGAACGGACTGAAGGCGGTCTGGAATACCATCACCGTCTTCGTCAATCTCTCTAATCTCTGATGTTGTCCCGTCGTCTACAACAGGAAGAAGCATATGACTTCCTGTGCTGTTATTGCTGTCTGGTGCTGTTATCGTATCATATGCATCATCGAGCCCATCACCGTCACTATCATTGCCGGACGGCACAATGTCGGGTATTCCATCTCTGTTGTAGTCATATGCCTCGGTAGAATCCGGAATTCCGTCATTGTCAGAATCGGTGTCCAAAAAATCAGGGGTTGAATCACCATCAGTATCTACAGGAACGAGTCCCTCTGGTCCATATGAATCATCAATGCCATCGAGATTTGCATCTAACCCGCTTGGATACGTGTAGGAGCTATAGTGCTGAGCCTCAATGTTATCAAGAATTCCATCGTTATCTGAATCAATATCAAGTGAGTCCGGGATCCCGTCCCCATCGGTGTCAGTTTGTCCATTACCTTCATGGATATTAAGAATACCATCTCCATCAGCATCGGCATCGACAATATCAGGAATTCCATCGTTGTCCATATCCCGGTGTAGACCCCCACTGAATTCGGAGGTATTTCCAGTATTATCGGTGGCGATCGATGTGACGGAGTGCCCTTCAGGCAAGGTTGTGGCATATGATACTTCGAAGGTGGCTTTTCCTGCATTGTTGGTTGTGACCTGCGTTGTTCCTACATAGATCTCACCTTCACCATATCCAGAAAGATCGGCATTACTATTTGAGAAAAATCTAAGGGTGAATGTTGTATTGGCTTGACTATCAAGATATCCAGCAATAATGAGGGATCCTTCTTCATTGTGTGCGCTGGTGATAAGTGGATAATTCTGAAGACCATTTGCACCTGTATCAGCATCGTTGGTTCCGTAATCATTTTGAGCAACCGTGCCGTAATCATCTGGAATAGCATACCCATGATGGTTTGGACTTTCTATGATGTAGTCTCTAACTGGCTCATGAGGTGCCACGAGATTGATGCCCAATAGTGTGTTTGCGAAGATATAATTAATTGCAATATCTATGCCCGCAGTTCCGTGGGATACGCATATTCCATCAAAACCGTTATATGCAATTGTGTTTGCGTTCTGTTGGGATGTTCCCCCAATAAGTACGTTCTCCATGATGTCCCCGATCAAAAAAATGCCGAAACTGCCATTTCCAAGAGGAGTTGCATGGTCGGAACCGACTCCGATAGCATTTCGAATAATTTCCGTTCCGTCGACCGGTCCATAGAAGACCCAAATCCCACCGGCTGTGTTTGCGGAAATTACATTTCTGTCCACGAGTGTTGCTTTAGCACGGGAGAGATAGATTCCATTACCTGCGTTGCCAAGGTCCAGTGTGCCAGTAACGTCTGTTCCGATGTAGTTCCCTATGATTTGATTGTCTGTTGGGAAATCGTAGCTTATTTGTATTAATCCGATCTGTATTCCATTGGAACCGTTTCCTGAGATGATGTTACGATCCTGAGGATTTGTTCCTCCGACGAGGTTCTCATCATAATGTAGAAAAACCCCTACGTTTGCATTACCTTTGTCAACCGTTCCGCTGGCATCTGTTCCAATGTAATTTCCTGCAATGACATGGTTACTACCTCTGGCCGTGATTCCATTTCCCGAATGAAAGCTGTTAATAACTAATCCGCGGATCACACATTCATCTGCACGAATATTAAGACCGTCAATGTTATTTCCGGTATTCGTATTTGTGCCGTCAATTTCAATTTTCAAGACGGCATTCGAGGTTCCGGGTGCAGGGATTGTGTTTTGCTGAGCACCAGTTTGGGTATAGCCGTCAATTGTCACGGAATCGGTTATATCAGGCAATCCATCGCCGGTGACCTGTATCGTTTGTGACGGACCATCGATATTGAAGCGTATGGTGTCTGCCCCTGCGGTAGTGTTTGAAGCAGTGATTGCTTCACGAAGACTGCAGTGGGTTACATCGCATGATCCATCATCTGTGTCATTGTTTGAGTTGACTTCAAAAGTCGCCGCATGCGCAGGAGACAGACCACACGTGAAAAGAAACGCACATATAGCAAATAACGAGACGGAAAAGAATCTCCCAATCTGCTTTGTTGTAGAGTTTTGCGTCATGAATCTTTGATGAAAATGTCACACGTTGTGAGAAAAACCATACGGATAGCATGGCGGTATGTCAAGGCGAAGCCAAAAAGGCGATATTCTTAAGGTTCAAGAATCCAACGTTTCTCTCCCTGTCATTCTTGTAGACTGGTCGGGGCGATCATACGATGCTAGAACTCACCATGCCTTCGTTGCACTTCGGCAGGCAGGTTATATCACTTATTGGCGAATTTAATCTCAAGTGGAAGTTTCTTTTTGAGTTGCCTAAGCTTGATTTAAATTGTTAATATAACAATTATGATCTATTCAGTGGGTAAAGGTGCAAGTATTTATTACAATTCCGGATTTAAAAACTATGGTTGTCTTGTGGGGTTATTTCTATTGCCAATACGGATCTTAATTATTGCCTTACAAACCGTTATTCGATCTTGCCGAAATTGAGTAAAAAAATCTTCTAATTCTAGTATTTTTTAATGTACTACCTCTTTGTTGCCTCTCAAGGCATTGCAAACATCATCATAGAGCAGGTTTTGAAGATTTACAAAAAATTACAGATTTATCTTCAAGATATCAAGATAGTTCAAAATCTTTACTTCCTGAACATCCCTCCATGAGTCACCCGTATAGACTACCGCTCCTTCCTGATCTGTTTTGTTCCGCAATTTGTTGTAATACTTGATTCCCTGCAAAAATTCCTTGTTGTACGTTTTGCTTGATTTGATTTCAATTGGTATGAGAGTCAATCCCTTATCAATAATTAAATCCACCTCATTACCACTTTTATCACGGAAGAAATAAAGCTTGGAGGTAGATGCCTTGTTTAGAATATTTTTGTAGATATCAAGGATCACGAGGTTCTCAAATAAACTTCCAAATGCATAGTAATTTGTCAACTCAGACTCTGTATCAAGTCTTAGGAGATTAGCAGCAAGACCAACATCCGTGAAATAGATTTTTGGGGATTTGATTATCCGTTTACCAAAGTTCTTGTGATGCGGTTGAAGCAGAAAAATGATATAACTCGCTTCCAGAATTGAGACCCACGATTTTATAGTATTATGAGATACACCCACTTGTGCTCCAATTTCAGATAGATTTAGCAACTGTCCAATCCTTCCTGCAAGAATTTGTAAAAATCTAGTAAAGCTTGAAAGGTCTCCGATATTTTGAATTGATCGGACATCTCTCTCCACATACGTGGTGATATAGTTTGCGTAGTACTCTCCTGGATCGAATTTTTTATCATATATTGCAGGATAAAAGCCTCGAAGGATCAATTCAGACTCATCGCGAGAGGTGTTCTTTACTGCTGCCAGTTCATTTACTGAAAACGGTAAAAGCTTAACAATAGATACTCTTCCTGCAAGACTTTGGCTTACGTTACTAAGTAAGAGCAAATTTTGGGATCCAGTAATAACATAACGTCCAGGTTTAAAATCCTCATCTATAGAGATCTGAATGTAAGAGAGGAGTTCAGGATATCTTTGTATTTCGTCAATGATGATTCCCTTCTTAATAGAGTTCATAAAACTCTTAGGATCCGATTTGATTAAGTCCAGATCTCCAACACTTTCAAGATTAACGTACTCATAATTTGGGAAAAGACTTTTGGCAAGCGTCGTCTTTCCTGATTGTCTCGGCCCTGTAATAGAGATCGCTCCGTATTTTTTCGCAGATTTGAGAATTCTGTTTTCAATATCTCTTTTTATCATGTACAAAGTATAACACGGTTTAGGGCTAATTGGAAGTACAACTTACAATCAGCCGGCAACTACTGGCGGACACTTTTATAGTATATTCAGTTAGTACAAATGAAAAGATATCGAAATAATCAGAAAAAGAGCGAACAAATTCTGTTCGTTCTCACTCGTACCTCAATGCATCCAACGCCGACATTTTAACCGCCCTTCTGGAAGGATACAGTCCAGTAACAAAGCCTATAAATGCAGACACGAAAATAACAACAACGAGCAGATACAACGGCATGTTTGTCACGTCAAGAGCTCCTTCTCCCCTAGAAATTGATATTGCAGAAAGCAACATAGATAGTGCTTTGCCTTCAATAAACCCGACAATAATTCCGAACAGTCCCCCAAGTATACTCATGAGCATTGCTTCCGAAATAAACAAAAATCTGATTTCCTCAGATAACATGCCAATTGCCTTCATAAGTCCTACTTCATGTGTCCGCTCAAGCAGAGATACTGTAAGTGTATTAATCATCCCAAGTACTGCGACTGACAGAGCTACGAGTCCGACTGTAAAAAGTCCACTATTCACGTAATGAAAAACGCGATCAATTTGAGAAATTGTGTCAAACGTCGACCTGGTTTCATAACCCATGGCTTCAATCGTTTGTCTCACTTTCGTGCTGGTATCTTTTTCGCTATTTTCAAGAATGGCAATAGCCTGACTATAGTTATCAATGCCAATCTGCTTGACATTCTTTGCTGGAACATAAATAACTGGGGGATTTTCATCAGCGACTATCCCCACAACAGTATGAATGCGGGGGGCACCTGTGTCTGTAGCCATCTGATCGGTATTAGGTGATAATTCAGCTTGATTTTCGCTGGGCCTCTCTTGTGCTTTTCCCAACGGTATATACGTAATCTTGATATCTTTTCCCAATACTTCTTCTGAAGAAACGCCTAGCATATTGATAAGCTCTTCGTTAAGCACTACTTCCGGAATATAATCGGATGACTCAGAACCAGCTTGATTTCCTTCTTGAAAGAACCTGCCACTCTTAAGATGTATTGAGGAATTCTTGCTATAGTCTGAGGATACGCCGTATGCAACCACATCAGAAAGTGAATCCTCGTAGTTGACCTGGCTTGCAATGCTAATGAGCGGTAGTACCGTTTGTACCTTTTCCACTTGTGCAATCTTGTTAATACTGACATCTGTCATCACAAGATTGCTGCTTGCCGGTACGGTTATCTCAATTTGTCGGGTATCTTCAACTGATGCAATTCGCGACACGATCAGATTGTGCAATCCATACCCTATCGAGGTAAGAAATATGACAAATCCGATACCAATTCCCACCGCTCCCATAGTGATTAGTGTGCGTGTCTTTTTGTACATGATGTTCCGATATGAAAGGCTTATAATATCTCGATTTCTAATGCCTGGACTGATCTTTCCCACCTGCTTTTGATGTGGTTCAGGAACAGATGAATTCGTCTTTGGGAAAAATCTTTGACTTACACGTGAGAAGATAGTTGTTGCAAAGAACTTCAAAATTCTTAAAAAATAAATCCAGAAATCCTTGAAGCTTTCAATAACTGCTGTGAACCAGCTAGATACTCTTGTTATCAAGTTATCAGTTTGTTCTTCTTCTACCCGTCTGGTGGTCGTCTGCTCTTCGACGGTTTCGTCTACCTCTGTCGATCCGATAAACCGCTCAAGGTTTTCGGTCATCTCTCTTCGGATTTGATGTATTTCATCTTTTTTTGGTCTAAGATCTTTTCTAATCTTACCATCAAGCATAAAAATGATCCTGTCTGCATACGAGAGATATTCCGGGTTATGTGTCACCATAACGATAGTTGTTCCCTCCTTTTTGAGGGACAGGAGCAGATCCATCAATGCTTGCCCGCTTTTTATATCCAGGTTTCCAGTCGGCTCATCTGATATGATGACCTTGGGACTTGACATAAGTGCCCGCGCAAGGCTTATCTTCTGCTGTTCTCCTGAGGACAATTCTCTTGGCACAAATCTTTTCCGATGAGTCATCCCTACCATGGTGAGTTTGCGGTCGGCTTCACGTATAGCATATTCATAAGATTCGCCGTTTAGTTGGCCCGGAAATGCTACATTGTCAATAACAGGAAGCGAATTGATCCAGTACTGACGCTGGTTCATAATGCCGATATTTTGCTTACGTATGAGTGACCTGTCGTCCTCATGAAGTCCCCACAGATCGAAACCAAAGAAATTGACCGTTCCTCTATCTGGCTTTTCCAATCCCACAAGAATATTGAGTAGTGTTGATTTGCCACAACCGGAGGGACCGAATACCATTAGAAGTTCACCTCTGCAAATATCCACATCTACCCCACGCAGTACGACAGTTTTTTGTCCCTTTGTTGCAAATGTTTTGTGGATATTTTTGAGAGAAATGACTACGTCTCTTTTTGGCTTCGTACCTTGCGTCTCAAGTGTCCTGTTTTTCATTCATTATGTACTAAAGAAAACTAAATATATCTGCCAAGCTACCAAATATCATCTCGATCACGCTGTTTGTTGTTTTGGGTGTAACCGTAATTATTTTGTCGGACGTGCCCGTGTTTCCGGCATCGTCAACAGATTCAACCTTGATATGATATACACTGGATGGTCTCAGGTTATTGATGACAACAATGTGATCATAAACAAAATCATCTATCTTCTGTGTTTTCTGAGAATACGTTGTAGTCGCTCCTTCTCCGTAAAACACCTGGCTGGTTGCAGGCTCGTCTGTTTGCCAAGATACTATCAGCTGTGCACTCTGATCCCGATTGCTTTGGATTTCGGAGGAAACAATGCCACCTTTTGCTGTTGCACCCTTGATTTCCGGTGGACGGGTGTCTGTCGAGGTTGTAAACGTGTGCGTGTCCGATATAGCCTCGTTGCCTTGCACATCATTACCTCTGACAATAAGACCATACGTGGTCTCTGGCTTTAGTCCAACAACCCTCATAGAATGTTCTCCTGAAATCAACTCGAGATCAACTTGCTCGTATGCATTTTCTACTTCATTGATAGGGTAAAACCGTACGATTGACGATACATCCGTGTTGGACTGCCAATAAACATCAATCGATGGCTGTGCAGTATTTTTTACCTCCTGCAACTCTACATCCGTAATCTTGGGTCGCGGCATCGTCGTAAAATCCAGAATAGTTCCTTCATACTCGTCCCCTTCTTCATCCACCGTATTGATTCTGTAATAATACTTTGTACCATCCTCTAGTGCCGTCAGTTCAACCGTATAGGTTGATTCCACGGTAGAGGTAAAGACCTCCTTCATACCGCCAAAACCCGTGGTTGTACCAAAGTAGATTTTTGCTCCTGATGCGTTTTGGGAGGTGAATTGCACAATGGCAGAATTTAAGCCTATATTTTTGGTGACAACGTCTTTCACGGAAGGAGCGGGAGCAGTTGTAAAGCTTTTTTCTTCACTTACTGCGGTATTGCCGTCCTCGTCCGTCCACTTGCTTCGATAGTAGTACACCGTATTCGGAGCAAGTCCGGACAATTGAATAGCATGTGATACGGTATGAGTTGAGTTGCTGGGTTCTACCTCCAGATACTTTCCACTATCTGTGCTGTACTGTACTTTAGAATCGCATGTACGGTTTGTCGACCAGACAACAGAAGCCCGTTTGGTAGTAACATTTTCCACACTCGGACCCGAGTCCAGTACCGGCGGAGTAGTCCATCTGCCTGTTGGCGTAATCGTTACTGCGTTTGTGCCGGTACTTTGAGCATCTGCCCCATCCTTCGTATAGACTTTGTAAAAATACTGTCTTGATTCTGGAGTATTATCAACATACGACAATCCTGTGCTGGAGCCAACGAGCGTAAAGTTAACTCCGTCTGTAGATCGGTAAACCTGATATGTCAAATTTCCGGCTCCTTTATATACCGGCTCAGTCCAGGTGAGCGTTACGTTCCATAACGATTGAGATTTTATTGATGAGTCTGTTGCTACAAGATTCCCTACGTTATCAGGATCAGTCGAGTTTAAAGTAAATGTTCCGGTAATATAATTAGATGGCGAATAATTTGGTGTGTCTGCATCATCGACGGCAACTACATAGACAGTATTGCTTCCCTTATTCACATTCGGCAGTGCCTTTGTCCCTGCATTTCGTGAAGTTTCATTATCGATATATGTTGCAGTGTTACCCTCAAGCGTTGCGAGGGTAGATGGCGGTAAGGTATTTACCATGTAGTAATAGTGGGCTACAGATTGTCCATCTGTCGGAGTCGCCTCCGGCCAACTGAGAGCATACGAATTTGAAGTGGCTGTAGCCGGCGTAACTGTCACCGTGTCCAATGTCTCAAATGTGGGTGCAGATCCTCCGTACAGCAAGTTACAGGTTCGTATTGTCCCCTCTGACGAGGTATTACCGGCAGCGTCTACACTGCGGAAGTACACAATGTTCGAACCAATTGCTATTGAGCAGTTCTCGCTATCGGGACAATCCTGCTCCGTTGTAAGTGTTCGTGACGACACCCCAGTCCCAATGTATGCTCCGATACCAAGCAGGTCTTCTATTGTCGTTCCAAGCCAGCCGTCGTTTTCTGTGGCATTTATCTGGTACTGCCACCCCAAGATTCCCGCGTTCTCGTCATCTGAAGCAGGAGGAGAGACCTCTCCCGTTGGCCACGAAAAATTCATGTCAGCCACATTCGAGAATGAGCCTGATGCACAATTGATATATGCAACATTGGTTGGCGGTATATTGTCGAATCTGAACTGAAAAATTGCAGAATCTCCGTCGAATACGTTTCCGGCGTTGTCTATCACCTTGATTGCAAGAATATATGGCTTGTTTGAGCTTTCCAGCCATGAATCCCCTTTATATGAGTCTGTAGCAAAATCAATTTCCGGATCTTCGACAATAAAACCGCAGGTAGTGCCAGTTATGGGAACAGGGCTTGTTCCAAGAAGCCCCTTGGATGTTTCGGGGTCGCTGTCAGGTATGCCGTCTTCGTTTGTATCTAGGCTCAGAGATAGACAGTAGCCTTTTACACCGCTCTCATCGGGATTATCTGCTCCGTCCTGCCAGGTAAAATATGGTGACTCTCCTTTCGTCCACCCATTTTCGGCAACGCTTGTTCCTCCGTTTGATCTGGTCATTATAATATCATGCGCGTTATAACCGCCGTCCTCAACATTGGGCGGGTTGGTATCGGTCGTCAGTCCAAGTGAAATATGAGGCAGATAGGGAACATCTGCACTTTCAGTCGTGAACACGGCTTTTACCGATATTTTATGAGATACAGATGAAAGCTGTTGCATAACAGGACTATCGGGATCCATAAGCTCATCTCCTGTGTTACCATCGCCTGTACCAGCCGATATCCACGCACTCCCGTCCCAATACTGCCACTCATTACCTGTCTCACATGCAGTGCCCTGTCCCTCTCCAGATGCACCGCCTAGATCTGCAGTACAAATCTGGTACTTTATCGCAGATGCGCCCTGATGGGTTGCATCCACGGTACATGCAGATCCCGAAAGTGTTCCCTCGCACAAATTGTCCCATGTGTTTACCTGCGCATTAAAATAGCCATCGTTCGTATAAACACTGTAAATACCCGACTTGATCAGGGTGAAATCATCAACGATAACAGTTTTTCCTGTTTTAACCTGCACCCCATACTCACGTGATTCATTTGCTCCCGTTAATGTTCCGGACAGCTTGTACCAGCCGTCTCCAACAGCATCGTAATCTGTTGTAAGAATATCACCATTATAGTAGAGCTCTGCTACGTTCTCATCAACCAGCCCACCCACTGGATCCGTACTCATATTGTAGATGTAAACTGAAAAGTCATAGACGGCCGTATCTCCAACATTTGCGGATTGGATGATTTTACCGTTAGCGACAGACCCTATAGTAATTTCCGTGCCCCCACTGGCCTGCCGGCCAGAACTAGAGGAAAAAGATTGCGAGATGTCTACGGGATCACTGGCACACCGAAAACCGAAATTGTTGTTCGTACGCGCTGGTGAAAGGTTCAAACTCGGAGCAAAGGCACCGGCAGTCGTAGCATTACCCCAAGCGCCGCCACGAAGAAACGCGTTATTCAAAGCGCCTCCGTATATTTGACCCATTCCCTGCGCTGACAGATAACCATCAGGAGGACCATAAAGATCTATTGCTCCTGGCGCAACATTAGCGTGATTCCATTCCACCCATTCAGCGGTTGTGTTAATGGCAGTCTGTTGAATGTCATTAGTCCAATCCCACACATTTCCAGCCAAATCCCAGACGATTGAACCGTTAGAGAGCACAAGAGTTCTGGTGTTGATTCCGGAAAGAGGATTGCTTCCGTCCATGGAAGCTGAGGAGTTGGAGTTACCCCTAAAGAGAGCGCCACTACCTACATCTCCGTTTGTCCAGTTGCCATCAATGTACACGGCATTCCTTGCTATTGTCATCCACTCGTTATTATTTATCAAATGTGCGCTTGTTGTTCCCATGTCTACGGCAGAACACGCTTCATTTGCATCAAAATAAGTCCCGTGATTCTGAGCAATGTATACCCAAGGTCTTCCACCAACCATTGATCGTGCCTCATATCGAGTCTGTGTGTTATTTCCAGCCCAGTTTGCTCCTGCAGCGTATCCGCCATCTGCAACCACTGTGCTTGTTTGTGTGTCCCATGCTTTTGCCTCGTACTGCATCACAAGAAAGTTGCCATCATAGTCCCCTCCGTAAAAGTCAGGATTGCTAGGAACTTCAACCCACCCAGATGGTGGGACAGAGGACACACTCCAATTATCTGCGTCACCCCCTTCACTTCCGCCGGAAAGATCAGGATTTAAAAGTTCATTGGCTCCTACCTGACCACCAGTGGGATGTGCTCCTACTGGGGTTTCTTCTGTCCCTTCGACCGCTACTGTCGCGATACCCCCGACCTCGCTTACCGTATAGTCGCCAGCGGTGGCCGTCGAGAGAGTCCACTGGTATGTGGTATCGTTCAAGGCAAAGATGCGAGGAAAAATGTTGGAGAGCGTAAAGTATGAGCCTGCAACAATACCAATACAGATGAATAAGAGTGCAACAAGGTTAAATTGAAAACGGCTGAAATGAAAACGTGGATAAAAGAGAAAATGCCTTGTTTGTCTTAGTATATCTGAAATTTTCATAAATAGTGTATATTAAAAAGACAGGATACTCCTGTATTCATTATCAATATACCAAAGTTGTCCTCTCTTATCAACTTTATTTTGACTTACTAGAGGAGTTCAAAAATATTTCCATAACTATAGTAGTCGTAGCTGTTCTCCAACAGAGCCCTTGCTTGGAAAGTCAAACAGATTTTTCTGTAGCCAATACGAGTTCGCATGTGTCAAGTGACCGCGGATAGAGCTGTAGGTTGCCTCCAACTTTTTATCGTTTCCTGCGTATTGGGTTCGTCTCTTCTTAAGCTTCTGTCTCATCTGCAACAGCGTTTTTCCTCTCACGAGAATATGGTCATAAAAAATCAAATACCCGACAAAAGGAATCCCAGAATGTACGTTCTGAATAATCACTTTCTTGGGATGAAGTTTTAAATGAAGCCTACTGCCTAGAAAACTTTTAATCTCCTTCTTGATATTGTGCAAATACTCGAGATCAGGATGTATTACAAGAAAATCGTCCATATAACGAGCATACCATCTGACCCTCAGTTTCTCTTTTACATAATGGTCAAGTTCGTTAAGGTAGATATTTGCAAAAAGCTGGCTTGTAAGGTTACCTATTGGTACTCCTCTCCTTCTGTCAGGATCTATAACATCTTTTGGTGGAGTAATAAAGCTGCCATTGAGATTGATGCATTGATGCTTTGTAATTATTTTCTCGAGCAGTTTCTGAGTTCGCGAACAGGTAATCGTCCTATTAACTACTTTAAGGAGTACATCCCACGATATGCTTGCGAAATATTTCTCAATATCCATACGCAAACAATAAATTGGAGCCTCTTTACCATATTTTGACCGAGCAGCCTGCAAAAATTTCTTGATTCGATACAGCCCAAAGTGTGTTCCCTTCTGCTTTCGACATGCATACGAATCATAGATAAATTGCCTGTCGAAAAGAGGCTCTATCGTAGCAACAAGAGAGTGCTGTAGTACACGATCACGGAATGCAGGGGCTGCAACCTTTCTTGTCTTCGGATCGGAAACAGTAAAACATAGGTACGTGGATGGAAGATAACATTCTGACACAAGTTCATCTCTAAGCTTCAGAAGGTTACTCTCCAGGAAAAAAGAAAATTGTACAATACTTCTTTTGTATCGCTTGCATTTCCTCGCTTTGTTATATGAGGTCAGCAGGTTGTTGAAATCGCAGATCTGGTCGTACATAAAATCACCGTTACAAAAAAAGGCGGGCCGACATTGTATTGTTTCAGCCCGCCTACACGTACACAGTGCCTACTTACCTTACATCTGCAAAGATTTCAGATGTAAGAATACAGGCATTTTATTCGTCTCATCCTTGGTGAGACAAGAGAAAACCTGGTGATCTTGGGACACTGGGTATATATCCTTGAACACATACCACTCCATCCTGGCACTTTGTTGATCACTGGCACACCGAAAACCGATATTGTTGTTCGTATTCGTTGGTGAATTGTTCAAATTCAGAGCAAAAGCACCGGCATTCGTTTCATTATTCCAATTGCCGCCACGAAGAAACGCGTTTCGATTTTCCCTTTTTACCACCATACCAGAGTCTGAGTGTTGAAACAAGATTTTTGGCTCTATCCATAATTTTTTTATCAGAGGATGACTCCTATCTCTTGCTCGCCTTTCTCCATCCGTGCAGCATTTTCCCAATTTCGTTCAGTCTTTCAGCCGTGTTTCGATATTGAGCAATACTCATGAAGCGCAAATCCTTGCACAGCCTCACAAGAATACGTAAACAGTCCAGATCGTCCGATATGTGTTGCTGTAACTTCTGTCTACTGGGGCCTCTTGTTTTATTGGCCCTGATCATAGAAATGAGAATAGAAATCGCAAGCTCTTCTATCTGTCGGCCCAAAATCAGCCGGTGACTTTTGGGAATACGGTTAACGAGAGGATAGATACAGATGACAAGGTCGTACATCTTTTGAATTATGAGCAGTTTTTCGTACATTTTTTAATTCAAAAAAAGAATAGAAACGTTTTCATAGTACCATTTGTCGATGGAGATTCCTAATTTTGTGGTGATTCTGTACTAAAAAAGCAAGATGGATGACACAAAACCTGACAGGACTTGAACGGAGTAAACACCGTTATGAAGGGATTTATTATGGTTTTAGTAAAATTTGGATAATTTTGATACATGAGGTGTATCACGTTGATAACACCTGTTTACCAATACTTTCAAAGGGTCTCGTCTTAACTGGTCGGGGTTGTGGGACTTGAACCCACGACCTCACGGTCCCAAACCGTGCGCGCTACCAACTGCGCCAAACCCCGGTTCCTGCGGGACTAGCCAACTGAGCTATACCCCGTGTTGAATTCTTATCCGTGCATGATCTATTCGTCCCTGACGGTGTGCAGTTTCAAAGATTCGTC
>CAZDUZ010000021.1:0-16454 GCA_964508755.1 uncultured Candidatus Saccharibacteria bacterium | reverse complement strand
CTTGCATATATTATTTCAAAGGCTACTTCTGGAAGCCAATTCACAAAGTTGTTCAAAGATTCTGGCTGGATACCAGAGAGTACTGCTTCTGAGGATTGGAAGGTTTCTAAAAAGTCTAAAGAGGAATACCTTTACGATGAGATGGTAAAAATTGGAGAACTTGGTCGTTTGGATGTACTGGATTATGTCGTTGAAAAGGTGATATCTAAGGACCCAATTTACTTTAAAAAGAATGATAAAGATTACAAGTTCCCAAAACAATCGTTTTCAGATCTAAGGGCGAAGTTAAAAATCGTTACGATTGATCATGTGAAGACTAATCAGAAAGCTTTTAATGATAGGAAATTACATAGTGCTGTTGTATTTTCAAGTCAAAAGCTGTTTAAAGATGGGCATTATTCCCAATCAATTTTTGAAGCCTGCAAAATACTAAATAATAAAGTACAAGAATACTCAAAATTGAAATTGGATGGTAAATCATTAATGTCGAGTGCCTTTAATCAGACTAATCCTAAAATTAAGCTGAATGACCTTAAATCTCAATCTGATATTGATGAACAAGAAGGATTTATGCATATTTTTATGGGAGTGATGCAGGGAGTTAGAAATCCCAAGGGACATGATATTGTAAACTTACGGGATATGCAAAAAGCATTAGATTATTTATCTTTAATTAGCCTTCTACTAAAAAGACTTGAGGATAAAAAATGAATAAACTATATAAAACAAAACTAGGAGAATATTATATTGGTGATTCCATAAAAAACATTAAGGGGGCTTTTGGGAAAAAGTTTAAAGGCAAGGTACAACTGATACTTACCTCACCTCCTTTTCCTTTGAATAGTAAAAAGAAGTATGGGAATAAACAGGGCGAAGAATATAAAAAATGGTTTGCAGAACTTGCACCTCTTTTTGCTGATCTTTTAGCCCCAAACGGATCAATCATAATAGAATTAGGTAATGCTTGGGAGCCTGGGCGACCTGTACAATCATTATTACACCTTGAGTCCTTACTAGCATTTGTTGGAAGTAAAGATGCAGACCTAAGATTATGTCAAGAATTCATATGTTATAACCCTTCCAGATTACCTTCTCCAGCACAATGGGTTACAGTTAATAGAATTAGGACAGTTGATAGTTATACTCATGTTTGGTGGATGTCAAAATCGGATTTTCCCAAGGCAGATAATACTAAGATATTGAGACCATATAGTCAAAGCATGAAACGACTGTTGAAAAAAAAGAAGTATAACTCTGGGAAAAGACCATCAGAACATGTTATTGGAGAAAAGAGTTTTCTTTCTGATAACGGAGGAAGCATAATGCATAATTTGCTAGAATTTGAACAAATTGATCCCGAGAGGGATTTAAGACTACCTCAGAATATTATGAGTTTTGCTAATACTAGTTCAAATGATTACTTTTTAAAGGCATGTAGACAAAAAGAAATTAAACCCCATCCTGCGAGAATGTCGTCACAACTGGCTTCATTCTTTATAGAGTTCTTAACGGATAAAAATGATCTTGTTTTTGATCCGTTTGCAGGTAGTAATACTACTGGTTATTGTGCTGAAAGATTGAATCGAAAATGGGTTAGTATCGATATCTCAGATGAATATAGTGAACAAGCCAAGATTAGATTGCAAGATCCAGAGTTAAAAACAACAAAACTTAAATTATTAAATTAAAAAGCATGGCATTAATCGAAGACAAAATTGATCAAATATTATCAATAGATATTTTAAAGAAAGGAATAAACGAGAAATTTTTAGTTGGGAAACCATATTATTTAGATTATTCGAAGGCTCAAATCTTAATCTCAGATGCTTGGAAGCATAGAGCGGGTGGTATTCCTCATGGTTCTTTTTTATTAGCTTTTTATACAGGTGATTCTGATCCTGACAGGAAAGAAGCTTTACTTTTAAGAGCAATAGCTCCGTCTAAGCTACCAACAGATAATGATGTCGTTAGTTCAATGATTGAGTACTACAAAGATAACGTTGATATTACGAATGGACAACAGAGCAAATTAGATACTTTTACACGATATGAATTTAGTTTTTCAGGTCTTGAGTGTAGGGTTTTAGGTACATTTTATAAAATTGGTGAAGAAGGTAAAGAACGAATTGAGTTTGGTGCAGATGTTGAGAACTTCTATTCATCGAACAACTATGTTGTTTATAAGGCAAGTGGTGACGTGCTTCGATATATCGTCAACCTAAGAAGCAAAGATGATATTGTCGGAAGTCAATATGACTTTCCAATTGGAAAGGTAAGATATAGTTCCAGCAGAAGATTTCAATATGATCAAGAAGATGTTGAAGTCTATATTAACCCAAAGGACTTCTTAGGCAAGAGAACTGCATTATTCGGTATGACTAGGACAGGAAAATCTAATACCCTAAAAAAGATAATTGAAGCAACACAGGAAATATCATCAAAAGCAAAAAATACTAAAGTTGATAGTTATTCTGGAACAGGCAATTTTGAGGGTTCATCTCCACGACAAAAAGTCGGGCAGATTATTTTTGACATTAATGGGGAGTATGCAAACGCTAATCAACAGGATGAAGGTACTGCCATTTATGAACTTTATAAGGAACAAGTAACAAGGTACAGCGTATTAGAGAAAGAAGGCTTTAATGTAATGAAAGTCAATTTTTATACAGAGGTTTTATCAGGATTTTCTTTAATTCAAAGGCATTTTAAAGAGATTGGGGAAAGTTCGGATTATCTTAACGGTTTTCTGTCTATTAACTTGGAAAAGCCAGAGGATTATGATCAAGATATGAGCGTGAAGGTAAGGTATGATAGAAAAGTTGCTGCATATCAATGTTGCTTATTTCAAGCGGGATTTTCTTTACCATCTAATTTCAAAGTCTCCTTTAGTGGACAAGCGGATATAAATAAAGCAGTTAGGGAATCTAGTCCTATTGATCCATCAAAAGGAATCTCACTTGATGATGCAGTTATTTGGTTTAGTCAACTTTGGGATAAATATGACGAAATTGATTACCTAAAAAAATATAAGACTGAAAAAGGGAAAGAATGGGCGGATGAAGAATTGAAGTCGATAATCATATTTCTGACACGTAAAAAACAGGCTGGCTCATCCAGTTTTGTAAGTGGATACCATAAACTGAAACCACTAATTAAATTACATACGAGTGTTGCAGATAAACCTTTCGAGGATAAAGTAATAGAAAGCCTGCGAAAAGGTGAGATCGTCATTGTTGATCTGTCACAAGGAGATCCAGAAATACAAAATCTTTATTCAGAAAGAATATGTAGGAAGATCTTTGAGGATTCAATGAATAAATTCATTGAAAGCAAACTAACGAATTTTATCCAGTTCTATTTTGAAGAAGCACATAATCTATTCCCTAAAAAAGACGAGAAAGATCTTAGCCAAATCTACAATAGAATTGCTAAAGAAGGTGCAAAACTTAACTTAGGTTTAATATATGCTACTCAAGAGGTCAGTTCTATCAGTGCAAATATTTTGAAAAATACTCAAAATTGGTTTATCGCACATCTTAACAATGAGGAAGAAATAAGGGAGTTGAGAAAATATTATGATTTCTCGGATTTTGCTGATTCTCTTGTAAGATTTAGTTCAGATAGTGATAAAGGCTTTGTAAGAGTAAAAACATATACTAATCCATTTGTTGTTCCTGTCCAGATTGATAGATTTTTAGCTGATAAGTAATATGTCATACACATCAAACTCTAACAGACCAAATGAATATGCGAGTAAAAGTTCACACTCGCATGTGATAAATGATCCTACAGTTTCAGATTATTTATCAACATGTGCTTTGCCAAAAGAGCAAACTGAGGTTCTCGAAACCGATGTTACTCCTCTAATTGACATTGGGGGAGTTGTAAGTGATCTGCAACATGTAATTGCAATTGATGGAGGATACACAGAAGCAATTGTAAAGAAAAAGTTTCCTTCTTCTAAAATAGCTTTTTTTCAATTCGGGGCGTTGTTTTTTGATTTGGAGCATCTTCAAGAGATAAGCGATTCTGAATTCATATTCCCAGAAGATATGGCGAAATTTAAGCAGTTAGAACGGTTCAAATTAGTCTTGCCTATTAAGAATATGGTTTATTCTGATGCAGGTTCTCTAACTGATTCTATCAGAAAAACAATTCATCAGTTCTTTCTTCTCAAACGGGATAAGCGTGATTTTTATACGACATTAAAATGGCTTGTATTTGAAGAATTCCTTGAAGAACCAAAATCGAATTATGTTCTCGCTAATTGCCCTCATTGTTCGACTAGAAACATAAAAATTGAACGAGAAAAAATCGGAGATGATTTTTCTTTTAAATGCAACAATTGTGATAACGAGCTATTCTTAATAGATATATTTAGATTACATGAGGCAATTGATGATGAAATAGGTGCTGGCGGAATATTAGGCTATGTAACCACACTAATTGAACAAATCGTGATGGCTCACTATATAAAGTATATTTTGGAGCAACAACCCTCCTTATTGAACAAGCTATTCTTCTTAAAAGATGGGCCTCTCGCTTTCTTCGGACAAACAGCCAATATGCATAAACCATTCCGATCTTTGTGTAATTATCTTGCAGATAAACATAACTTGTTTATTGCAGGTTTAGAGAAAAGTGGAGCATTTGTAGAACATGCCTTAGAAATTACAAAAGATATTCAGGACTACAATTCGTTATTGAAAAATGGTCAGTGTTTACTTTTAAGTAATAAATATATTTACAAATATATACTTCCTAAAAGTGGTGATAGTACTGAACCATATGCTAGAACATCATATTACGGAGGTAAGGTTATTTATAAATCTCAATCAGGTCGAGTATATGTGGTTACAATACCAGTCAAAAATGAACGTATTGTGTTAGACCCTCAGGAAAATGATTTTAAAAATCTTAAGTCAATATTGAGTACTATAGATAAACTTAAGTGCGATATGTTTGACAATTCACTTTTACCAATAGCACTTGCGAATAAATTAGTATCGCTTGCATATCATCCAAGCGGTGTATTACTTGAAAAATTTGCTAAAGAAAGAATAAATCATTGAGGATCTTTCCTGTGAGGTTTTATAACATAAAGCAAAGCATATAGAATTATCTGAAACGGTAAGAAAATCAAACTTGTTAAGCACCCATAATTCCTAAACCCCGAATTATAATAAATACTAGCCCCTTTTCCCTTTTTGTAAATCATAACAATCGCCCTAACAACTTAAATCTAAAGTTGGAAGCTCAAATAAGAACTTCCACTTATACTCAAACTCCTTAAAACATGAGATAATCGTATCAATAAAGGGAAGGAGTCGTTCGTACATAGTACGATCACCCCGATTTTCGATGACTAAGCACCTTCTCTCTTGCGTTTTCTCAATTTCCCCAGTAGTGTAGAAGGACGATGCACGTTTCACCTATTTCAATCAGAGCATTACCCTCATTTATTGCACAGAGAAGACTGTTTGTGGTGATATCTCTTATGATTTTTTTCTGGGCGATCTATGATTCTTTTGTGTCGTACTTTACCCCCATTCTCATTACTCAGGAAGGATTCTCAAATACCCAGATGGGCTTAATATATGCGTGCTCGTCATTGTTTGGGGCATTGTTTGATTTCGGTTTATCGATGATTCTTAGGAAGGCACACTATCGTAGACTTTTTCTTGTGTTACTTCTCTTATGTGCCGGCTATCCCTTACTTATTTGGCATGCTTCTACCCTTGCCGTTTTCTTGATCGCAATGATGATTTGGGGATTGTATTATGACATGTTTACTTTTGCTCACTTTGATTTCGTATCAAGAGAGGTTAAAGAGGAGGATCATGCAGCAAGCTTCGGATACCTTACTATCGTAAAATCCATTGGATACTTAGTTGGGCCTCTCCTTGCCGGGAGTATGGTTCTTAGCTCAGAAAATCTTACCCCTGCATACCTTGCGATGGTGTTTCTATTCTTTGCGTTCTTGTTCTGGGTAGCTCTTTCTTTGACAGGAAAGAAAAAAAGAAGCAATGAAGTCAAAGCCAGTGCTGCGATTGTTCATACACCTCGTCTTCCACCGGTTTCAATGAAAATTGAAGCATTACGATGGGCGAAAGTAGGTAAACGAATGATGCCTGTTGTACTATTTGTTACAGTAATATTCCTTTTTGATGCTGTTTATTGGACAATTGGACCGCTTCTGTCTGATGAATTTACACAATTACCGGATTTCGGGGGGTGGTTTCTTGCAGCTGCAATCATTCCAGGTTTGATTTCAGTATGGTTTATTAAAAAGATTAGTTCGCGTTATGGTAAAAAAAGAACCGCGTTTGTTTCATTCTTCGTCGCATGCATCTTTCTCTACTTTGTCGGATTGTCGAGAGATCCATTTGTCGTTCTCTTGCTTGTCTTTTGCTCGTCTTTTATGACTTCTCTTGCACTTCCATCACTGTTGGGTGCTATTGCGGATTATTTGAAGGAGTCTCGACGATATGATAGTGAAATTATTGGAATCGAGGATTTGGCAGTAAATTCCGGTTATATTATTGGACCGGTCGTAGCGGGATATCTTTCAGATCAAGCGGGTAATTTAGGGGCTTTTTCATGGATCGCTCTTATTGGCGGGTTTGTAGTGTTAATTCTCTTTGTTATAACACCAAAAGAGATTGATTTTCATGATAAGTACATTAAGTGATGATATTGAAACGGAGGAATTTCACGTACTAGTTATCACTGGCGGTGTTGGTGTTTATAGAATCATGCCTTCAACTTCCTCGTCAGGAAGATCTTCTTTCAGTATGTAAACATCGTGTCCATGTTCTCCAGTCCCCACCATCTGCGCCTTTCCTTCAAGAATTGCCTCATATGGACGGCACGCCCTGCATCCGCTTCCCTGTGGACAGTTAAAACTACCCAAAGTACGGGCAAGCTTAATTTTCTTTGCGATTTTTAATACTTCTTCCCGAGATTTTTCTATGTCGGGGAGCGCTTGCTCTTTGGGTCGGTCATCTTGTTCGATATACCAGTAGCTTGCTTTTATTACGTGAAAGCGTTGGCAGTTTGTCGCAAGGAGTAAATAGATGGGAAGTTGGAGTGACTCTTTTGCCTCTTTGCCACTTCCCGTTTTGAAATCAATGATATGTACCGCTTTTTCACCTTCTAAATATTCCAACCAGTCGATCTTTCCGCAGAGCATTATATTATCTTCTTCTGAAAGCCAATACTGGGGAAGATCCATATTGATTTTATACGCAAGATTGAGGAGTGGACCGGGGTTTTGCATGAGACGTCTCAGTATTGTTTCTGCGCGGCGTTTATACTGGGTCTCCACATCTATGTTTGGAAAGCCACCTTTCTCTCCAGAAATCTTTGGCCAAATTTCTTCGAGTCTATCGGTTAGGGGTTTTGAAAATCGGGTATCCGTTTTAAGTTCGGAGAGGGACTCTACAACCTCATGTACTACCTGACCAAGTGCAAGGGGTGGAGCCATCAATTGAATTTTCTTGCCACTTTTGGGATTTTTATATACGTTTTTCAGGAAGTAAGCGCGGGGACAGGCGGTAAAATCGCTTATTGACGAATGGGAAACCCAAACTGCTGAATATTTATCTCCTGCCATTGTCATATTGTACCGTATTGATTCTTATTAGGCTAATGCGGTGAAAGGTTTAGAACTCATAGTAAAGATGTGGTAACATGACCGTACATATGAAAAAAGTCAGTTGGTTTATGTGGCTCGTGTTTGTTGCTGTTCTGGTGTTCGTCGTTCCGCGACTTTCAGAACAGGAGCAGTTGGTATCCGCACTGCGTGATGGCGTGTGGAGTTTCTTACTTGGTGCGCTTCTTTTAACGGTGATTTGGTATTGGGCCGTTGTTGAGTCATACTTTTACTCATACAAAGTTGTCGGAGTGCTTTTCCAAAAGATTGAGTTGGTTAAAGTATATCTTGCGTCTCTGTTTGCGAATATCATTACACCAAGCTTTGGCCTTGCCGGTGCTGCTTTGTTTATCAAACAGACTCGTCATCAAGGTAGTTCACATGTGAGAGGTGCACTTGGATTTGCCGTTCAATCACTTTTTTTGCAAATAGGATTTGTTATTACAATTTCCGCGCTTGTTGTTGCGGTAATACTTTCAGGTAAAAGTGTCGATAGATTCAGTCTGATGGCTGCAAGTATTACACTTATTATCATTGTCATTCAAGCGTTGTTGTATATAACCGTATACTATCGTTCTGCTGTTGTGGTGAAGTTGTTGGGTTTCTTTGCCTCGATTGTTAATCGTGTCATGTTAAGGATTAAGAAACGGAGATTGCTTCCTGATGACTGGTCATTCGGACGTGTACAGGAAATGCGGACAATTCTTGAGCTTCTTGTTTCCGCCCGTTCTGAGTGGAGTCGTATGTTGCTCATTTCGGTTGCGGTTTTCATTTTTCAGATCTTACTTTCGATTTGTTTGTTATTGGCTTTTCAACAAGAGGTGACGTTTCCTGTTCTTTTTGGCTTTTTGGTAAGCGGTAGTGTTGCAGGGGCTTTGTTTTCTGGTCCCCATGGAATCGGGGTCGTGGAGTTTGGACTTACTCTTGTATTGTCTCATTATGGAATCGATAGAGGAGCAGCTACACTTATTGCAATTGTATATCGCGGATTAACTTTCTGGATGCCGTTTTTTGTTGGTTTTGTTGCGTTTAGAAGTCTTTCACTCTTTAACAATGTCGAGCGAGTAGAACAAACGGCTAAGTGAAGTGATTTATTGATTTATTGAGTGAGTAGGTTTTTGATGCATTGAGGTTGGGGCCAGGGGCAGAAGGTGTTGAAGTAACGACGCTTCACGTCCCTGGCACGTCGACATTGACGCGGCGGAGAGTATACGGTGGAGTTGAAATTGTGTCAACATTTCTGGTAAATCTTGATCCGGAACTGAAGTCTTTAATGAGTTTCAGATATGCGTGGCTTGTTCTGGATTACTCTTTTGATGGTCACGAATCGCTTTTTTATATAGTTTGATAAATTGTGGTCCGACACTGATCCAATCGAAACGCCGTGCTTCATATCGACACTTCCTCTCGAGGTCCTTTTTTTGTCTTGGGTGGGTGAGGTAGTACACGATCCTATTCGCAAGCTCTTTCTTGTTTCCTACAGGTACAAGCGTTTCAGGTAAGTTTTCCAAAACACTACGGTATCCCTCGTTCGCGAAGGCAATCGGGATTTTTCCTGAAGAAAGAGCCTCAACAAGAACTACGCCGAAACATTCTCCGTGCGTTGCGGGAAAGACACAAATGTCAGCTGTCGCATACATTCCTGCCTTTTCTTCCTCTTGAACATAACCGGCAAAATCAACGGCATAGGAGATTTTTTCAAGTAAAACTTGCGCTTCAAGTTGCTTTTTAAGGGGACCATTTCCCGCAATAATCAAATGAGCATTTGGGACTCGCTTTAGTATGCTAGGAAACGCATCAAGTAAATAGTGAACACCTTTTCGTCGATCAAGCCGTCCAAGAAATAGAATGACGGGCCTATGATCTTTAAAACGTTCAAGGGGTTTATTCTTGCTGCGAAACTTTGTCATATCAATAGCATGAGGAATGATATGGTACTTTCCGGGAATCACATGTGATGCATCATAACCTGTCACCCTATTGGGAGCGGTGAGTATATCGAGGTATTTATGGGTTTTCATAAGCACCGAGGAAGTGAGGTACATCCAAAATCGTTGACGAGGATCGTGAGAGTGGCTCATAAACGTACCAATGACAGGACAGCGTGCATGTTGAATAAGTCTGCCAAGAGAATAAGGGGAGACGGGAATACCGCAATGAATGACGTCAAAATTATATTTGTCTATTACTTCATGAATTTTTGATAGAGGCGAGTAGATCCCGACAGGGACACTTGTTGTATTGAGGAGTTTTGGGTTCATCACTTTTCCAAGAGAGATGATTCTTCCTTGAAACTCTCCGGTATCAGTTCCGTGAGTGGCAATAAAATGGACATCATAGCCTTTTCTGAGGAGATATCTTCCGAGGCTCTTAAAATACTGTTGTACACCAGCATCACTATCAAACGTTGTTTCAAGTGCTAACGCGATTTTCATGAAAGAATTCTGAAATATTGAGAGGTGAATTGATGCGGCAATTATAAGCTGAGAGGACAAACCTGGCAACCTAAATACCTGGGGTCAATCTCTATTCCACATCAGTAGCGTTTGAGAAGAAAAGGAAATTGGATCAGATCTGAGGTTGTGCTACAATAGTAGTAGCATGAAAAGCACGTCTTTGAAACAAAAAGTATTGGGTAGTTTGGAGCAAAAAATAATAACCGTTTTATGGCAGGTCAATGGTTCACTCAAGCCATGTGAAGTGCAGGAGAAACTTTCTGATAAATATGCATACACTACAGTAATGACAGTCCTGAGCCGTATGGCTGAGAAAGGATTGTTAAAAAGATCTCTTGATGGTCATGTATACCGATATACACCATCGATAAGTAGAAAAGAATTTGTTGAAACGAATGTAGCGAAGCTTTATAGCGAGATAGTAAGAGAATACGGAGATCTTGCGATTGCTGAGTTTATTGAAATAGTAAGAAAAGATCCACAAAACATGCACTTGCTTAAAGAATGTTTCTGTGAGGGGTGTCCCCATAACTCAGGATGCAGTTCTGACTGAAGGACCTTCATTTTTGCTGTTTTCGTATGTTTACTCTTGACTGATAACTACGATTGTAGTAGGGTGGTGTTTAAAACATTTTCATACGTCATATGGCTAAACGATCCTTAACGAACAAGTTACAAAAACATAAAAGAGAAGTACATACCGCGAGATTTGCTGTAACTGGAATGCATTGCAAGAGCTGTGAATTACTCATTGAACGAACAATTTCTGCCGATCCAAACGTTATTTCAGTTAACGCTTCAAATAAAGATCAGTGCGTAGACGTGAGATATGTCGGTACTAAACCATCCGCTGAAGCATTATCAAATAATTTCAAAAAAGATGGATATTCGTTTAATGATTACGGGGAAGATTCAGAAAATGTAAGTGCTCGGAAGAATGTTATACGAATAAGCAAAAAATCTTTACAAAATTCGTTAATTGGTTTGATTCTTGGACTTGCTGGCATCGGTGTTTTCCTGTACTTAAACAAAACTGGGCTTCTATCTCTTACTCAGGTTGGTGAAACGTCTACTTTACCTACGTTTTTTGTTTTCGGATTACTAGCGGGGATATCTAGTTGTGCAGCACTGGTAGGTGGACTGCTTCTTTCGTTTACGAAGCAATGGGCGGATGAAGGACAATTTAATACTTCTTCCCAGAATATTTTGCGCGGAAAGTGGGGACCATCGATTAGTTTCAATGCTGGAAGGCTAGTATCTTTTGCACTGTTTGGTTTGATCCTTGGTGCTATTGGTAGTGTTCTTCAATTCTCTTTGACTGTCGGAGCCATAGTTACGATTGCAGTATCTGTGCTTATGATTATTTTAGGTCTGCAAATGCTTGGATTTAATTGGGCGTACTCTCTGCAGCCTCGTTTACCGAAATCTTTGTCGAGAATAATCATAGGTAATCAAGACACCACATTGCGAAGAGGTCCTTTTGCAGTAGGTTTTTTAACGTTTTTCCTTCCGTGTGGATTTACTATTACGGCTCAGAGTTTAGCTGTTGCATCTGGAGATCCGATACGGGGTATGGGGATTCTCCTTGCGTTTGCGTTAGGCACACTTATCCCACTAATGGCTATTGGGGTTTTGAGTGCTGAGTTTTCTTCCCGGACACGTCTGTCAGGAATATTTATGAAATTTGCGGGAATATTAGTGTTATTCTTCGCGGTGTATTCAATAAATGCTCAGCTAAAAGTCCTTGATATTCCGATTGGTCTACCGAATCCATCGAGGATTGGAGCTTCAAGTCCAGATAGTCCTGAGGGAGTTGCAGAAGTTCGCGATGGTAAACAAGTCATTGAGATGGATGCGTATTCTTGGGGATATGAACCTTCAACTTTTACCGTACAGGCGGGTATTCCGGTCAACTGGGTAATTAATGATAAAGGTACAAGTGGGTGCACGAATGCGGTAATAGCAAGAAGTTTATTTGAAGGACAAATTCCGCTTACTCCTGGAAAAACGAGTACTAAGGAGTTTACACCCCAAACTCCTGGAACCTATCGATTCAGTTGTTGGATGGGTATGGTGAGCGGCACGATTGAGGTAGTAGAAACATTATGAAAACAAATGTAACTAAAAGTATTCCAATAATTGGAATGCATTGTGCAAGCTGTAAATCGTTAATTGAGCAGGCACTTGCTCAATGCAAAGGGGTTCAGAAAGCAAAGGTTAACTTTGCTGCAGAACAATTATACGTGAAATATGATCCTGCGCTTGTTCGTTTGGATGATATTGCGAAGGTGGTAGCACAAGCGGGTCCTTACTCGCTTGTGTCGATTTCCGAGGGAGAGGCTGTTCTTGCGTCTCCCCCCGAAGTCGAGAAACTATCGCTTGAAGATAAAGCGGGGAAACAGCGAGCTGTGGAGTTCCGTAAACTTCAACGTCGTGTGGTTGTTACCGGACTTCTGTCTATTCCTTTTTGGATTCATATGCTTTGGATGTTATTGTCGCGGATTGGACTTATTCCTCACTTTGATGAAGTTGTTTCCCTTGACCCATTTCTTTTCAACGTTCTCCAATTGGTAATCTCATCTGTTATTCTCATTATTGGAAGTCCGGATCTCGTTAAAAGTGCCTTTGTTGCATTAAAAAAAAGAAGTGCGAACATGGACACGCTCGTTGTAATAGGGGTCTTTTCTGCATGGGTATATTCTGCTGGAATTACCCTATTTACGGGCTTATTGGATAATGTATCCGCAATGTCACCTGTATATTTTGAAGCTGCGGTGTTTATTCTCTTTTTTATACTTCTGGGGAGACTGCTTGAAACGAAAGCTAAAGGGAGAGCGAGAGAGGCTATTATGGCATTGCTGAAGTTACAACCAAGCGAAGCAACAGTAATACAAGGAGGAAACCATATTCGTAAAAGTGTGAGCGAAATTCTCGTTGGGGATAATGTTTTCATTAAGCCAGGCGAGAAAATTCCTGTGGATGGAGAGGTAATCGAGGGTGAATCTGCAATTGACGAATCGATGATTACTGGAGAATCAATTCCTTCTGACAAAACTATTGGAAGTTCGGTTATTGGAGGAACAATTAATAAGAACGGTGTTCTCGTAATACAGGCTAAGAAAGTTGGTAATCAGACAATGCTTTCTAGAATTATACAGTTGGTAGAAAACGCGCAAGCTTCGCAAGCTCCAATTGAAAAAATTGCTGACAAAGTCTCAAGTGTTTTTGTGCCTGTAGTTCTTGGTATTGCGGTTTTTACGTTTTTGTTTTGGTTAGTGTTTGCAGCTCCTCTTGGTGTGCTTCCTTCTGATGAAAATCCCTTAGCGTTTGCTTTATATACCTCAATTACGGTTCTCATTATTGCCTGTCCCTGCGCACTGGGTCTTGCTACTCCTACCGCCATCATGGTGTCGAGTGGGACTGCAGCAAGCAAAGGAATACTGGCTAGAGATGCGGAAGCTCTTCAGACACTCAGTAAAGTGAATGTCATTGTGTTCGATAAGACGGGAACGCTAACGGAAGGTAAACCGAAAGTTGTTAATACCGTTTTTGTAAGCAACGATCCTGAAGAGATAAGAAAAATATCACGAATTCTGTATGAAATTGAATCGTATTCAGAACATCCTGTTTCCAAGGCTATTCTTGAGTACTTTGGATCTCAGTTTTCCACTGTCAGTCAAGGAATGGTGCATTCCTTTAAAACAATTGGGGGAAAGGGAATCACTGCTATGTATGGAAATATTGATACTGTCATTGGTACCCGAAATCTTCTAGAAGAAAAAAAGGTTGGAAATAGTAGCGTTTTAAATAGATTTGAACAAGTATCAAACAAGAAAGGTGAAACGGTATTTTGGGTTGCAATGCAAGGTAAACCGGTCGCTGCCGTTTCGGTAGCGGATTCTCTTCGTGCTGATGCGAAAGATATGGTGAAAGAACTCCGAAATATTGGAATTAAAACGGCTGTCCTTTCAGGAGACCGTAAAGCCGCAGTTGAAACGCTTGCGAAAGAGTTAGGCATTCATGAAGTATACGCTGAAGTTCTTCCTGAAGATAAACAACGTATCATTCAGGAATTAATGAATAAGGGTAATATTGTCGCTATGGTCGGTGATGGTATAAATGATGCTCCTGCTTTAGCGCAAGCATCCGTTGGTATTGCAATGGGAACCGGTACCGACGTGGCGATGGAATCCGGAGATGTGGTTCTTGTTAAAGGATCTCTTGCAAAAGTAACGGAAGCGATTAAATTATCGAAGCAAACAATGCGAGTCATTGTACAGAATTTAGTATGGGCTTTTGGATATAATGTTTTAGCTATCCCTCTTGCGGGTGGTGTTTTATATCCTCTTTTTTCAATACTTCTTTCTCCCGTAGTGGCAAGTGCGGCTATGGCATTGAGTTCATTTTCCGTAGTGATGAACAGTCTTCGACTCAGGAGGTGGTAGCTACTTCACAATTACAATGAAATGCTATTTAATGAACTGGAAGTGTATCACTGAGAGAAATTAAGTTACGCTTTGAGCATTTAATTATTATTAAGTTCGCAGAGTTATGGATTTAACGGTTACACCCACGCTACCACCGGAGATTGGAATTTTTATTCTTTTCGGAACACTTGCGATTTCAGCCATTGTTGGTTTAGTAGGTATTGTTTTATGGATTTATTTAATTATTGACGCTATCAAACGCAAGGAAACAGATACATTTTCAAGTAATGAAAAAATCGTGTGGATTTTAGTCATGTTATTTACAAGTGCATGGGGTCCATTGTTATATTACTTTCTCGTTTACAGAAAGTACGGAAAAGCTATCTAAGTAGGTTTCGACTCTACTAGAACTTCGAAAGGTGCAATGTTTCAGCTATTAAGTTTCTTTTTTACTTCCCTTAGAAGAAAGGCTTTTTGGGGATGTATGTTAAAAAATAATTAATAAATACATTGATTTTTGACCCTTCGTCATACCTTTGATAGACTCCTCAATATTAACCTTTGAATAATTCACTTATGGTAAAGAAACAAGAAGACTCAGCTAGTAAATCTGAACAAGCTTCAGGTAAAGATGCAGCAATTCTTACGGCTGTTGAGCAAATAGAACGCCAATTTGGAAAAGGTTCTATTATGAAGCTCGGGAGTAGCAGTAGACTCGATATCCCGGTCATTCCTACCGGTGCGCTTTCTTTGGATATGGCGCTGGGGGCTGGAGGAGTACCGCGGGGAAGGATCGTCGAGATTTTCGGACCTGAATCTTCAGGCAAAACGACACTTGCCTTACATATTTTAGCCGAAGCTCAGAAACTTGGAGGGAAGGTAGCTTTCATCGACGCTGAGCATGCGCTCGATCCACAATATGCCAAGTCAATTGGGGTAAATATTGACGATTTGTATATTTCTCAGCCAGACTTTGGAGAACAAGCTCTCGAAATCCTTGAAACACTTGTCCGTTCTGCTGGTTTTGACGTTATCGTCATTGATTCCGTCGCTGCGTTGACACCGCGTGCCGAAATTGAAGGTGATATGGGTGATAGTCATATGGGGTTACAAGCAAGGCTTATGTCCCAAGCTCTCCGTAAAATTACAGCCATTACCGGCAAGACAGGAACGATGGTTATCTTTCTCAATCAGATACGTATGAAAATCGGAGTTATGTTTGGTAATCCTGAGACGACCACCGGTGGGAATGCTTTGAAGTTTTATGCATCTGTCCGAATGGATATCCGTCAGAGAGAAAAAATCACTGAAGGAGATAAAGTAATCGGACATGTGCGTCAGGTAAAAATTGTAAAGAATAAAATTGCACCGCCTTTCCGTGAAGCGACTTTCAATATCTTATATCCTAAGGGAATAGATCATGAAAGCAGTATTATCGATGCTGCGATACAGTATGGGATTCTTGAAAAAAGTGGGGCATGGATTAAGTATGGAGATACACAGCTTGCTCAAGGAAGGGATTCAGCGATACGACTCCTTAACGAAAAACCTGAACTTTCGAAGGAAATCGAGACAGCGGTTCGCAAAAAAGTCGTTGGAAAGTAAGTAACTCTTGCAATTGTTTTAACCTTATTCCTCAATAATATAAGTCCTTGCGGAACTTCAATTCCTACTGTAAAGTTGGAAGGTTAGCAATTAACGTTTTACCATGCTGCCCGTGCAAACAAACCAGAACGTGTCTCAAGGTGCATCAAATACTCCTTCTCCACAACCGCAAGTGGTTGTCCGAAAAAGTTCAAATTCCGGATGCTGGGTAGTTGCTTCTATCGGTTGTGCAGTCGTTCTTATTTTGCTTGCCTGTATTATTGCGGTATTTGTTATGCTTGTTGCGATTGGCGCAAGTAGTGGTGGGAGCTC
>CAZDUZ010000020.1:0-17126 GCA_964508755.1 uncultured Candidatus Saccharibacteria bacterium | reverse complement strand
ATGCGGGGGGACTATGCCACGGATAGCTATTTATCAAGCCATCAGGAAAAGAGATCAATTTTCAATGTCATTCATCGATCGACAGATCCAGAAGAGGCTTCACATGAAATAGGTGTCTGGTTTAAACCGGACGAGGTTTACGATTGATAGGCGTGGTTTGGCGATCGGGAAGTACTTGTTCGCGTTGACTATTAGGCGTTGCATTCTTTAATGTGTCTATTGAAACAATTGTACCAAGCGGGGTGGCTGATTCAAGCGTAAAGGCCTTTCCGAAAAACTTTCGTTCGAGCACTTCATCACCAACCTTTTCGTTCATCGCAATATATGGTGTGACATGTAACCCTTTTTCCTCAAAATCATACGTAACTAAAAACCCTACAGCATGAGGATACCCAACTTGTCCGAAGGGTTTAAAGTAAGTTTGTTTTCTTCCGTTATCTACGGATACTCTTCCTGTCCGGTACTCGATTATTCCCGGACTCACTCGTGCATCAAGTTTGGCTAATCCATCAAGTATCTCATCCCGTAAATGATCTCTATACTGGTTTTGAAGTTGCGGAAATACTCTTCTCTTAGTGACATATGCTTCGACCTGTTCACTTAAGTCATAAATAATTACTGTTGGATCGTACCCTTGAGCTATCATGCTCAAATCAAAATAAAGAGATCCACCGCCTTCTTCTGGTGGAGCAGAGATTACAAGGTGTCGAGGTGTGTGTATTTGCGGATCTTCCTGTTGGATGTCAAATTGCAGTTCAACTGGCGGTTTGTCTCCGTTTTTAATATGCACGACCTTGATTTTTGGGATACGAGGGTGTTCGATTACTGTTTCATCTTTTTTTATAACATGGACACATCCTTCTATGAGTCTGTTTACTCGACGGCATGTTTCGAAAAAGGTATGCTCAGGCTTTTCGGTATTGGTTACATTAATGGTTTCAGATCTGTCAATTTCACCGAGGATATGTCTTAATTGCTCTTCATTGAAACCTTTTCTGAATAACCTTGCAGATAGATTGTTATTTCCTGCAAGTGAGTCAACAGAAGCCAAGGCTTCACGACAATATTCAGAAACGGCATAATGTGCCATAAGTTCTGTGTAGTAATCGCCTGATTTTGGTGCAGGTGGCGGTTTCATCAAAGCATCTAGTTCACTTTTGGCATTGGAATATCCCCTCGCAGTGAATCCATCACTTATCGCTTCACCAAAATCCGCAACCCCTGCGACAGACATACGTGATAAATAAAAAAAATTACCTGTCAAAATAATAGTACCGTATACACTCGTTTCCGTTAATACCTTTTCTCCCTTTATGTTATTATTAGCTTCATGGCAGTTCAACCAATTGTATTAATGGGAGAAAAAGTACTTCGGGAGCGTTCCGCAGAGGTGGATCCTACTCATATTGCTTCTGATGAATTCCAGCGATTTCTTGCTGATATGCGTGAAACAGCTCAGCAGAATCCTGAAGAGGGCTTTATTACTGCTGGACTTGCTGCTCCGCAGATAGGTGTTCCGCTCCGTGTCTTTTTGGCCCTTCACAAAGGGGTTGCAGGAAAGCATCCTACCTTCGATATTTACATCAATCCTCAGCTCGAATTTCCTTCACTGGAAATGGTAGAGAGTGAGGAAAGCTGTTTGAGTACACCACATTTGTGCGGTGTGGTGAACCGATATACTGAGTTACGGGTATCGTACTTAAATGAAAAGGGTGAGCGGATACGGGAAAAAGTAAATGGTGATTTGGCAACTTTCATTCAGCATGAGTATGATCATTTAGATGGTATTCTCTGGATTGACCGTGTAGTGGATACGAAAACAATAAGGTTCTGTTAAAGCTTGCTATGCAGAAAAAAACTTATGATATAAACAGTTCATCCTCCCGCCGTCTGATACTACCCTCAGGCGCGATAGGGAGTCGTTCCATTCATTCTGGCGTGACAGAAAGGAAATCTCTCCATCCGGTAAGTAGACTTTCAGGATCTGGGAAAGATACAAACAGTTCCTTAAATAACCATCTTACGAGACAAGAACAATCAAGCCATACCAAGAAAAACGATCTTCGACTAACAGATATAATTCTTACTGTTCTTATTGTGTTTTTGTCACTTTGCGGACTGGTGTGGATTGCAGAAAATACTGGTGCGGGAAGTGCCATTAAAGACTTCATCAATCCAATATTTTCAAATTTTAATCGAGAAAAGGAAGAGAATGCTCCTCGTAAGATTATGATTTGTGTTGGAGATGATATTCCATCCGACGTTTTTAAGGAGATAGAAAAAGGTAAAGAATCTCTCTCAAAGCGTGAAAACGATGTTGTAACGGTTAAGTCATATTCCGGAAGAGTCGAAAAAGGATGCAGTGCGGTAATTTCTTCTTCTGTTGAAGGTGACAAAAAGGACTTTGACCTCGTGTGGGAGCGGTATTTTGTTCTTGCTGCTCGGTATGATCGAAGTACTTCAATCGGTGTCCTTACCCCTGATGAGGTGTATCGATTGCTTGGTGAGGGTGCGATTGAAAAAAATGGAGTGACATATCGAGTCATTGTTGAAGCGTCGATTCGTGAAGACCTGGACCGGTCAGCAGGTCTTGGGGTAGGAGTGTTAAGTGAAACCGATCCAACGTCAGTGGTTCTTACCAATCCAACTACTCTTGCACTCATTCCATTTGAATCATTGACTCCTCAATTGAGTGAAGTGCTTATCGGTGAAAGTAATCTTCGCAATAGAGTTGTCGCAGAAGATTATCCTCTCATTTCCCGTATTTGGATTAAAACTGGGGATATGGACTCTCTCTTTTCCAAGGTCCAAGGCCTTCTTGGTCCATCAAATTATACGGTTGATTCACTTCGAAGTATCGTCGTAACTGGTACATCCGTCGTAGGAGCTCGGGGGTGGTTTATGACAAGTAGTACAAATGGAGACTGGATGTATCCGTTGAGAAATGTTGGAGATATTTTGAGAGAGGCCTCAGTGGCGCATATCAGCAATGAAGGATCTCGGGTAGAGGGATGTACGCAGTACACGTGGACATTGGTATTTTGCGGTCCTCCTGCTGCTTACGAAGGTCTTACGTGGGCAGGAATTGACGTGGTCGGACTTACGGGGAATCATATTTTAGACTATGGAATTGCTTCTTTTAACTCGACACTGGATTGGTACGATACCAATGGAATCAAGTACTTTGGTGGTGGTCGCAATATAACAGAAGCTCACCGTAGTGCTGTTTTCGACCTTGGTACTTTGAGGGTCGCATTCGTCGGTTACAACATGATTCCTCCCGCACAATACTATGCCACCACTACTTCTCCAGGATCCGCACAACTCCAGGAAGCATCAATAAAGGCAGATATTGCGGCTGCTAAAGAAACTGCAGATGTGGTATTTGTCGATATGCAATGGGGGAATGAATACGAACGAACACCGAATGGGTATCAAACCACATTTGGAAGGATTGCTGTTGATGCAGGAGCAACGGTGGTCAGCGGTGTTCACCCGCATTGGATTCAACCGGTTGAATATCATGCTAATGGATTAATCTTTTATAGTCTCGGAAATTTTCTCTTTGACCAAACGTGGTCGCAGGAAACGAGAGAAGGGGTTATGGTCCGACACTACTTCTACGATAAGTCGTATCTCGGTTATGAAATTATTCCAACTCGAATTGATGATGAAAAGCAGGTAGATCTCGTAGATGGTGCAGATAAGATAAGGATTTCAGGATATGTATTTGGGGAACAGTAGAAGGCTCAAATTTTTTAAAGCATTTCATTAAAAAACGTAGCGAGAAGACAAGCAAGAATAGTAATTTTTACGTTGACATGACCGTATTCATGTGTTAGCTTCAGAAAGTATGCCCAAAGAAAAAAAAGCTCTGCAATTAAAATTAGAAACGCTTCAATTACCTGCCCCGTCTGGTTCAGCTCTTCCGTCTCCACAGACGAAGCTTCTTTCTTCACCGAAAATAAGCCTTTTACACTGGTTGATATTAGCTTTCGCAATTGCTGGATGGGGTACCATGTTTGGCACGTTATTTTCTCAAAGTGAAGACTCCGCCAACCTTGCGGAGAAACAACTATCGTTACTTATTACATCAGGTAACCCTGTAGTCCTCGGCGTTTCGGAAGGGGAAGAAGGACAGACGGATGAAAATACTGGTCCTTCAGTTTCAGATGTGGTAGCTCAACAACTCACCCAAGCTGAAGAAATATCACAAGAGCAGGTAGATTCGGTCGTTGATGATATTGAGAACGATAGACGTGAAAAACTTCGCGGTCAAATAGGACTGGAAGTACCCAAAGAAACTGATAATCCAAATTTACCGATAACTTTCTCTAACCCATCAAATGAAGCGTTTGAAATTCAGGTGGATGGAGGAGGTTTTTCACCGGTAATTAGTCCGTATTCACTTCCGGCATTATCCATTGGTGAACATGTTCTCAACTTCCGATTTGTTGATACAGAAGGAATATCTCAAAACCTTGAGGAAACGATAGTCGTAATTCCTCGAGCACCTGTGTGGTCTGAGGGTCTTAAAAAGGAATACAACGGAGATGATACGTTAAGCTTTGAAGGAACAGCGCTTCCAAATTCGAGAATTGTCCTCCTTGCAGGTTCTTCTCTTCAAAGTGTCGTTGTTGATTCAGATACAGAAGGAAAGTGGAAAGCCTCCATTGATAATACTTTTGATAGCGGATCATATACAGCCGTCGCTTTTGTTCGTAAATCAGGGTATTCAAGCAATTTTTCAGAGCCATTTGTCTTTTCGGTTGGAAAGGTTAGTGGTGTGAGTGTGGAAGGTGAATCAGGTGATACCAGAGCGGAAGATGATATCGACTACCTTTTTGGGTATATTCCTTATACTGAACAAACATATGTATACGTAATTTCAATTGTTGGGCTTGTTGCCGTAATTGTTTTGTTTGTGTTATCAGCAATCTTTCGTAGTCTTCTCCGTTCACGTTCAATTTCTCGAGATGCTCTTAAAACAGCACTTTCTGTAAGAAATGCAGCATCTTCTCAGAAAGTACCAAGTTTTACTACTGGTAAAGTAAGCTTGCGTGAAAAATTCAAAAAAGCGGGGATAGGCGTTGGCAATGGGATGAGTGTATCAGCTGGAGTTTTAGAAAATGTTAAAGATAGTCCGAGTGAAACGGACGGTCCAGCGGTAGAACAGGAAACGGTAGAACAGGAAACGGATGATAAGGACGAAGTTACGCCAAAGAAATCGACAAAAAAAATAGTGAAAAAAGTAACCCAAAAACAAGAAGCATCACCGATTTCTGAAAAGCCTGAAACTGTTGACCTTGAAAACCCCGATGGTGAAGATAAGACGCATGGGGACAATAAGTCCACAAATTCTCCATTCGTTCAATCACCATCTTCAGAAGAACTTTCCTCACCCACCATTGAGACGAATAGTGAAACAGAACAAGGAACTGATTCTACAGATAAACTCGAGCCTGTTCCAGGAAAAGTATACAGTAAGAGTGAGTTTATGAAGGCGTTTAAGACAACTAAAACGACTGTTGATAAAGAAACAAACAAACTTCGTATTTCACTTACCTCAAATAAAGGAAAATAACGCATTCAACCTTATTCCTGCGTTTTTCTTTATCATGCACCTTCACCCCAATTACTCGCCGTCTTTGTTCCTGGCTACCATTCTATGCTGGGAGGGGGACTTGAACCCCCACTTCCTTATCGGAAACTAGGCCCTGAACCTAGCGCGTCTGCCAATTTCGCCATCCCAGCCTTGTCCGAGTTATATACCAGTCTGCAATAGTGTTATACCGATGTTGTGGTAGGGTAGCACCGGCCAATTCTATACCTTTGACATGAGTATTCGCAATGAATGTGAATGTCGGAGAGTAGAGATAAATCGCTGGCATATCATTCATAAGGGCTCTATCTAGAATTGCATAGTCATTTTTTCGTTTCTCTTGATCTTTGGTAGTGCGGCCACGCTCAAGTACAACATCAACCCGAGGGTTAGAGTAACCGGATAGATTAAGGCCAGGGTAGTCAGATTTAGTGGAATGCCAGAGATTGTACCGGTCAGGGTCGGGAGTGTATTCTACTTCAAACAAGAGCATCTCGAAGTTACGACGAGGCACAATTTCGCTAGAAATTCGTTCGTAGGTTTGTGGATCAAGAATGAGATTAATTCCCAGATCCATCCATGAATCTTGCAGGAATGAGGCTATTCGGCCATTGCTCGGTGTGTCTAGGTAGGTAAGGGTAATTGATAACGGTTCGTTATCTTTAACCCGAAATGTAGCAGAACCTCTATTTTCCTGATCAAGTGACCATCCTGCTTGCTCAAGAAGTTTAACAGCTCTTGCTGTATCGTAGCTGTATCTATCTGCTGTTTCTGTATATGCCCACGATACAGAAGGGATCGTTCCGTACGCTGCTTTTCCTCCGGAGGGAATTGTTTTGACAAGATTTTCACGGTCCGTCGCTGCTGAAAGTGCGTGTCTCACCGTAGAAGAAGTAAGAGGTCCCTGATTTCGCGTATTAATGTAAATAAGTTTTTGTCTGAGTGGAGTTTCGAAACGATTTACTTGATAAGCTTTGTAATCTTCAAATGCTTCTACAACATCATCTGAGGCTTGGACCAAGGTGTGAATTTTGAATTGCTTAAGTGCGGTTATAGCTTCCTTTTCTGTAGGAAAGAACACATACTCTATCGTTGCAATTTTTGGCTTTTTACCAAAATACCTATCGTTTCGTTCGAGGACGACGGTTGTCTGTGTATTCGTAATAATTTTATATGGTCCTGTTCCCACGGGGAAATTATTAAAGTCTGAGTATTTTATTCCTGCAGGTGATGTTTCTGAGAGAATATGTCGAGGAACTACAGGAAATGAAAGAGATGCCATAAGGGTGGGATTGAGTTCAGGCAATATAACGAGAATTGAATAGTCGTCGATTTTTTGGAAAGTAACTTCTGCAAATTCACTGCTGAAACTGTCCTCATTCTCAAGTTTTTGAATGGTGGTAAATGTGTAAACAACATCATCTGCGGTGAATTTTTTCCCGTCATGCCACCACACATCTTCTCTTAGAAAGAAGGTATATTCCGTTCCTTCGTCAGAAATTGCCCACTCTTTAGCAAGATCCGGAGTTGGATTTCCATCCTGCCCGATTCCGATTAAACGATCAAAAATAAGTGTCTGTAAATCTCGGTCAATTTGGTTGTTCGTTGCGAAAAGAGGATTTAAAGTGCTTGTCGTTCCGATTGCTCCTTCAATGAGATGTTGCTCTGGAGGAAGTCCGAAAAGTGAATTTGGGTTTTGACCGGCATAGGTTACCGTTCGCATCGTAAGAAATAGCAAACCAATATACAGAAGGAGATATGAAAACGGACGAAGCCTATGCAATATTCGTCCAAGTACATCTGGATAAAACCAAAACATTGTCCGTATCCGTTCGGGTAAACTTGCCGTTTTAGCCATAGGAGTTCCCCAAAAGATAACATTCTCCTGAGGGATATCGTTGCGGTATTTGCTTGCGGGATCAATCTGATTTTCTGTAGGAGTAAGATTGATTGCGGTTTTTGTGGTGGAAACCGCTTGAAGCGGTTTCATCCTATCTCTCATCAGATACGGGTATTAACAAGAGAAAGAATGACAAGTACCACCGAAAGTCCTACCGTAACATAGTAAAGCACATTTTCAAATCCACGCCGAGTTCTGAAGATCTCTCCTCCACCTCCGAAAAAGGTTCCTAGACCTTCACCCCGATTCTGAAGGAGAATTGATACAACGACACCAATGGCGACGATTATTTGCGCTACCGTAATTATTGTTTTCCAGTCCATTCAAGTATTGATTTCAGAAATAAGTAGTTTCAGGCAGTGTGTTCAATTTTACCATTATTCCTCAGACTTTTTGAGCCAATAAAACAAAGCACTCAGTAGTCCTGCGTACAGAGATGCCAGGATCATTGTAATGTCTGGCGACAAAGTATATTCGTTTATCGACACAAAACCAAACGAAGCCGAATTGATGACCGTCTCTGTAAAGGTCACCCCTGGTAGAAATAACGACATCGCGTAAAGAGAAGCAAAGGTCGTTAATGCACTAAACGCCCAATAGGTAAGAATATTTCTCGGTATAGTAAAGAATTTGAGAAGTTTTGGAACTAGAAACTGGGCTACAAAAAAAACTCCGAATGCCATCGCCCAATGCGAAACCTCTCCCGACATTTCTATACCGTTAACCGCGTGAGCTGTTGTGTAAAAGATCAAGCTTCCTAACGCAAACGTATACAAGGCGGACTTTAGTGTAGATGGGTTCATCCTCCTGGCAGTTAAATTACGTCTGCACTACTATACAATTGTATAGTTTTAGCGTAAAGAGGGCAAGGGCGCTAACCAATGATGTTTTGAAATAATACTCAATCTTCCGAATTGAAAAACAAGCGATCGAAACCACTTATGTCTGATCTCCTCGTTGTTCTAAAGCGTTTTAATGAAGTATCGTGACACTCTGCACAATCTTACGGTATACTGGCAGGGACATGAGTCCCCTACTGCCCGTAGAACAGCATAAGACGAAAATTATAGCAACCATAGGACCCTCGTCCTGGGATGAACGAATATTTCGAAAAATGGTCGAGGCCGGACTTGATATTGCGCGTATAAATGCCTCTTTTGCAGACACGAAGGAAATCCGCCGGGTAACAGCAATGGTCCGCCGTATTGCTCCCCACGTGGCAGTTCTCCTTGATACTAACGGACATAAAATTCGCCTGAACGATTTTGGAGCTGAAAGAAAAATTTCATCAGGTCAAGAAGTTACGCTTTTTACTCGTCCAGTGCAAAACCAGATCTCATTAGTGACTGATTCAAAACTCGGACTTGAGAAGCAAATTCCTGTCGGTTCTATCCTTTTAATTGATGATGGAATCATAAAAATTGAAGTTCGCAAGGTGGATGGATATGCACTTGTTTGTAAAGTATTACAGGGAGGCACGCTTAAACGTTTAAAAACAGTTGCAATTCCTGGAGTAACGATAAATTTTGGCGGTATTTCATCAAAGGATCGGCAGGATATTGAAACAGCTAAGGCAATTGGTATTGATATGGTTGCTCTTTCCTTTGTTCGAACGGCAGATGATGTTGAAGTTGTGAGGAAAATGCTTGGAAAGTCTAATGTCGCCCTTGTTGCGAAAATTGAAGATCAGCTCGGGGTTGAGAATTTTGAGTCAATCCTTGATGTATCGGAAGGAATAATGGTTGCACGAGGTGACTTGGGATTAGAAGTGCAGCCTGAAAGAGTACCTGTCTTACAAAAGCAGTTTATTCGTGACTGTAATATTATTGGCAAACCCGTTGTTGTTGCTACACAGATGCTCCAATCAATGGTGACGACCGTTGTTCCTACTCGTGCAGAAGTAAGTGATGTTGCAAATGCTATTTTTGATGGAGCGGATGCGATTATGCTTTCAGCTGAGACGGCGACTGGATTATATCCTGCAGAATCCGTTTCCATGATGTCGAGAATATGTCGAGAGGTTGAAGCGGTTATAGAACCACGAGATATGCCATCTTCACCTTTAGCTAAACCAACGACCAATGCAATTGCTCAAGCTGTTTTTGAAACTTGTCTTCAACTTCCGGTGGACAAAATAATTGTTGCAACCGGTAGTGGATGTACCGCTCAAACTATTTCGCGATTTTGGCTAAAACAGCCCATATATGCTTTCACTCGAGATCATACCTCAAAGATGCGACTTACGTTGTCGCGTGGTATTGTTCCACATGTAATGTCGCGTTTAGAAGAAAATTCATCGGTCGCTGTCCGTTCAATGGTAAAACTTGCAAAGAAAAGGGGCTATGTTCAAGATTCTGATTTGTTAGTGGTTGTTGCGGGAGCAAATGTTATTCAACAGGGTGGTACCAATGTATTGGAGATCAATACGGTGTCGCAGTTAATTTCTTAAAAATATTACAGGCATGTCTGCAAAAAAAGATCGCTACGTTTTATGGTTTAACGAGCTTAACAAAGGAGATGTTGCGCTTGTTGGTGGAAAAAATGCTTCTCTTGGAGAAATGTATCAAAAGTTAGTTCCACGAGGAGTTGCAGTTCCAAATGGTTTTGCACTAACTGCTAAAGCGTATCGGGCATTTTTGAAAGAAACTGGTCTTGATAATGAGATTAAGGGAATTTTAAAGGATCTTAATACCCACAATCTTCGAAATCTGGCAGCTCGGGGTTATGCGGTACGAAAAGCAATTCTCAGTAGTCCTTTCCCAACAGAAATCGACGAGGCACTTCGAACTGCATATCGAAGGCTTTCAAAAGAGCATAATATGCCGGATGTCGATGTGGCAGTACGAAGTTCCGCTACCAGTGAAGATTTGCCGACAGCTTCGTTTGCGGGCCAGCAAGAATCATATCTTAACATTCGAGGTGAATATGAACTTATTGAAACCTGCAGAAAATGCGTTGCCTCACTCTTTACCAATCGGGCCATTTCATATCGACAAGACCAAGGCTTTGACCATTTGAGTATTGCGCTTTCGGTGGGTGTGCAGAAAATGGTTCGATCTGATAGAGGAAGTTCAGGGGTTATGTTTACCCTTGATACGGAAAGCGGATTTGAAAATGTGATATTAATAAATTCATCCTGGGGTCTTGGAGAAAATATTGTAAAAGGTCGTGTTACCCCTGACGAATACTATGTATTCAAACCAATGGTAGGAACGAAGTTTAATCCCATTGTCTCTCGTGAATTGGGAAGTAAAGCAGAACGCATGATTTATTCTGTCGAAGGCAATCAAACAACTCGAAATATCCCAGTTTCAAAAATTGATCAAGACAAGTTTTCCCTCAATGATGAAGATGTAGTACAGCTTGCGAAATGGGGGATGGTGATTGAACGACACTACGGTATGCCAATGGATATTGAGTGGGCGAAGGACGGATTAACGAAGAAGTTGTTCATCGTTCAGGCCCGACCCGAGACTGTGCAAGCAAAGCGTGATCCAAACGTCTATGAAGAATATGTACTCGAGAAAAAAGGCGAGGTGATACTTGAAGGTACAGCTGTTGGGTTCAAAGTAGGTACAGGTAAAGTTCAACTCATTAAAGATGTAAGCCAAATAGAGAAATTTGAGAGTGGCAATGTTCTCGTAACGACAATGACGGATCCTGACTGGGAGCCAATTATGAAAAAAGCATCAGCGATTGTTACTGATTCGGGAGGGAAAACCTGTCATGCGGCTATTGTATCTCGAGAATTGGGGATTCCTTGTATTGTTGGAACTCGGACCGGAACAATGGTACTTCCCAAGTTCAACAAAGTAACGGTAAGCTGTGCGGAAGGGGAGACTGGAAAAATCTATGAAGGGATCATTCCTTTCAAGATTAAGAAAGTGAATCTGCGGAGCATCCCTAAGACAAAGACAAAAATAATGCTTAATCTTGGAAGTCCCGCCGCTGCATTTGAACTTGCTCAGATGCCTGCTGATGGAGTTGGTCTTGCACGTGAAGAATTCATTATCTCAAACTACATAAAAATTCACCCCAATGCCCTCCTGTTTCCAGAGCGCGTGAAGGATCCTGAGGAGCGTGAGCGGATACGTGAGATTATCAAAGGGTATCCATCGGGACCTGAGTTTTATGTGGAAAAACTAGCTCAAGGAATAGCTAAAATTGCAGTATCCTTCCATCCAAAAGATGTCATCGTCCGAATGTCGGACTTCAAAACGAACGAATACGCAAATCTTATCGGTGGTAAATACTTCGAGCCGATCGAATCAAATCCGATGATTGGGTACCGTGGAGCGTCAAGATATACCAGTCCTGAATTTAAAGATGCCTTTGCGCTTGAATGCAAAGCAATGAAAAAAGTTCGAGACGAATTCGGATTAAGAAACGTGAAACTGATGATTCCATTTTGCCGGACCGTTGATGAAGGTAAGCAAGTGTTGAAGATCCTTGCGAAAAATGGATTGGAACGAGGCAAAAATGGATTGAAAGTGTTAGTCATGTGCGAAATACCATCAAACGTGATTCTTGCTGATCAATTCTCGAAAATCTTCGATGGTTTTAGCATTGGTACCAATGATCTTACCCAGCTTGTTCTCGGACTTGACCGTGATAGCGCTCTCGTCAGCTATCTGTACGACGAGCGAAACGAAGCTGTTTTAAGATTTCTATCAAAAATTATCGAAACAGCACATAAGCATAATCGCACGGTTGGAATATGCGGTGAGGCCCCCTCAAATTATCCTGAAATAGCTCGATTTCTCGTCAATAAGAATATCGACTCTATGTCGCTCGAGCCTGATAGCCTTATTAAAACAAGGATGATGATCGGAAATCTGAAGAGTAAGAAATCAAAAAGCTGAAAGTAATGGTTTTTGATGATAAACGATTCTGAGGTTCACACTAACCGTTTCACTCGGACAAGGTATTATGTATAATCGGGGCAGGTTTTTACCATTCGCTCTTTCGTGCTCATAACTCAGTTTATGGTGACGTAGCCAAGTGGTCCAAGGCGGCGGTCTGCAAAACCGCTACTCACGGGTTCGAATCCCGTCGTCACCTCCAGTAACATTGTTAGGCAAAAACGCCTTCATTGAAAATGTGCCGGGGTGGTGGAACAGGCAGACACGCAGGACTTAAAATCCTGTGCTCCTTCAAGAGCGTGCGGGTTCGATCCCCGCTCCCGGCAGTGAGTAATAGTTCGATAATGCTTTTAAACTTTTATTCTGTGTTAACTTACTCGTAAGCTTTCAGATTTATGGATGTCTCACTTCAACCTGTTCAAGATACTCTGATGAAACTTACTATTGCATATATGACTCTAGAACATGAAGTTTATGAAATAAGAGACTTGTTAATACAAAACACGATATCATTTGTCGTTGCTAAGGAGAAATTACTTCTCGCGCAAGGTAGATTTGAAGAAACAATGCAGAGATTGAGGACATAAATTGTTGTGATTACCCTCTATGAGCGAATTAAATCCACTGCATTTGGATGGAAATGACGAACAAGGTGAGGGAAAAGCTGATATTCATATACAACCTGAATCTCAGGTGGAAAATTTTAGTAAACTTTCAGAGCAAGTACTTGATGTTGCAGCCGATGAAGTAATTTCTTTGGCTCTTAAAGCCACGGGAAATCAAATTTCTAAATTAAGAGATGATCTGGAAACTCTTGGTCGTAGATATCCTTTAGTAGCAACTATATGGGGAATAGAAAGTAATCACAATTAAACAGATGATCTCACTTGGTAAACCCTTTACTTAATCCGACTCCACAAACTTGTCCGGATCCGCGTTTTTGCATCGCGGACAAACAGTCATTACATTTCTCCCTTCGTGAATGTACCCACACACCATACACTTCGTTCGTCTCCATTGAACTGATAAATCGTCGCTGAGAGGGGCGTTGGCAATATTGAGGGGTTGTTGAGTTTGAGGGACTGACCCAAGCGGAGCAAGTGGAGCTGCAGGGGGTGTAAACTGAGCAGGTTGGGGCGTTTCCGCCATCCCACTTGGAGAAGGAGGTGAGAATGAAACAGGTGGCTGTGTCTGATTAATATCTGCCATCCGTAATTATCGTAGCAATGATTGGCTAGTAGCGCAACTGTTTCGGCTGGAATCTTTTGTACACTTTGTCGATTTTCTTAATTTCTTCAAAAATTCTATTTACCGTGAATGGTACATTGAGACCTGTGGTATCTATGACGATATCATTATACATTTCAGGTTTGCTGAGATCTGCTTTATAAAGTTTTCGACAACGCTTTATGTCGTTTGCCTGACGTCTCATAAGCTGTTCTTGAGTGTCTTTATAGAGGGGATCTTCAGTACTAATGACCTTTTTCGATTTTAATAGGTTGTCTTTTTCAAGGGTACGGTAAATTCTGCTTGTAAAATCTGCGGTAATCCAAATTTTAACGGTGCATGGTATACCGACTTGAGTTGAGATTACTGCAAAATATTTACTTTCAATAAGAATGTTGGGATAGTAGCTCATACGAACGAGAAATTGATCGATAGACCGATCAATCTCTGGATGGTTGGTGACCTGATCAATAAGAAAATCACTGAGTTCTTTCTTTTCTTGTTTGTTTCTCATTATTTCGCCAGCATATACTCGGTGAAGACCCCATTTTTCTGCTAAAATTTTGGCAATGGTAGAAGATCCTGTACCACCGGGACCTCCTATTACGACGAGTTTACCAAGGTCGCTTGGCCGTTCAATTTGGTAGGTTGTCACTTCAATAATCAATCAAGGTATGTTAGTGTTGTTCCATACTAAACTACCAGATAGTTCACTGCAAGTGTTTCAATTTCTTACAAACCCCAAAAAAAGTGTAAAGAAAAAAACTATAGTTAAACGCGGGGGTACACCTTTACGCAAAATCAGGGGTGATTCTCATGAACATACGCTTTATAAGCCTGATATGGTACTTGTTCTCATAACCGCTGTGTTATTAATTGTTGGAATTATTATGGTTTTTGAAGCAAGCGTTTTCAATGCGGACTTTTATTTCAATGACCGTTTTCACTTTGTTAAACAGCAGTTTGTTTGGATAATTCTCGGACTTGGCGCTGGAGCATTCCTTTATTTCTGGGACTATCATCAGTTTACCAAACTTGCGTTTCCGCTTCTTGGTATCACGATCCTTTTATTAATCGTTGTACTTGTTGTTGGCGACGAAATCAATGGCTCACGAAGATGGTTTCAAATTGGCAGTATTCCGGTACAGCCTGCTGAGTTGGCAAAACCCGTTTTCATTATGTATTTAAGTCTGTGGCTATCCAGAGAAAAACAAGCGATATCTGATTTCAGGGAAAAAATACGTCATCATTTCATCTATGAACTTGGTGTTTTCTTGTTCCTACTTCTCTTTGTTGGAGGTCTGGTCTTACTTGAACCAGACTTAGGTTCTACGGTAATTATTTGTGTAGTCGCTTTTGCTATTTATTTTTCTTCAGGAAGAGATTCCGTGCATACTGGTGGAGCAATTCTTGCTGTGATTGTAGGGCTTTTACTAGGTGTTGCAGCACTGAGTATTGAATCCTACCGTATTCAACGTCTTCAAACCTTTCTCGATCTTCAGCGCACCGGAGAAGTAACGGACCCTTTAGGGGCTGGATACCAGACCCAGCAGATACTCATTGGCATTGGGTCTGGAGGTTTTTGGGGGAAAGGCTTTGGAGAATCACGCCAACGGTTTGGGTTTCTTGTTGAAAATACTGCGTTTACTGATTCAATATTTGCTATTATTCTTGAAGAAATGGGTATGTTTGGAGGGATCATACTTGTTTCATTATTTCTGGTATTTCTTTCTCGTGCGTATCGTATTGCGGTAAGGGCGCCTGATCGATTAGGGCAACTGCTTGCGGGAGGAATTGGCTTCTGGCTTGTTTTTCAGGCTTTTCTACACATGGGTGCAAATGTAACCCTCGTACCTGTTACCGGAGTACCACTTCCGTTTTTTACCTATGGTGGCTCATCTATGGTTGTGACGTTAGCCGCAATGGGTATATTATTGAATGTAAGTAGGCATGTTAAGAATTAAACAATGTAATTTAGGTGGAACATGATATGCTTAACGTGATACATCCGAGAACGAATGGGAGGGTTAATAAAACAAGCACTGAAAATTCCACAATTGTCATTACCGGTGGGGGATCAGGTGGTCACACCGTTACTGCTGTTTCGGTAATTGATGAATTGGTGAGCCGCAATCCCGAGGTGAAATCAAGAATCCTCTATGTCGGTGGTTTGAAGGGAATGGAGGGTGAGAAAGTATCCCAAAGTGTAGAGTCACGCGTAGCTCAAGAATATGGTATTACCTTTCTCGGTATAAGGAGTGGTAAATTGCAACGGCGCTTTTCGTTCAGTACGGTAATTGGGTTGGGAGGTGTTATTGGCGGTCTCCTTGATTCTTTCTCGCTGTTTAAGAGATATCCCGTGTCTGTAGTATTCTCAACTGGTGGATATGTAACGGTTCCAGTGTGCTTTGTTGCATGGCTTAAAAAAATCCCGGTTGTAATTCATGAACAAACTACGAAGGCTGGACTTGCTAACAGGATTTCTTCGATCTTTGCAACGAAAGTTCTTCTTGGATTTGAGTCAGCGTCCTCTTTTTTCTCGCCACGTAAAGCTACATTTGTGGGTAATACGTTACGTAAAGAATTAAACGACTCCCGATGTTGGCCGAAAGATCTCACTAACCGTCTCGCTCAATTGAAAAAAATGACTCCAGCATATCCCACTGCACTTATTGCGGGTGGGGGGCAGGGTTCTCACCTCCTAAACTCCATAACTCTTATTGCACTTAAGTCGCTGGTGAGCCACTTCAATATCATTGTACTTACGGGAGATAACAAGGTTAACCGTGATTATGATAAGTTTATTTCAGCGGTGAGGAAACTTTCGAGCGAACAGCAGGATCGAGTGTTGGTACTTCGCTATGCCCAAGCCTGTGAGATGGGTCTGTTTTATCGAAACATTGATCTCTTTGTGGGGAGGGGTGGTGCTTTGATGGTGTATGAGGTGGGAGCTTTTAGTATTCCTTCCGTTATTATTCCAATTCCTTGGGTAACTCAGAATGAACAATTCCATAATGCAAGCGTGTTGGTTGAGGCAGGGATTGCAAAGATCCTCCCTGAAGGAGAGCTGAGTCCAGAAATTCTTTTTCAGGAAATGCTTAGAATGGTTTCAAAAGTTCGAGGTGGTTTGTTAAAAATTGATGATAAGCTGCGTGAGAGAATTTTCGTCAAAGACGCTCAAAAGAAAATTGTAGACGTTTTACTTCCTTTTATAGGCTGAACTACCGCGGAGTTATTTACTGGAAAATTCGAGTATCGTGTGGTACTATAAGTTGGCAGTCGTTACTGTGGATTGCTAATTATTTGTCATTTTTTCAGGTATGACGTGTGAGAATTGTGGAATACGCCCCGCAACAACACAACTTACAAAAATCGCAAATGGAAGACGAACGCAGGAATGGGTCTGTGATGAATGTGCTACTGAGTTAACCACTGGAGGAATGTACAACGGTGTTTCTACCTCTAGAGATCCTCAACAGGAACAAACCAATATTGCGGATTATTTTTCAGAACGTTTAAAGGCAGCGATCCAATC
>CAZDUZ010000019.1:0-17388 GCA_964508755.1 uncultured Candidatus Saccharibacteria bacterium | reverse complement strand
GGTTCACCAGGAACAGTAGGTTCACCAGGAACAGTAGGTTCACCAGGAACAGTCGGTTCACCAGGAACGGTAGGTTCACCAGGAACAGTCGGTTCACCAGGAACGGTAGGTTCACCAGGAACAGTAGGTTCACCAGGCACGGTAGGTTCAACCGGAACGGTTGGAATTACTTCTGCTTTTTTGTGTAAACGATCGAGAGAGGCTTGTATTAATCGAAGCTCTGCTTCAGTTTTACCTTTAAAAAAAGGCTCACCTTGAGTTTTTCCTTCAAGTTGATTTCTTACACTTTGTGATAATTGGTCTGGAGACATATTGTCCACATATACCGTGTGACTTTCTCTACCTGTACTTTGTACACCACGTTGTCGTTTCAAAGGATTACGATTACTTTGAATTACGATTCTGCCCAATTTGTCTTCAGATGCTCTAACCACTCTATCAGCGGCACGAGATTCTTCATATTGTAATGTTTCCTCCTTTTCAGGTTGTCCAAATAAGGACACTTTTCTTGTTTCGGTTACAGTTTTCGATCGAATGGTGGGGTTTCGTTTAGATTCACCTTCAAGTGATTGAGCAATATCTTGCGAAAGAGGTCTTTGAACTGCAGCTTGCGCCTGCTCTCTTGCCAAGCGTACATTTTCTCGAGCCTGTTCCTCTGAAATATGAGATAAAACATCGCTTGAGATGGATGAGCTAAATCCATCCATAGACACACCTTCAGGTCGAGTTGCCATAGAGAGAGGGTCAGATTTTACTTATATAGAGAGATAATCATACGATTATCGGGCATGTAAGAATCATGTTTTAGAATCCTTACCCATACATATTAGCATAATTTATGAAATATTTGTCAACATAACAAATGAGCTTTTATTGTTGATGTTATTAATAAGTTGCGAGTGAAAGGGTTATATTGGATAATTACATGCGTTCATATTCATTTATACAAAGTAAATTATTGATGTAGGTTTATCAAATAATGCCATCCGTATCTATCACAATGATTGTAAAAAATTCAGAGGATATGATTGCACGTTGCCTTGAAGGGTGTAAGGATATTTGTGATGAACTAATTGTTGTTGATACCGGTTCGGTTGATAAAACGGTTGAAATAGCAAAGACGTTTACCAATAATGTGTTTCACTTTGAATGGATTGATGACTTTTCTGCTGCAAGAAACTTTGCCTTGAATAAGTGTACTGGAGATTATCGAATGATGATGGATGGTGATGATTATGTTATTCCTGAAATGAAAAAACGCTTCAAATCATTCGTGAAGAATGAACTTTCAAAATATGATGTGGTCATGCTCGGATGGGATATTGGAAAAAAACTTTCCTACAAGTATATTTCTAAAAACCTTAAAGATAAGTATTTGTATAAGTATCCTGTTCATGAGCAATTTCAGTTTTCTTCTGATGATAAATATACCCACTTAGATGATGTTTTCTTTGTACATGCCCCCCTACCATCCACTGTAACTTCAGTAGTGTTTCCTCCCCGCAATGTTACGATCATGTTAAAAAATATTGTTCGTGAGGAGTATCTTTCTGACCCCTATTTTTTAACCATTACAGCGATAGAGTTACGCCAGATACCGGGTACCGAACCATTGCAAAAGGCACTTTTAGAGATGGTCATGAAGAAACCTGAGGGAATTATGCACCATATTCAAATTTGGGGAGAAGCTAATTTTTTGCTTTCGACACTTCATCAGAAAGTAGATAAAAAAATGTCTTCTGCATATCTCCAGGAAGCTTACATACTTAAACCTAACAGTATAAGAATTTCTAATGTGTTGGCACGTACTTATTTTGACAATGGCTTGCATGATCATGTCATTTTGTTGTTGCAAAGTGCTTTGGCAGCTAATACTCGATATCTGGCTGATATTTATGATAACAATGGAAGTAAATTGGAAGCAATTGATCTATTAACGTATTGTTTATTTATGAAGAAACGGTATGGAGATTTACAAAAATATATGGAGATGTATGAAGAAATTTGGAAAGCCAATAATGGAGACAAAGAATATATTCCATCTGTGAACTTTGTTATTTATTCCCAATATTATGTTGTCGACTCATATGTCCAAAAGGTAATGAAAAAAGAATCACATACTGATATAAAGCGACTAGCTCACCAGTATTATGAGTATAACCACGATACGTCTCTTTTCTACAACTCTATTCCATTTGATCATCTGATATTGATATTCCGATTGTTGATGAAGTTAAAACCAGAAACAGTGCTCGTTTTGGATTCTGAGATTGTCTGCTATCTTATTCATTATTATCAAGAGAACTATTGTTCGTCACTTTCTTGGAACTATTTCAATAAGTCATTATCCTACCAACAATCAGAGGAGAATTTATACAAATTAACAGGAAAGCATTTAAAACCGTTGGCTATTGAAGATGTGGAAAGCTATTCCGATAGTGATTTTGCCATAATTGATGCTGGTCAGTTTACATCAAATTCCATTATTGAATTGCTAGAAACACTTCGAAAGAGAAACAGCAAAATGACCATATGTATGCATTCAGTTAAGAGTGCCGATATAGAGAGTATACTGATAAAGGATTTTCGAGCATCGAAACTGATGGAGAAACGCTCTCGTGAAAAAATCGTAAAATTTGAAGATCCATGGAAAAGAGAGATCTATATCATTTCGTTACAAAGAACTAGACGTAAAACTACTCCGGGAATAATTAAAGGAACAAGAGGTAACACCAGATTGAAACAGTAATAATAAACCGTCTTACTCTCTCCTCCACTTCTCCATCAGCTTCTGTACTCGCGGATCTTTCATCGCATCCTCAGCTTGTTTTCGAATAACAGGATCACCAGCTTGATATGCTTTTTCCATCTGTTTTAATGATTTAGTAAGATTGCGGGTTTCATTAAGGATAGAGACAGTGATTGCGGCCATTTTTTGATAGGCATCACTGCCAAAAAACACGCTCGCCATTTCTTCGAGAAGTGCTTCTTTTTCTTGCGTTGTCGAAGCGTTTTTTGCCCGGATCTCGTACTGCTCAACCTCTTGGTCGTTTAGCCTCTTACCAAGCTCTACAAACAATGTATCTTCAATTTCTTCAGAAGCAATTTGGAGGAGTTCAACAATCTGCTCTTCAGTAAAGCCTTCATTCAGCATTTCCTGAACGGTCTTTTCTATCGATTCCATGTGGCAGTATTAATACAACTTAGGAGTATGGTTAAGGGATCAGGGAGTATCCTGCATTAACTTTTGCTATGGTCGGGGCGATAGCGGTCGAGTAGAGAAATGGCAGATAGACCCCGAATCCAAGGGCTGCGGAACCTTTCGCGGCAATAGAAAGCCATCGTGCGATATCTCGTACACGGGTAGCTCTTTGTTTTGCACGTTGTTTTTCTGCTGCGTCAGTAAGTTTGTTTGCATTACCTTCCATTTTTTCTGCTACACGGTTAGTAATAAATGAACCGATAAATCCGCCAAGCGCACCGCCAAAAAAGAATGGAACTGCGGCGACTCCGACAACGGGAGAAAGTACGAATGCTCCTACTGCAATCCCTACACCGTAGGCTGCGATGGTGGCAATTTTGAAGATCCGTTCTTTTCTTTCAAGTGCCTTTTTCTCTTGTTCACGGCGTTCTTGTTCTTCTTGTTGTCTTGCGGCGATTTGTTCAGGTGTTTCTGCTGTAGCAGGAGCTGCTGTTGCAGCTGCTGCAGGCGGGGTCGGAGTAGCGGTAGGGGTTGCTGTAGTTGCTGCAGGATCAACTTCTGCTCTTGTGGCAGCAGCAGTATCAGTCTCGGTCTCAGTTGCGGTGCCAGTATCTGCATCACGAGTTACGTCTCTTGTTAATGCTGCCGCGGCTACGTGTTCTCTTCGAAGTCGAGCGAACCGTTGTTCAAGCACATCCAATCGTCCCTCGGTAACATGAAGTTCAGTGATTGTCTCTTGTCGTTGTCGGAGAAGTGCGTTTTGATCTTCTAACAGTTGTACTCGTGTTTGTAAATCTACTGGATTGGTAAAACGTAACTCTCGTTCGAGTCTTTCAATCTCGTTGTCCTGTCTTGCGAGTCGTTCACTCTGTTCCATCCATCGAGCTGAAAGCCGGCTGGCAAATTGCTCACCCGCTCTTGCTTGCGCTTCTTCCTGCTGTGTCTCTTGTCTTGAATCTTGTTCAGTTTGTAACTGTTGTAGCTCTTCTTGATCTCGTCTTAGTTGATCTGAGCTTTGTCGAATGGAGTGCTCAGTCTCGGTTTCAGTTCTTAGGGCGTTTCTTACATTCGTGGCAAGGCGGACTCGTTCCCGTCGATCTGGATTTTGAGGATCACGTGCTGTATTTGCTTCTGCTTGTAGGTTGTTCCAGTTCTCTTGGGCGGTGACTAAAGCAGGAGATCCTGCGGGTTCTGTTTGCTCTGCTTGATGAAATGCAATCCAAGTACGAATAAGTTGTTCTGCATGTCGTCTTTCTAAAGTTGAAAGTCTGCGAGGTTGTCTCTGTGGTCCTTGAGGTGTCTCTAACTCAGTAATAATCTGGGTAAGTACTTCATTATGTCTTTCAGGTGCAAGGTCTGCTGGAACGGGTCTCGCTTCGAGATTCTGAGCAATCTGAGCTACTCGTTGAGCTTCTCCTATTGGAAGTGTGAGAAGTGGAGAATGGTTTCGATCAAATTCTTGAAGTTCGTTTTGTGCTTGATTCGTTGCGACGTGTGCTTCATAGAGATCTGACTGTAAATCTTCGACATGCACTGACCTTTCAGCTGTTTGCTGTTGAAGTGTCTGAATCCTTTGATTTCGTTCTTGCGGATCACGTGTCCCTGCTTCTCTTCTTCTTGTTTGTTCTTGGGGTCTTTGTGTATGTAAATCAGTGACTGCATTTCCAACATGCACCCATCTCCAATTGGTACCCAAAAGCATAGCTTGTTCTCTCCTGTCCTGTGCGAGACGTTCTTCCTCGCGGGTAATCAACGCTGCTTCAGGATGGGTGTAAGCTATTCGTGCTTCTCGTAATGGGGCAAGGACTGCATCTGCTGTACGGCGCACACGCGCAATTTCTTCAGGAGAGGCATTTCTTGCTTCAAGTTGTGCAATGAGCTGGGCGTATTGAGCCGCGATAGCACTTTCAGCGGTGAGAAGTTGTTGATGTCCGGTTAAGTCTATGTTTCTTCTTGGGACTTCCGGTGCAGGTCTTGCTGGGGTACTTTCAGCTCCGGCAGGATTAGCTTGATTAACTTGGGGAGGATTGGTTCTTTCTCTACCGGGATTTCCTGCTGTATCTGGAGCTGGAGGGCGAGGTGTCGGTTGTGCTTCAACTGGAGGACGAGGCGCAGGATTTCGATGATCTCCTCGAAAAGTATCTCTGGCGGTATAGGCTCCTGTACGAGCTGCATGAGCTGCGCGACGCATGTCGTCACCTATCCTCTCGCCTGTTCTTCGTGCTCTACCTCGTAAAGTTTGATCTTCGGGGCGGATCGGTGGAATTTCATTATTCATGCAGGAATCTCGTTAAGAGTATAAATTCACAGTACTTGGTAATTAAACCATATACACATCTTTGCATCAAGCTTTTCGATCAACTTTAGAACTTTTGAACTCGTTACTTTATCTCGTTTCCGAGCTTTCGTTCAGCTGTCTGCACTTTCGATGTTGCAAAAAGCCACTTGAAGGAAAGGATACGCTTTGCCTTGGCGGCATATAGCAATATAAGCAATTTCACATCTTGTAGTACTGTTTTGGTCGTAAGTACTTTGCTTTCTCCATATGCTCTATTTCCAAATTCAATAGGAACTTCTCGTACTTGATCGTATGTTCCTTTTACAAGTATTTCAAGTGACAATCTGCATCCGATATTCTCGAATTCGACGTTTTCTAATACTTTCTTTCTAACCATAAAAAATTCTCCTAACGGATCCTTAACAGGAGTCAACGGTCTGGTAAGTAAGAGCGCAGTTTTGGAAATAAATTTTCGAAGCAATGGCCAACCGTCAAACGAGCCTCCATTCGTATATCTGCTTCCAATTGCCATGTCAGCACCAGATTCAAGTTGCTTAAGAAGTATTGGAAGGTATTTCGGATTGTGTTGAAGATCGGTATCCATAACACCAACAATGTCAAAAGAGGCTTCTTTAATACCACGGAGTGTGGCGCTAGCAAGGCCACGTTCGTTTTTACGTACAATGACTTTGACGGAATATCCCTTGTTAGCTAACTCAGAAGCAACACGAGCAGTGCCGTCAGGACTGTTATCGTCGACAACGACCATTTCGTGTTTCGTATTTTTGAGGAATCTGGCAATCAACGGAATAAGGATTGGCAAATTTCCTGCTTCGTTGTAGGTCGGTAAAATGATGCTTACCATGACCTAATTATAACACACTATAGGTTTTACTGGCAATCGGTGTGAATATCTACTGTCTTAAAGAAATGTAAAAAATAGGTGAATTCGGTCTGCCTTCCCTACTCCATCATTGTTGTATACAACGATAGGTTTTCAGTTTCAGATTCAAGGTTTAAAAGGCGAGAAAGGCAGTCATGGTAACTATTACTCAAGGTAATTGAATCATCATAAAGAATTAAATCGATTTCATTATCAACGAGTGTCTTGTTCAAGTTATCAGTTGAACAGATCTCCAACAGATTTTGTACCTCATCATATAGCTTATTATTATGAAAATACGACAAAGGGCCTGTTTTTATATAATCTCCATTACTGAGATACCCAAAGAAGTCCGAACCAAAGTATCCCCAGTCGTATGAGTAAAAGTAAAGCTGCTGCGGCTTGGGAAGGTACAATATTTTTTTCTCTTGATATTCCTGCTCAAGAACTGTAGCCATCGTGAAATACTCTTGAGGAATAGTGTTTGTCAGTTGAGGTGAAAATAGGTTACCAGCCAAAACGGGATTGATGTGTATAAGAGTAATTGTACCGAGTAATAGCACAATAAGAAAACGCACGTTCTTATGGAACTGTTTCGAGGCAGCAATAACTGAAACCATGTATGCTGCAAGAAGTGTCATAGGGATAATGAGTAATCCCCAAAACTTGCTGGTATTCCACCGTAATGCTGTTTCGATGAGTGGAATCTTCTCAGCGATGGGAATGAAGAGATTGCTGCATAAAAAAATCCCTGCAACAAGAGCTAGGTGAAGTGGAAGAAGTCTTCCTGTGTGATTGTCTTGTTGCGATCCCGATGTATTCATGAAAACAAGTGTTGAAAGTGCAAGAATAAATGGTAGGAGACCAAGGAGTACATACGTGAATTGGTTATACGTAGAGTATTCTTGAAATAACGGGATGTTATCCTGGTCATGGGTTTCCATCCAGTTGCCTGCAAATCGGGTAGTATTGAGAAAGGAATTTCTCAAATAACTTGATGCCCGTACATCATCAGAGATTTTGTTGGTAAGATCGTTTTGCTGGATTGATTCGATATGTTTCGTTACAGCTGAAAAAACTGAGATAGGAGTTTTGGATGTTAATGCAATAAGCTGTAATAACATCATGAAACCAAGTATTAACAAAAACGGAGCAAGGAATATTTTAATGAAAGGAAGCTTTTCTCCGCGAACGAGCATGACGAGTGATGCAAGTAAAACGGTAATGAAAAGGTAGACAACAAATGCTACGAGGTTTAATGAAACGACACCGAAAAGAAAAACTGTCGTAATTATTGCGAACAGTGATAAAGCGGATTTTAATTGCATTGTTTTACCCCATGCTTTTGCAAGGAGTAATGTTCCCCAGGGGACACATACATACCCTGCAACGAAGAGGAGGTTGGGCTGGTTAAAAATCCAATAGGTAAAAAGACTCGAAAGATACAATATTCCACCAAAGAGAAAGGTAAGACGGTGATTGCATGTAAAACGTGCAAATGAGTACCTCGTAAGATAGGCCATACCCAGAACTCCCGTAAAAAGTGCACTAAAAAGCATTATTTGCGAGATTGCCCATGCAGGGATCTGTATGAACTGGAGAATGGCAATTAGTGGGAGGGTAAACAATAGTCCACTGAATTCAATGAATAATGAACCGTTGTTACCGAATACTTTATCAAGGACCGAATGAATATTAAGAAATGGTGCATACGTATCAAGACCCATGACGTAGGTATTGGGATGCCAATTTGCTACACCGATCAGAAGAACAATTACTGTAAGAATAAGTGTTGGATAATACGATTTCATGATATTGTAAGTTCTTACAGCAAGTGTTTGTTTTTTCTCACTTTTTCTATTCATGGTTGATTGTTCTGAGTACCAGTTCATCATACTGGTGAGTTACGGTTTTTTTCGCCCGAGAGGATTGCAGTTTTAATGAAAGTTGAGTGATTTTCATTAATTCATCACTGTTTTTTCGCAAGTCTTTGATTCTTTTAATGAAGGACTTCTTACTTTTTAATGAAAAAGAAATGTCTGAGATTTCAAGTTTGAGAGCTTTCATGGCTTCTGCAAAATCTGATGTGGTTGCGTAAGGGGTGAGAGGTTCGGAAATTAAAAATGGCTTACCGTAGCCAATAGCACTCGCGAGGGGTCCACTAGCAGCCATCATGACGCGGTAAGGGAGAACTATAAGATCTGCATTCATGAAATAGTCAGCGACACGTTCTTCAGGGACAAAACCGGTATGTTTGATGTGCGGGGATGTTTTCATTTCCTCGACAAGCTTCGTGTAATAACTTGAGTTCGGTTGGTTGATGGTTTGACCTCCGGCCATTATCAGTCGAATGTCGGAAGGCCACCCGGGGAGTTTGGCACTTTTAACGATCCAATCTGCTCCCTTATACCAGGTAAGAAAACCGAAAAAGAGAATGTTAAAGAGACTTTTTGCTTTTTGTATAGGTGTTGTACCCTTTTTATTCTGTTTAGCTGTTTTCTTTGCAAAAATTGGAAGTGGAATTACGACAATCTTTTCTTTCGTGATGAGAGGTAAACTGGAAAGGCGTGACTTTATTTCTTCCTCTGTAACTACCAGAACCTTCGAGAGCCAGAGAAACCAAATCAGTTCTACTTTTATCCCGAGACTGTAAAGCCACAATCGCCAGTCGTCTTCCTTCATCTGCAAGTGGCCACTCATGAGTCTAAGATCGGTAAGACCCGAGTGTTGAATAGTGACAATTTTATTGGTTTTTAATCGGGCTACGAGCATCACCAAAGGAAAAAGAAGTGTGGTCATCATGTTGCCAAATACTCCGAAATCGTGATTGATCATAATTCCAGCATACGACCTTTGCAGGATTTCCGCGGTAATTGCAAGCATTCCCCCCAAGCTCCCCCGTTTCCAGGTAGGAATAACGGTATGGCCGGAAGCTTCTTGAAATGGGATGTCTTTATCGGAAAAGCGTTCGGAAAGAATGGTGAAGTGAACTGATGAGGTATTATCGGTGATTATTTTCATGAAACGGGCCAATCCGCCGGTTTCTTTGAGGTGCTCTGCTTTTTGTGGAGGAAATGTCGAAATCAAGAGGATCTCACGTTGTGGGGCGTTTGATTGTGCCATGTGATGATGGTACCATGAACTTGCTAACATGTAATCATTTCTCGGTGCGAATCCTTATCATTGCAAACCGTTATCATCCAGCCCTGGGAGGAAGTGAGCTCGTTCAGAAAGATCTGGCTGAAGGGATGGTTCATATGGGGCATGAAGTCACGGTACTGGTAACCGATTTACGAAATTCAGATGGATATGAACGGATTTCTACAGAAAATGAAGTAATTAATGGAGTTACTGTGCGAAGGTTTTGGGGTGTGCGACTGGGGAAAGATCCGCTCACCCTTGCTCCTGGGATGTTTGCCTGGTTTCTTTCACATAGAAATGAATTTGATATCGTGGTGACGTTTACGTACGGCTACCCTACTTCATGGATTCCCTCTGTTGGGAAAGCTATTGGTTTATCCAAAATTCCCCAGGTATTTCATCCCCACTATGGTCCGATTGCTTCAATTCCTGAAGTATTTGTCGATATGTTTGATGCAACTCTTGGATCAATAAGTATTTCCGCTTCGAATGCGATTGTATTGCTTACCCCGCGATATGTCGATTTTTTTAAGAAAAAGCTCAGGGATACTGCTCGTGTGGAAATAATTCCCCCTATCGTTACTCCTGTTCGAGAGGTATCGCCAAAGGAAATCAGCCAAGTATGTAAGAAATTTGGAATACCCCACGGGAAAAAGATCATTTTATCTCTGGGCCGGGTGGTCGAATACAAAGGAATACAGCATTTGTTGCATGGTTTTGCGGAATTGGAGAAAAAAGATAGTGCGGTGGCTCAGAGATACCACCTTGTCATTGCAGGAAAAGGTGACTATGGAGCAGAACTGAAAGAACTTGCGGGTACACTTGGCATTAGATCATCAGTCACTTTTACCGGTGAGGTCGATGAAGGTGAGAAGGCGGTATTGTACCGGATGTCCTTTGTGTTTTCGTTACTTTCGTATTCAGGGGAATCATTTGGGTTGGTGGCGGTGGAGGCGATGTCGGCGGGACTTCCTGTAATTGGAAGTAGCTATGGAGCGGTGCCGGATGTGGTGACTGATGAGCATGATGGCATAATTGTAGATCCTTTCAATCATTCTGCGGTATCAAGGGCGCTTTTACGGATAGATAGTACTGAGTTGTATGAGAAATTGAAGAAGCAGGCTGAGATTAAGTCGCGCTTGTATTCGAAAGAGAATGTTCTTCCCCGTTATGAAAAGCTTTTAAAAGAGGTTGTCGAAGGGGTGAAGTAGCATTAATGAGCGAAAATACGTGAGGTACACACTTCATTATTCATTACCGTTTCATGAAAAAGAATTGAATGAGTAATGGTCTATTCACTATTCATTCAAGCATACTCCGTTTAACAGGCATATCGTTCATCGATACGATCTGACTACTACTTCCCTAGGATCATAGTCTTCATCTCTGGCATATCGGGGTGCGATGAGAATCTGATCATACGTAATGAAATAATTCTGAATGCCAACAAATGCAATGAAGAAAATTCCACCTAGTATCCACCCGAGATTTATCACATACATGGTCTCTTCGTTCAGGAAGTTACTATCCGTTTCATTTTCAGATGTCATATTTTTTTCTGGTAGCACAATCCCTTGGGTTATCCCGTTCACTAACGGTTGGTTGAATTCCAAGGAGGGACTTATGGCGAGATTAAAATTGCTGTATGGCTGGTTTAATGCAAGGATGGAGTCTGTCGTTACTCCTGAAGCGTCTGGGCTATTTTCATTCATTGCAAGAGTATTTGCCACTCCGCTGATTTTCACAATTCCGGGAAGTAGATGCACGACTTCAGGTGAAATTTGATTAACTGCAGGATCTGCAATTGTCCCACCACCCTCTGGTTCTGTCTTTGTCATGAGAGAGAATAGATTATCTGAAGTAAGCTTTACCACCGAAATATTTGAAATGTCAGCTTTTACCAGATGTTTATCCTTATCTATGTTTAGGTGTCTGTTGTGCAGATCAATTCCGATACCATACATCCTGTTTTCCTCTACGTAGAGCAGTGTTTGGTAGGTTTGCTTTCCGCTTGGATCGTAGTCCTGTCTGAGGAGGCTCGCCGGTACGTTGAGGCCCTTGCTCATATCAACCACGTACACATCCAAATAGCTGAATTTGTCTTTTTGGTAATCAAATTTTACGAGATAGGTCCCCTGCCCTGTCTGACTTCCGGTTATGTCGACACTTGCTTTGCCGGGATACCGAGTCGCAGTTAAACTAAGAGATGTCCCATTAAACACTGATGGCTCAATTGAATGGTATTCAACCTCGCTCGTTACATCCTTCGTATCTGAAAAGATATAGGTGACATCGGACTTGGTTGAAGAGCGTTTTACAAGGCTAGACACTTCTTTTCCCGCTTCTGATCCGGTAAGTGCAGGTATTGTCCTCCACACGTCAGGAGCCGGAGAGGTCAATAGTGTATTACCGCTTCCTGAGAATGCTACGGTATTAAGCAGTTGAAAGGTCAAAGGAAACGATGGCGGACATTTCTCTAGAATATAGGATGAAGAAGCCGTATCAAAGTAGCGGTACTGATGGATGAGGTATTCAGTTTCTCCCGTAAAAAAAGGATGATACAGCTCATTTCGGCACAGCGCGTCAGAAGGGTTAATTAGACGTGCTTGTGAATCCTTCGAGACTTCGCTTCCCCGCAGTTCGATCATATAAAAATCCAATTGTTTATCTGGTTTCCAGTAGACATATTTCCGTACAAATGTGCCTTGTGATTCGAGAGCGTTTACATCCTCTTGATTGTTGGTGATGACTAAGGTGTGTTCGTTTTCATTAATTGAATTAATATCAAGTTTACCGTACACCATACGGTTGAGAATGTAGGGACTGAGGTAGTAACTTATGGCGTTTTGAATATCTCCATTATCGAGTGAGAGATAAATCCGGGTATTTGCGAGAGGACGATCAGTGGCAATATCTGAAGCAAGTTTCTGCGTATTGTATTGATAATATTTTTGCGTTTCACCGCTTTGATATCTTTCAGAATAGAGATAGGTAAGGTTGTAAAACGTATTCATTCCGGCAGCGGTAAGAAATATCAACCAGAAGTGGACAAAGCGTTCGCGATGGCTGAGATACTGCACCATCACCGAGATGGAAAGCGGTATAAACATAAGTGCGGGAAGAGATTTTGCCACCGAGGGATTATCATAATTGGGAAATATGGGAAGCAGAATATAAACCAGAGCAAGCGTTAAGGTGAGAATAATCGGTACTTTGAACTCATCGGGGAAAACTTTGAGAACGGATCCAAGCAGGATGAAAGGAATGATGATAAGTGCGACTCCTCCGATAAATCCGAATGGACTCAGATTGGTGGTCACCCATTGGTTGTATCGTGCGTTTTTTACATCGAAAAATTCAGGGCTGTAAATAGGTTGTTCACCCTTTACGATGTCCCCACTCCACACCAGCGTATTGGGATGGACATAGGACCATATTTTGGGAAGTGCTTTTTTAACTGCGATATCAGTCTCCCCGTTTTCAACGAGGTATTTAATCGTGGTGGCATCCCGCATCTGAAGGGAGCGGTCTGAACCAAGAAACCCTTGAAAGAACGGGAACATGAGCAGTAAGAACAGGATGATAATTCCTGAAAGCTGTACAAAAGTACCTTGCCCGTATGCCTTCAAATAGGCAAACTTTTCGCGAATTAGCTGGGGGTAGATGAGCATGGTGGTACCAATAAATAATGGATAAAACAGCAAACCGAAAAAGATGCTAATTCCATGGGTATATGTCGCAAGTGCCGCGCATACCAGTGAAATACCTAGATAGACAAATGAGCGTTCGAATGCAGTCATGAAACGAAGGAAGTAATACACCGCGCATGACGTAAAAAAGAAATATCCCGCTACCAGAGGAATATGATGACTGTAGGTGATAAATGCAGCACTCGGCAGAAAGATTAAGAAAAACAACACCATCCCCTTTTTAGGGAAATTAAGGACCAGCAGGATATTAAGCCACACCATCGCAGTGCTCACAAAGAAAATCGCAGCTGGTAGACGCGAAATAATGGTAAGCGCTTCAATATTAAACGTGCTTCTGAAAATATCACCGATCAGATACGTCCAATATCCCCCATTGAGAAAGTACGCAATTATCTGGCGAAGACTTGTCCCGTCCCCATCAAGATTATTAAGAAATTGTTCAGCAGTAAGGGAAGACCTGATGACATCGTTTTGTGTACCAGGCGGGATTGAAGTGAGTTTGAACAGTGCGAAAAAAACAGCTGAAAAAAAAATGACAAATGAGAGAACTCTCTGACTGGTAACAACATTTTTTAATGATTGCACTAAAGACATACAGTAGGCATGCACAAATCAACTCGGAGATCCAAGTTTCATTCTAAAGTATTCAAAGTGAAAGTAACAGAGAGGGAGATGCAACTGCTTCTGGATACAGGTTTTAAGAACTTGTAAGTCTGTATGCAAAAGCAGGTGCACCAGAGGAGCGAAATTGAAGGCTGAAAGCCAAATCTCGCCCCTCTGGGTGACCTGTTGGTGCGCGCCGAAGCGCTAGCGGAGCCAGCCGGCCCAGTACTGGTCGCGATTGCTCACCTGAGCGGGGTCGGTCGCGACAGTCGCGAGGTTCGTCGTGTCGGACGTCCAGAGGCCTTCATGCGTCAGCTTCGTTCCTTGAGGCTTCTTGGCCAAATCGCACGAGAAGAGAATTGCTCCTCCCCGTTCAATGGCCTGAGCCTTCAGGAGTTCGAGAGACGCTTGGCCGTAAGTGGCGTCGGTGATGCACACGATGTAGTCCTCGCCGGTGGGCGGTGCGGGTGGCGCGTTCGGGTCGACGGCTGCGTTCGGGTCGACGGCTGCGTTCGGGTCGACGGCTGCGTTCGGGTCAATGACCGGAGGAGCACCCCATTCGAGGGTCCCCGTTATCACCTTGCCGTTGCTGAGGTCCAGCATCGCGCCTTCGCTGCCGATCACCTTGGCCATCTGTCCGTCTGCCAGCGTGAGCGTCCCATCGGTGCATTCCTTGATACACTGCACCTGGGCACCCTCGTGGGCAAGCACCTTGCCGTCCTCGTAGATCGTGGTTACGCCTTGCACCTGATAGGTCCCACCGCAAGCGGCGAGAATCAGAGCAAAGCCTGCCAGCACCAGAACCAACGTGAGCTTCTTCATAGTGTCCCTCCTTACCAAGTCTCGGAGCGCTAAAGCTCATAGCGGCCGGTCTACATGTTCATAAAGTAAATAATCAATGAACACATAAAATGGCCGCTGAGCTATACGCTAGAGGAACCAAAGAAAGCTCTTTCCGCTTATATCTTTACCAACAGGTCTTACCAATATAGCTGTGAATTCAGGAGGTTAATCACTGAATGCACGATTGGTATTTTTTAATGATCGTCTCCTATTAAGGAGACATTGCGCGTTTCACTTAAATGATCTGCGAGTATGTCTTCTTACTCTGTTACTTCTTTTAAGGTGCCGTATGTTTACCGAGTACGGCAAGAGTATAGCATAGGGTGGAATATAAGTCAACACTATGGGTTGTTCTGCGGTGTGGTGCTATAGTCTTGGAAATGAACAGACTCATAAGTATATGTAGGTATATATTTAATATTTGGTTAAAGAAAATGTAACAGAGAGTTCAGCGGACAGACCTATAGCGTTGATTGCTTGGTCGATTAGCGTTATAATATTAGTGTCATTTAAAAAATGACGAACCTTAACAGGAAGGGAGGTGAGGCAAGTGCTAGCGAAGCTTCCAGCGGAGCTGGTATGGATCATCATCATCGCGCTATTAGCGTGGTTGATTGTGACGTCCATACTCGCTCTCAGGTCCGGAGGATCCAAAACGGCCGTCTGGTTTTTGGTCATCCTGGCAATCGTGCTGTTCGTCATTGTGGCGTCAGACTATGTCAGGATCGACATCGACATCAACCTCGGCGTCCGTCGCCTCCGCTAACCGACCTTCCTTCTCTCCGGGCAAGCCCTGCCCCATGCATCACACATGCTTGCCCGGAGAGTCGGAATCTTTTTCCAAACATTTCTATTAATTCAACCATTGATTCATTCTCCTTCAGCGTTTTTTTCTTTATGTACGTTTCTGGGTGATTGAGTTCGTTTCGTTAACTGGAAATCCTCAAACACTTCTTTTCTCTATTCTTAAAACACACCTTCAAAATCTATTAGCCTACTTCTTATATTTCTGCACCTACATACCCACTCAATTTTTTCTAACTACCATACCCAACAAAAAAGCCTGCTCCGAAATTCGAAGCAGGCTTTCAACATTCAAGGTCAAATGTTCTTACGCTTCTTTTTGCGCAAGAAATCTATTGCGGAGGATTTTGGAATAGGTGATCAAACCTACACCAGCCGCATACGATGCGACAGCAGCAATGGTCAAAATGGAGGTTGAACCAAAGGTGTCCTCAGGAACATGAGGAGAGTAAGGTCCATATCCACCGGCGGCCATTACACTCTGAACGGCAACGAAATACGATGCAATGCTTAGTGCGACTCCGATTGATTTTCTAACAATACTGTTTTTCATAAGAATAGGTAGCAGTTAAGTAACCTGAGCCAATTATACTGGAGAGATAGGTATGAAGTCAACACTATGGGTTTGCGTGTGTAACTGGGGTGAGTATCGGTTGAAACAGATCCTGTATCCCCCTACTCTTTTCTAATTCACTCGTTCTGCGTATCGAAACACACGAACCGGAGAGTTAAAAATTCTACAGGTATACAGAATGAGATCAGCATTGTAATCCGTAATTGCTGTACTGTCTTCTTCTTTGTAAATTTTGTATTCATATAACCGCTGGTTCCAGATGATTTGCACCGTATCACCGACTTTGGTATTGGGCAGGTTATAAAAAGACTGCGTTTTACGAAAATCTGCACTCCAACGAAGATATCCAAAGCGATGAGCTGCAATAATGGTGGAAAGATCCATATCCGGTGTTCCCCAGTCGGGAGCTCGCCACAGCCCTTTTTCGAGACCTTGAAATGAATTCGTATCTTCATTAATTGTGCCGTTTACCCCGATTGAGGGAATAATAAGGGTGTTGGTTGTGGTGAGATTTGGATCAAATGGTGGGAGTTCAGGCTCTGGAATCTCAATAGGATCATTCGGATTGTCTGGCTGCTGAGCAAGGGGACCCTGTAGACTTTCAGCCTCGTCTTGCGTGGCGTCCTCGTTGAGGTTGTACCAGATATAGGGGACGATGGGAGTGACAAATAACAGAATTCCAATGAGAATGAGAAGAATTCCGGCGACCGTGTAACAGCTGAGGATATTTGAGAGAATTTTGTGGCCTGTGGCTTTCATTATTTTGTACGATTACCAAAAAGTTGATTCATTGTAGGAGGTAGTTGGCTGTAGGTCAACGGAGGAAAATATCGTTACAGTGATACGTGGCAGGAAAGGATTAATTCTTTCCCCTCAGCCACAGTTCCAATATCTGCCCACTTGCTTTCCATTCCGTGGCATTTTCTTTACCAATATACCGGTAGTGCCATGGCTCGTAATTGAATCCGGTAATTGATTCGGCTCCTTGCGGGAAAGATATTACAAAGCCGTATTTCCAGGCGTTTTCTGTAAGCCAAGCATAAGCGTTAGTTCCTCCAAATTGCGATCCGAGCTGATCTCCTATTTCTGAGCTGGTGAAGTCAATGGCTGTTCCAAGTTGATGCTGACTGTGTCCTGGACGTGCTGATACAGTGTCGGCGGCATTGACAGATCCTCCGTTGTAATTCACCCAGTACTGGTAGGTGCTGGCTTGCGTTGCATAACTTCGGTACGCGGAGAGTGCTGCTAGGTCAATTCCGGATGCTTTCGCTGCTGAGTTCATTTCTGCAAGTGCAGTCACGGCTGAAGCTCTGAGGTACAGTCCGGATTTTGTAACGCGCATTCCTGATT
>CAZDUZ010000018.1:0-17610 GCA_964508755.1 uncultured Candidatus Saccharibacteria bacterium | reverse complement strand
CACTTGGATGGGATATGCCGTATTTAGTACAAGCCCCGAATGTTCTCAATCCTGATGGACGTAAGAAATTATCGAAAAGAGGAGGATCGAATACTGCGCACAAATATTTACGTAAAGGGTATCTCAATGAGGCATTATGGAATTTTCTCGTGCTTCTCGGATGGGCTCCCAGTGGCCCTGAAGGAAACCGTGATGAAATATATTCTCGTGAAGAACTGTTGAACCTTTTCGATGTACGGAGAATTCAAAAATCAGGAGCACGGTTTTTACCAGAAAAGCTCGATCATTTTAATGGTTACTATATTAGAAAACTTACCCCTGAGAAACTTGCAGAGCGGATTATAGATTGGGCAGAAAGATTTGTGTTGCCTGACCTTATTACCGATCAGTATGTTGAGAAGGAAGAATGGGAGCTTAAACTTCGAGAAGATCTTAATACCATGCTCCCCTTATGGAAGAAGAATAGAAAGCATTTTACCCGCATTATTACCTTGATCCATGACCGTATCAAGATTCTATCCGAGGTGCCTGACTTGGTACGATTTTTTTATGAAGATCGTTTGAATTATAACGTCGAGGACTTAGCGACACTTTCATACGAAAAACTTCCGGAAGCCTTAGAATTGCTATGGAAGAATCTCAAACCTGTCATAGAAAAAGAGTGGAAACAAGAGAGTTGGGAATCGACGGTTCGTGCTACCGCTGATGAACTTGGATGGAAACACGGAGATCTTTTTATGTTGCTTCGTATTGCGGTGACGGGAAGACGGATGAGCCCTCCATTATTTGAATGTATGGAAGTAATGGGGGTTGAACGTTGTGATATGTATGTTGCAGATGCACTTAAATTCTTATCTGCCCCCCATGAACCAATCGAACCTTCAACAACATAGTTCTTCCACCACTCAAGAATCGTACAAACAAATTGATGAAAAGCTTCGCGTATTTCTTTTTCAAAAAGGGTACGATGTCTTGCAACTAACGGGAAACGAGTCTCATGGTACTTTTACCTATCACGTGGAGAAAGAGGGAATGCCTTACTGGGTAAAAATGGGATATGGTCAAGTTGAAAACCGTACGAGTAATTTTGAGATACCAGCGAGCCGGATTCTTGAGATCAAAAATGAGGTGGCTGTTCTCAGTGCGCTCTGGAATGAATTTCCTTATGGGGAAACAGAAACGTTTCAAATACCTCCTGGTCCTGAGGAAGTGTTTGATACCCGAATTGACGGTGTAGCGATTTATGGGTATGCCCGTTTTCTTGTTGAAGGGAAAGTACTGGCGTCCTCTCTCCTTTCTGGGGATGAGGGTATCAGTAAGTGGTCGGGGACGCTGATAGCTATTCTTCAAAACATTGTAAATCTTCCTGATCTTTCGTTACCGTTAAGTACTGCTGCAAAGTCAGTTGATTTCAACAAAATTTTTAAAGCGGAGGCGGAGAAACTCTACGAAGAGTATGAAAAACGTTTTTCAGGAGAGGGTTCATTGAGCGAGGAATTCTCGAAAATGGCTAGAAAGTGTCTTGAAAAAGCAATTGCTTTTATTGATACAAAACCCTTGGTGCTTGGAACCGTGCATGGTAATTTCCAACCTGAACATATAGTGTATCTTGAAGAACATGGTTTACCGACCTTAGTGCAATTCTCGCAGATGTCGCAGGCGTATCCCAAGTATTATGATCTTTCGGTTTTATACACGTGGATTGCTCTTCAATTAAGAAAGACGCAAGATGCAAAGTCAATTATAGAGGTATTTTCGAAAGAACAGGGTTTTTCAAAAGATGATAGTGATCATGTGAAGCATTTGACGAATATTGCTTTTGCAGAATCAGCAATGCTTTCAATGGTTGGAGCTGGTGAAATTGGTGAAGGTAAGTTAGATGCTGATTCTTTCTTGCATTAGCAAGCTGTGGAAGAGAGGAATCGCTTATCCCGGTATGTTGCTATTTATGATACAATTTCCAGCGTTTAGATGTTTTGTTGCGTATGAAATTTGAATGGTGCGGGATCGTCTAGTGGTAGGACGGATGACTCTGGATCATCTAACCCAGGTTCGAATCCTGGTCCCGCAACCAGTTTTTCACATTTTTAATACCACGTCAAAGCCTTGATTTCATGGGCTATTTCAATTTTAAATCGGTTCGAAGTCCTAATTGCTGGGTTAGTGTTCATATACGATTTCACTTGTGTTAACGGTATTTTCATATGTTCGAATCCCATTTACTATGCAATCTGTACAGAGTATATGGTTGACTGAATATCATATTGGTTCGAGCCGTAGAAATCTGTCACTTTTTGACTTTAGCTTTGGTTCGAGCTTGTTTTGTGCTAAGTTCATAGGCATTTCTACTCTCTTTATCCTTTGCTTGTTCCGAAAATTCCTCAAACCAAACTTCATATTTATCCCCATATTTTTCTTTTTTGCGTTTGTAGAAATTTTGTATGACTTTACCGAAATTGAGAAGTCGTTCGGCAAAAAGTTCGACCTCATCAATTGTGAGTGATCGATTATACTTTTTCTCAAACACTTTACGAACTACACCGAGATATTCTTGAGAGAATTGAGACATAATTATTTTCTTACATACAATTTAAATATTATACTTCTTATGATATAATATGTACTAGAACATGAAAACACTTAGAAAGGCAATATACAATTTAAAAACAGAAGACCAAGTGAATGATTTTGTTAAAAGTCTTTTTACTATTGATGAAATCGAAGAGTTAGAAAAAAGACTTTTAATTGTTCAAATGTTAATTCAAGGGATTTCACAAAGGGAAATTGCAAGCCGATTAAAAGTTGGTATTGCGACTGTATCTCGTGGTGCAACTGAATTGAAAAAAGGAAATTTTAAGTTTATTAAAACCAACAATGACGCAAAATAAGTCAGCATATTTATATCTGGCTATGGCAATGATCATAGTTGGTACTTCAGTAGTTGTCGGTAAAGTTATCAGTGACTCTCTCCCAATATTTCTATCAACATTTGCTAGCCTATTAATTGCCTCATTGCTATTTCTGCCTACTTTATTAAAAAACAGGTCATTTTCAAGTATTTCCAAGTCAGATTTATTCTATTTATCTCTACAAGCGTTGCTTGGAACGGTTTTATATAGAATCTTTTTATTCTTAGGTCTAAAATATGTTGATTCTAGCTATGCAGGTATATTAACTGCATTACAACCTGCCATGATTTCCATATTAGCAATAGTCTTTCTAAGAGAGAAACAGACATTAAAGCAAATTATTGGTGTTGTACTTGCAGTTATCGGTTTATTCATTACTTATACATCAAACTCAGTAAAATGGGATTTGGGTTCTGGATTATTTATAGGTAGTGCATTAATTTTCTTATCAATTTTTGGAGAAGCTTGCTTTAGTATTTTTGCGAAAAAAGTTAGCTACAAAATTAAACCATTTGAGATAGCAGGAATAGTAACAGTTATTAGTACAGTATTAATAATTCCTTTAGCGATTTATGATTTATTACAATCTACATTTACAAGTATTTCTATAATTCAAATAACTTCAATAATATATTATGGCGTCTTCCTTACATACATTTCTTTTATTTTATGGTTTAAAGGTTTAGAAAAAGTTAAGGCGGGCGAGGCAGGTATATTCACAGCTCTTGTACCTATTGCGGGTTTATTCTTTTCTGCAATTTTATTGCGTGATATTCCAAGCTTTGCTGAGATGATTGGTTGTGTGTTAATAATTATAAGTATAATTTTAGTAGTATATAAAGATGAGAAATAAACTTGTAGGAATTATTGGAGGAGTTGGGCCTCAAGCTACAGCATATTTGTACTCGAAAATCATACAATTAGCACAGCAAAAATACTCAGCAAAAAATAATGATGATTATCCAAATGTGATAATTGAATCATTGCCTATACCTGATTTTATTTCGAACAAAGAGTCGATCTCCGTTGCTAATGAAATGTTGAAACAGTGCGTTGATCGTTTTACCTTGTCCAAAGTTGATAAAATCTGCATCGCTTCAAATACAGTTCATATACTATTAGCTGAGCTTCAAAAACTTACGAAAACTCCATTTTTGTCTATGATTGATTTAGTTAGTACAAGATGTGCTGATTACAAATATACTAAAGTTGCTTTACTAGGGACGCCTGTACTAGTGAACTCAAATCTCTATGATGAATCCTTGAAAAAATTTGGGATCGAGTTATTGAAACCAGATGCATCAGAACTACCAGTTATTGAAGATATTATTAGATCAGTCATTGCAGGTAAACATGCAGATGCAGATAAAAGTGAATATATTAGTTTGATTAATAAAATGTTTGATAATGGAGCACAAGCAGTAATATTGGGATGCACTGAATTACCATTAGCAATTGATTATACAGTCTTAGGAAAACGTATCATAAATTCTGACGAAGTGTTGGCAGAAGGTATTGTAGATTTCTACTACTCAGAATAGGTTCATGAGTTTGTTCAGAACAAGGGAGTTGTACTTGAAGCACTTTTCAAAAAATATTTTTGTGTTTTCACGCAAAGAGCTAGTATTTATGGGCATTTTCATTGTACAGTCAACTATAAATAGCGTAATTATATTGATATTACGCACCTTTTGTACTCGTTAAAAAATTAGTTCTAACTGAGAATGAATTCAACTCAAAATACTCAACCCAGTTGAAAGAAAGCTGTGGAATACGTATACTTGAGAAGGGATTGAGGTGGAAAAAGTTCCTGAGTTTGTCCAACTCTCTCAAAGATTTATAATGGTCAACCATTACAAAATATTACAAAAATATTGTTAAGCCAATCCTTTCCGTAGTTTTGTATTAAAAATTTATCCAAATTTCAATATGTCGAAAGTGTTTATTTGATGAGTTTATTTCTGGTTCGAGCCGTAAAAATCTTGTTTTTATGACCTCTTAGATAGATATTTATATAATACGTCACTAAATATTTATATCTTCAAATGGGTATTGATTCATTTGAAACAAAATGATAATATTTAAATGGGTAATCACCCATTTAATTTATTATATTAATAACATGCCAAGACTAGACGGAACAGGTCCTTTAGGACAAGGTCCAATGACTGGAAGAGGTAAAGGTATGGGACGTGGTAGAGGAAAAGGAATGAGAGGTCGTGGACAGGGAGGAAGTAAAGAGTGTACATGTCCTAAATGTGGTTATAAAGAACCACATACGAGAGGAATTCCTTGTTCAGAGAAAAAATGCCCAAAATGCGGGACACCCATGAAAGGTGTTTTTTGCTCATAGGACTTTTATGAGGGGTAGCAATAAAAAATTATTACTACCCCTCTTTCTTATTTATTATCTATAAATTTATGCGACAACGATGTAGAAGGAGACTCGGAAGAGATTTTAACGAGATTTACTTTAAACCAAGAGGTATTCCTTTAAGGGAACTTGATGAAGTAACAATAACAGATGAAGAACTTGAAACAATAAGACTAAGATATTTAGAAAAAATGGATCAGGATGAAGCTTCAAAGAAAATGGGGATTTCTCAAAGTCAGTATCAAAGGGATTTGACCTCTGTACTTGAAAAAATTACAAAAGCCCTCATTGAGGGATATGCTATCAATATAGCCAAAACGAAGTAAATTTTTTTATATTTCAATCTTGACTGAAATATTCTGTTGTTGTATATTTCAATGTGCATTGAAATAACTTTTTAATATTTTCTTGATGAATGGAACAGTAAAGAAAAAAATAGAAGATTTACAGAAATTATTAGTATTAAACAGAATAAAGATACTTGATTTACTATATAAAGAGGATACCTGTGTTTGCCAAATGGTAGAAAAGCTTGGTATGAAACACAATCTAATATCACATCACCTAAAGACACTATTAGATATGGGTTATTTAAGAAGCAACAGAAATGGTCAGCATATCATGTATAACCTTGTAGAAGAAAAAAAAGAAATTATAGGTGAATTATTAACTCTTATAAATAAATAATGTTATGAAAGTACTTAAATTCGGTGCAATTTGGTGTTCAGGGTGTTTGGTAATGAAGCCTAGATGGGCTGAAATTGAAAAAGAATTACCTTGGATAGTTACAGAGTACTACGATGCAGATACTGAAAAAGAATTAGTAAAGAAGTATTCGATCAAAGATTACCCTTGTTTTATTTTTCTTGACAAAGAAGGTAACGAAATATATCGAGAGCATGGGGAAATCGAAAAAGAAAAATTAATCGAGATTATTAATACTTATAAAGATAAATAATATGATCGGTAGACTGCTCAAAATAACATTGTCATTAGCCATCCTATTTGGTGTATTTTTTGCAGGCACTATTAACGAAGTTAGTGCAGAAGTTAATGAACCCATTAATGTTTATCTTTTTTATGGGCAAGGTTGTCCTCATTGTGCAAAAGAACGAGAATATTTAACGACTCTAAAAGATACCTATGGTAATAAAATAAACATTTATGAATATGAGGTCTATTACAATCAGGAAAATGTCAAACTATTTACTAAAACCTCGGAGTTTTTAAATATTGATGTAGGAGGAGTTCCTTTTCTTGTTATTGGAGAGAAATACTTTGTTGGTTATGAGAGTAATGAAACTACAGGAAAAGAAATTTCAAATGAAATTGAACGATGTATCGAGGATGGTTGTATAGATAATCTATCGGAGTTTCTACTTGGAGAAAAAAAGTTAAATACTACCAGTACTCCCGAAGATGTAATCATTTCGAGTGGTACCAATTCTGAGAATACTTCTCCATTGTACCTAGAGACTTATATTTTTGGAAAAATAAACCTTAAAGAAATTTCTCTTCCTCTTGCAACAATATTAATTGCATTGGTTGATGGTTTTAATCCATGTGCTATGTGGATTCTTATCTTTCTAATTACAATGCTAATAAACATGAAGGATAAAAGGAAACTATATATTTTAGGATCAACTTTTATCTTTACTTCTGGGATTGTTTACTTCTTTTTCCTTTCAGCTTGGTTTAATTTCTTCAAACTTGTAGGTTACGTATATTGGATAAAAGTTATTATTGGAATTATTGCAATAGTGAGCGGAATCTTACACATTAAAAGTGCATTGTTTTCAAAAGGAGGCTGTCATGCAACCAACGAGAAACAAAGAGAAAGCATAATGGAAAGAATAAAAAAGGTTTTAGGAGAAAAAAGTTTTGCATTGGCAATATTGGGAATTGTAACACTAGCCATTTCAGTTAACTTAATCGAAGTAGTATGCTCTGCTGGACTTCCAGCTGTTTATACCAACCTATTATCATCAATAAAATTATCTCCTTTTGAATACTACTTCTACTTGTTCCTCTATGTGATTATTTTTATGTTGGATGATCTAATTATATTTTTCATAGCAGTAAAAACTTTTGAAGTAACAGGAATAGCAAAAAAGTACACAAAATGGTCAAGTCTTATTGGAGGCATAATTATTTTAATTATCGGAATAATTTTAATAATAAAGCCTGAACTTTTGATGTTCGGGTAATTATTTAATTTATTAATATAAAATTATGAGCAAAAAACTGCCAATAATTCTAGGAGTTCTTTTAGGACTCGGGATTCTCATAGGAGGAGAATTTTTACTTGTGAGAAATTTTGGATGTCCTAAAACAACTGAAAAAACAGAGACAAAAGAATCAGAAGTTACATCTAAACCCAAAGCGATGATGCTTCTAATAGAATTTAAGAACACAGAGGGATTGGTAAATATGGTAAATGACATGAAGGAAAGAAATATCAAGGGATTATTAATGGTAAACGCTGATTTCGTTGATAAAAATAAAGATACAATTAAGGAAGTTCTAGCAACAGGAAATGTTGAAGTAGCCGCTTCCTATGATCCAAAACCTTATTGGGAAATGACCTACGATGAACAATATGCCACTATTACAGATATGATTACAAGAATCGAGAGTGCCTTAAATATTAAAGTTAGAATCATCAGCTCTAGATATATGGCTTCTGATGAAAACACTGTAAAAATAGCTGATAAATTAGGAATTGAATATATTACTGCAAGAGGAACAACAGAACTTGCTACGACTGTTTATAAGCCAGAGGAATACAATGTAAAAATTATATCTGTGTCAAATATTGATGTACCTGAATTCAAATATGGAAGTTTTTGTGATTACAGTTTCTATGAAAGAAGCGGAAGTCCAGAGGATATGGAAAAGGAATATAAAAGAGCGATACAAGAAGAGAAATTTATCGGTGTCTCTCACACATATATTGGAGGATACAAGGTAAGGTGGAATGATATGTGGCATAACTTTTGGGATAATTATGAAGTTGATTGGGTTGATTTAGACACATTGGGAACTGTTGATAAAGTAATGCCAATGTGGCAGATCCCAATTAACAAAAATGCTCCATACACACCTGAGAAGATAAGACCTGCTATCCCTTATGATGAAGAAGAAAACGTGACTAATCCTTGTAAAGTTGATGATTTGAATGAAAGTAGTTCCGAATCAAACAATGGCAATACAATAACTACGGATAAGGTTGTGATATTTCATAACAATACCGGTCCTATGTGCCTTGATGCTTTAGCTTTTTTCAAGGATAAAAATATCGCTTACGAAGAACACTTGAATACTGACTCTGATTATTCATCTACCCTGCAAACATATAAAACGAATAATCCATTAAGCGAAGGTGTTTCGACTGATTATAGTTATTATCCATATATCTTTGTTAAAGGAAAAGCATTTTCTGGGTTTGATGACGAAATAAAGCAGGAAATAATTAATCTGTTCGAAAAATAAGTTTGTATGAAAACGATTAAGAATATATTCATTACATTTCTACTTTTTGTTTTAATAGGTCTCAATTATTCAGGCTCTTCATGCTTTGCTCAAGAAAATAATGATTATCAAGACGAAAATAACATTGAAGGTCAAAATGAACTAGAAATACCTTCTACAGATAACCAATCAATTCAAATCCTTGAAACAGATTATGTACAAGGTAAAATTATTGAAATCATAGAAGAAAAAGATATTGAATTTCAAGGCCAAACTCAAAAATACCAAAAACTAAAGATACTTGTAACGGAAGGTAGCCTTGATGGGAAGGAAATAATTGTAGAAAATGGGGCTGCCGCTATGGCTCAAGTAATCGAATATCATAAAGGGGATACAGTGATAGTATCTTATACAAAAGGAATAGAAGGGAATGATGTATTCTATATTACAGATTTCGTAAGAACAAATGGAATACTTATTCTTTTTTTGGTTTTCATCGTTATATCAGTAATAATTGGATCAAAAAAAGGATTCTTTTCTTTATTATCGATGGCAATATCCTTTGCGATTCTTTTCATCTTCGTACTTCCTCAAATTCAAGCAGGGAAAGACCCTGTTTTAATAGCAATTCTCGCTTCTATTATAATTATTCCCGTTACATTTTACATGTCACACGGTTTTGAAAAAAAGATAACTGTTTCTGTAATTGCAACATTCATTGCATTGGTGATAACAGGATTACTGTCTAATTTTTTTGTAAATCTAACACATCTTTCAGGAACAGCATCAGAGGAGTCAATGTTTTTGCAGATGTCAAATGGTATTCAATATAATCTGAAGGGTCTTTTATTAGCAGGAATTATTATTGGTACACTTGGTGTGATGGACGATATTACAGTATCTCAAACAGCAATAGTTTACCAACTTCACGATTTAAAAAATGATCTCTCTTTTTCTGAACTCTTTAAACGGTCAATACAGATTGGAAAAGATCATATTGCCTCAATGATTAATACTCTTGTTCTTGTATATACAGGAGCTTCCATGCCATTACTTTTATTATTTATGAACAATCCTAGACCTTTCGATGAAATACTTAATTTTGAATTAATAACAACTGAAATAGTCAGGACTCTTGTAGGAAGTATTGGTTTAATTCTTGCTGTACCAATTACGACATATTTAGCGTGCTATTTTATAAAAAGAAAAACTATTGATAATTCCACTAATGAATAGAATTATTAAAACTAAGATTTTAACAATATTACTAATGGTTCGAGCAATGCCAACTCCCCTTAAAATGAAAATAGAACAAAATTCCATTTTGGAAAATATTTTTTACGCAAATATCAATACTTTTCAGCATTTTTGTAAGTACTAATAACTGGAAAGTATTGATAAATAAGAACTTCTTCATAGTTTATGTCGGAATAATGAAATTGGCTTTTACAGAGAATAATTCTTGATTAAAATCGTTCTTCCAATTGAAAGATAACGTTGGTATTCGTATAATGGTGAATGGATGGAGGTGGAAAAAGTTAACCAGTTTGTCCAACTCCCGCAGCCAGGTAACTCGCTTTTCGTATAAACTGTATTCATAAAAGTATGTACCCCAATCGCGACCAATTTCTCTCAGCCCTCCGTTCACAGCTCGAACCTAACATTGTAAATCATTCACTTGCTCTTGAAGCCTGTATGGGTGGTATTTACGACTACTTGCAGGATAGAGGTGAATTATCAGAGGAAGAGTTGAGCAAAGAGGATTGGATGCTTGCAGGACTTATACATGATATAGATTTTGGTGGTGAATTTAAGGAAGAGCATCCTCATAAAACTCGTGAAGCTCTCGCAAAATATGGTTTGGAAATCTCTGAGGGAGTGTATCGAATAGTACAGGCTCATGCAGCTGGATTAAGTGGTGTTCGGCCTCAGTCAAAAGGAGAGTGGGCAATTTATTGTGCTGACAGCCTTACTGGATTGATTATGGCTGTAGCATTTGTTTATCCGTCGCGAAAACTTGCGGATGTAAAACTTTCTTCGGTAGTGAAGCGATTTCTGAAAGAGCCCAAATTTGCATCAGGTACAAGAAGAGATGAGGTTGCCAAATGTGCTAATCCCGAGGGGCTCAATATCCCTGTAGAAACCTTCATTGAAATATGTCTAAACGCAATGCTTAAGGTTTCACCAGATATCGGGTTGTGATCAGGATGTATTGAGGGGCGTAGAGATAACCGAATTCTCAATAATACATAGCTTTTCTTATTCCATTGTCATGAAACACGGATTATCTCCGAGATGTCTTGAACCGCCCTCACAGTAATTCCAATGTTTACAGTCGGAACACGATTTGGGAGCATATAGATTTGTATTTCTAAAATACTCAAACTTAGTATTCCATACATCTGAAAACCTTTCTTTGCGGACATTTCCTTGTATCAGTCGAGAGGTGCGCGGTACATTCGGACATACAAATATATCGCCATTGTACAAAATGCTTCCTACGTTAATTCCTGCTCTGCACTCAAAATAGTAGGGTCGCACTTTTGCCTCATATTTTTTTCCGAGATAATTTTCACATCCATAAAAAACTGGTATTGATACCGATTTAGACTTCTGTGTTTCAAGTATAAAGGTAAGTATTTGCTCTATCTGAGATTTGGTTAGTAGAAATTTGTGATTCTTTTTTGCCCTTCCAATGGGTGAAACTGCCATAACTCTCCATGAAGTGATTGGAAGTGTCAGAAATTCATTTCTAAGGTCCTCTAGTCTGTCTACTGTTTGTGCTGTAACGGTAGTTGTGATTTGTATGTCTTTAAGTCCTCCGATTGCACTAAGGTTTCTTATGGCCCTAATGGCGTGCTCATACGCACCTTTCACCCCTCGAAATACGTCATGTCTGTTGCCTATATCGTCGATGCTAACAACGACGGTTTTCATACCTGCCCGAACAAGGTCTCTCGCCATTTCTTTATTCATCAAATAGCCATTGGTTACCAATCCCCATCCAAATCCAAGTTCTGATAGCTTTCGTCCAACTTCAACGAGGTCTTTACGGACGAGTGGTTCTCCTCCGGTTATTGCAACCGTGATCGACGATGGGTCGAAGTCTTCTGCGATGGAAGTAAACACTGAGAGGGCTTCCTTGGTCGTCAGTTCTTCTTTCCCTTTGAGGCGTTCGTAAGCACTACCGCAATGCTTACACTTGAAGTTGCATGCAACAGTTGCTTCCCAGAACAAATAATTCAGCTGATGAGTGTTGCGATTCCAGTTCCGCTGTCTACGCCATATTTCCATTTCTCCAGAATAGAAGAGGTCATTAATGAAGGTCATGGTCTGAGTGTTTCTTAAGCGAAATCATTCGGTGTAACTTTTTCACTCCCTTTTGCATCTCTGGTAGAAAGGTCTGAGACGATTTTGCTACTACAACAATGGTAACTACAAGAACTCCGATTGGCATCACTGCACAGAGGGTAATTATGAAGAATAGAGACAATGACAACTCGAGAAAATGCTGACGTTAGGTTTTTTTCACGGGTGCGGTACTCTTTTTCTTGTTTCCGAGTGCTTTAACCCCGAAGTACAATACACCAATGATCACGACAATACTTGCGAAGGGAATGAGAAGAAGAAGAACTTTGTATTCAGATTGCCAAATGTTTTCGAGCCAGGATAATGGTTGAGGTTCTGGAACACCATACATAGGGGCTGGGCCGTAATACACTTGAAATTGTTGACTGTAACTACCGGGATTTCTGAAGTTTTTGAGGTAGATTATTCCATCGGTGAGAAATGAAAGAAAACGGTCAGAAATACTCATCAATCAGAGGTACAAATTTACTGATTTCAGCGTAATTCTTTTCTTTATAAATTTCAAGTGGTAGATTAGATATTCGTTAATTTATTAATTAGTATGAATGTCGGTTAGCACCATTCCTGTTCTTTTTGATTGGGAAAAGTATGAGAAGGAACTGCAAGAAAAAGATGGAAAGGTTCAATCTGTAGAGGTTGAAAAATATGAAAAACGTCTCGGACCAGAGTATCGTGAATTAAGGAAAACGCTTGGATTTGATGATATGTCACTACGTTCTACTGTATCCTATCCTAGTCTTGATACTACCCTTCAATATGATTCTCTTGCTGTGAAAGTTGGGTCAATACTGTATGAAAAGACCAATGACGAAAGATTTAAGCTTCTGCTTCGTTTGAGTATTAAAGATACGACTATCAACTACTCTCCCGATTATGTTTCTCCTAATTGGGCGGGACGGTTAAATGCTGATGAGGTTGTTCAGCTTGCACAAGCAATGGAAGAAACTGATCCGGTTCTATTCAAAGATATTGATTCCTTTGATTCAATAGCATACTGGATAAAAAAAGCATCTGAGCAAAGATTAGGAATAACCTATTCGCTTATGTAACTATTCCTCTACAAATACTCCCTCGACAAAATGACCTGCCCTTGTCGGGCCAACGTTTTTTACGAAATATCGATCATGGGAGATGAGGAGAATATTTCCTGCAAATTCTGCTAAAGCTAGTTCGATAAGCTCCTTGGTCTCGATGTCGAGATGGTTTGTAGGTTCATCGAGAATGAGAAAATCGTAATTCTGTTGAGCAAAAATTGCAAAAGACAATCGTGCTCGTTGACCGGGGCTGAGCATACCGATAACAGTATCCCTCTGCTCCTTGTCAAAAAGAAACTTATTAAGAGCTCCAAATGAGTTTTCAAAAGGAATACCGGTTTGTTTCATAAAATATGCCGCAACTTTTTCATCGCGGGGAAGATGTGCTTGATTTTGTGAAAAGTAGGCAAACCTGACATTCGGCCCCCAGGTAATGCTTCCCCTATAACCAGCTAGCTGTCCGATAAGAAGTTTAATAAAGGTTGTTTTTCCGCTACCGTTGGGACCATAAATCCAGAACTTTTCTCCGCCAAAAAGTATTTGAGAACTGTCTTTGATTATTTCCTTCGAGGTCCCTGGGTAGCTAAACGATAATTCTTTCACTGAAAGCATTTTCTTGGATGCATGTACGGAACCAGCGATAGAAAACTCTTTTATCTGTTTTTTGGTGTACAGTTGAATTTCGTTTCGTAGTACTTCACGAATAAGTCGTTTTTTTGCTGCCTCCACCGCATTTCCTCTTTTCGTACCATCGCTAATTTTTCGTGCCGAGCTGATAAGGTTTTCAAGTTGTTTCCGCTTTCGTTCCTGTCTCATAAACTGCTGTCTTCGAAATTCGATTCGTTCTGCTTTCTGTTCTAGGTAGTCATCGTAATTCCCTGTATACTGATGGATAGTCTGTTCATCAATCTCAAAAATATGTGTACAGACTGAGTTGAGAAACGCACGGTCATGAGAGATACAAAATACAATACCATCGTAATTTTCTAGAAATGATTCAAGCCAAAGAATTCCCTCGATATCAAGGTGGTTTGTTGGTTCATCAAGAAGCAGGATGGGAGGGTGCTGAGAGAGATTTGAAGGGGTAATCACTACATTTCGTGATTTCCGTTCTATTTGTTTACCCATAAGAAGCTTAGTCAGGTACAGCTTCATTTTTTGTCCTTCACTTAATTGGTTAAGCGGTTCATACTCATCAATATCAGCTATTCCAAGTTTCGAGAGGATAATTTTTACAAGATACATCTCAGTTTTTTGATCAGGAACAAGAGACTCGAGGTATTCTCCGACAAGCTCCTCTCCCGACATATCAAATTCCTGTGGAAGAAGAGCGATAGCTTCATCTTCAAGAATGACACTTCCCCTGTCAGGTTCTTCTTTTCCAGATATAATTTTAAAAAGAGTGGTTTTCCCGCAGCCGTTTAGTCCTACAAGTCCAATCTTTTCCTTATTTCCAACCGTAAAAGATACATCCTCGAAAAGAGGGAACGAATATGATTTTGAAATGCGATCAAGTCTAAGCATTCTTGGAAAACATTTATTTATGTCGGCATTATAACAAATGATGTCGAGAGGGGAGATTGAATGAATTGAATCTGTCTAGGTATATTCTAGTAGCCTATTAATTCTCAATCGTGTATGCTTTTCGTATGGATCTCTCAATTCTTTGGTATGTTATTTCTGGACTTCTTGTTCTTCTTGGATTTGTTATAAATATTGTGAATCTTCCCGGTATATGGGTCATTTTTTTGGGCTATCTTGTGTTGTTTTTTGTGAAGGATTCAGGGGTAGGTCCTGGAATTGTTTTTATTGCCCTTCTTGTGAGTGCTTTTGCTTCGATTATCGATAATGTCTTTTCATTTGCTCTCTCAAAAAAGTATGGAGCAACAAAATGGGGGATGATTGGTTCGTTTGTTGGATCTATTATTGGGGTGCTTATTTTTAATCTTCCCGGACTTGTTATTGGTCTTTTTCTTGGCGCATTTATCGCTGAAGCGATTCTACTTAGACGAGCGCTTAGAGAATCAGCTCAATCAGGGATCTCTGCTGTAGTCGGATGGTTTGTTGGAGTAGCAATAAAACTATTCCTTGGTTTTCTTTTGGCGCTGCTCTGGTTTGTATTAGTAATTTTTTAACAGTAAATCATCTTACTCCTACCTGAAAATTGTAGTAGCTGTGCTATAATGATTCAGCTTAAATTTCAAAGGTATGTTATCCGTTAGGTTTAATTTAATTACTCAATACTAGGATGAATTTCTCTGTGAGTAAGTTGCGACTTTACAATGTTGTTATGGGTTTCTTGCATTTAGCTCAAGGTCTTTTGATGATTTCTTTGAGTAACACATTTGCTCTACCTGTTACAACGAGTTATCTTGAATTTGATGTTGATCAAAGAACACTTTCACCAGTTCTTGATTATCTAACTGAACTACAAATTGGACCATTGGTTGCATTGTTCTTACTTCTATCTTCTGCTGCTCATTTTATTATTTCTCTTCCCCGAATATATGAATGGTACGAAAGCAACATTAAAAAAGGTATTAATTATGCCCGCTGGATAGAATATTCGGTAAGTTCTTCGGTCATGATGGTCGTGATTGCTATGCTTGTGGGTGTGTATGATCTCAGCCTTATCATTATGATTTTCTTCATGAATGCGATGATGATTTTGTGGGGACTTATGATGGAGCGTTACAATCAGTTGACCAAGAAGACTGATTGGTTACCCTATATATTTGGATGTCTTGCAGGAATTCTACCCTGGGTGGTTGTAGCTTTGTACCTCATTTATAGTGGAGACGGTGAAAATAAAGCGCCTGACTTTGTATATTGGATATTTTTCTCGATATTCGTTTTCTTTAACAGTTTTGCATTGAATATGGTGCTTCAATACAAAAAGGTTGGAAAGTGGAAGGATTATTCCTTCGGAGAGAAAGTATATATTCTGTTGAGTCTGTTAGCTAAATCAGCTCTTGCGTGGCAGGTTTTTGCTGGTACATTGCGACCAGTGTAAACAGAAAATGTATCAACTTTTTTAATTTTATTATTCTCATTTCATGAAAGGGTTTCTTGACTTCATTCGTGAACAAGGTGTCGTTGGACTAGCAGTAGGATTTATCCTCGGAGGAGCTGTTTCGAAGCTTGTTACCGGGTTAATTACAAATATTATCAATCCTCTTCTCGGTCTAGCGTTAGGAAGAGCGAAAGGACTGACCTCTTTTGCTTTAAGTATTGGTGACACGAAACTTGAAGTAGGAGAATTTTTAAGCGTTCTAATTGATTTTATTGTAATAGCGCTCGTTGTATACTTCGGTGTGAAAAAGCTCGGTTTAGACAAAATGGATAAACCCAAGGAGAAGAAATAATATCGGTAAAGGTTGGTGTGTCGCTTATAAGTCGCTTTAAGAAACAGTCGTTAGTTGACCTCGGGGTTGTTATTGTCGTAATTCTCGGGGCTGTTGCGTACCTTTGGTATAGTGGATTACGGCTTCCCGGATGGGATATAAACGGGAAAACTATTAATCTCAAAGACGAAACTCGTACCGAACAGCAGGACATTTTTATCAGAAAGCAAGGGAGACTTACGCTTGATTCTGCAGAGCTCGTCATTGCTTCATCTGAAATTTCACCACGAAATATTTATATTGAAGGAGCTTCGCAGCTTTCCTTAAACGAATCTTCGATTGAAGCGGAAGAGGGTTCATTTGTCGTTTCTCTCTTTAGTGATAGTAAAGGATCTCCACGAATGTCACTTAAGGATTCAAAGCTTGTCCTCCTTGAAAGTCTTTTTATGTATGAACGCTCATCACTTTCATTGGAAAATTCAACAATCGGACCAGTTTACATTCGTGAAAAAAGTAAAGTTTCTGCTTCAAACTCTTCACTTTCGCTTTCATTAACCGTTGACAATGAAGATTCCTTTAACGATATTAATTCTGGAGTAATTTTAAATACTACTCTTGAATCAAAACTTGGTTGGAAAATCGACCTAGAAGATTCTACCGTTCAATCATTTATATTCGAGCTGTATGACGGCGATCAACTGAATATTCGTAATTCAAATCAAGTTGAACTCTATCTACAAAGTCCTGGAACCCTTGAAGATCAGTTTGAATTCAATGTTAATGATACTCTTACTGTTCCTACAGGCGAATTTAATTCAGAATGGTTCGGAATAGCGTGGGAAAATACAACATTTTCATATACAAGCGTTTTGTTACGAGGTTCTGATTCGTTGCGTCTTACTGCCCCTCGAGTAAAGCAGTTTAGTGTGGGTAGCACATCCAATTTGGAGTTGACCGGAAGTGCTTTACTATGCAATTACTGTCGGATTAATGAAAATGGAAAAGTTCTACTCACCTCCGTCTCCCGGGAACAAAATGGTACTGAGGATTCTTCAGGACAACGAATTATTGTGAATGGACTGGGAACATTGACCGTTGTTGATTCTGAT
>CAZDUZ010000017.1:4047-17675 GCA_964508755.1 uncultured Candidatus Saccharibacteria bacterium | reverse complement strand
ATTCAATTTCAATAGCGAAGGGTGTGACGAACTCATTTTGCAACTGGACTGCATACAAAGTGTCTAGTATTTCGAAAACATACGGATTCCATACACAATTTGTTCATCTTCACACACAGGATGCAGTCGCCTTCAAGGAATATATTACATCTCTCGGGAAGTGTATTAACCCGAGGTGATAAAGCGTTTGAAAACTTGCCGGATTGACCCTTAAATCACCCCTTTATCTTTAAGCGATTTCTGAGCTATAGAGCTCAAGGTTTTCCGTGACATCCAATCTCGATCAGTTTTACTGAGGAGTATTTTGCGAAGGCGAAGATGTTTTGGCGTGACTTCCAACATTTCATCATTTTTTAAGAAAGACAACGCATAATCGAGGGTAAGGGGCAGCACCGCGTTGAGATTAGTCTGAGTTATCTCATCGTGCTTCATACGGACAGCAGACTGGTGACGAGCTTTGGTCGGATTTACCTCAAGGTCTTTGTCATACTTGTTGACGCCGATGATCATACCTTCATAGACGTCTTCTCCCGGTTTCACAAAGAGCTGCCCCCGTTCCTGAATAGAGTTGAGTGAATATCCCATGGCTGTTCCCGTAGAGGAAGAGATGAGCGATCCCTTTTCGTAAATCTGCCCATCATTAACATACGGAACATAGTCTACAACGGAATGGTGAAGAATTGCCGTGCCTTTTGTAGCAGTAAGTAGTACTCTGCGAAGACCTAAAATGTAACGGGTAAGAATGCGGTAGGTAAACTGCGTCTGTCCATTATCTGGCTGCATTTCAAGCATTTCTGCCTTCCTCGTACTCATTTCTTGCGTCACAAATCCTACATATTCGTCAGGAACGTCGATAAAGGCCTCTTCAACAGGTTCACAATCCACTCCGTCAATTGTTTTATGAATGACTACCGGTTTCCTCACTTGGAATTCAAAATCTTCTCTCCGCAATGTTTCAATAAGAATAGAAAGCTGTAGTTCTCCTCGACCGGCTACGTAATAGGTTCCATCTTCTCCTTTTCTAATTCGCAAGCTGATGTTTCGTTCTTTCTCTCTATCCAGTCGTTGGTAGAGTAGTCGTGACGTTACGTTTTTTCCATCTCTTCCTACAAAGGGAGAGGTGTTTGCTTCAAATCGCACTTCAACCGAAGGATCGGATATTTTTATGAGTGGAATAGGATCAGGATTGTCGGCTGAACACAATGTCGCACCAATCGCAGTCGAATCAATACCAGTAATACCAACAATATCGCCAGTTCCACCACTCTCTACATCTTCAAAAATCAAACCTCGTCGCACAAGAATTCTTTTCACCTGACCTGAAGCAACACGAGTAAAACTTGGGGTATTATGCAATTCAATACTTTCTGATGCATTCTCAGGTTTTGTCAGCGCATCAGTAGTTTCAGGTACCACAAGTGTTACCGAATCTCCGACGGAGACGGTACCGCGAGTAATCCTTCCAATAAGGTATCGTCCTTGATGACTGTCGTACTCGAGAGATGACACTTGCATCTGGAAACTTCCCTCTGGTTCACCCGAAGGAGAGGGAATATGCTCAATTATCGCATCGAGAAGTACTCGCATATCACCCGGAACGCTATCTGGTTGAGTCAAATCTCCCGCAGGAATCTCAGCAAACGCTTTTCCCTCACGGCCAATCGCATAAAATACAGGAAAATCTAACTGATTTGCATCATGAGCCAGTAGCAGAAACAAATCCTGAATCCTATCAAGTGTTCGAGGAATATTTGCAAGTTTTTGGTCAATTTTGTTAATGACCACAATTGGAATAAGACCCATATCGAGGGCCTTTTTCAAAACAAACTTTGTCTGTGGCATCGGTCCTTCACGTGCATCGACAAGCAATAGACACCCATCAGCCATATTCAGCGTTCGTTCGACTTCTCCGCCAAAATCAGAGTGTCCCGGAGTATCGATAATATTTAGTTTGTATCCGTTATATTGAACAGCTATATTCTTTGCATTAATGGTTATTCCTTTTTCCTTCTCAAGCTCGCCCGAATCGAGGATCAGTTCCTGTTGCATTTCCGCTTCATTATCACGAAAAACATGCGTTTGCTTCAAAAAGGCATCGACAAGCGTAGTCTTCCCATGATCAACATGAGCAATAATTGCGATATTTCTGATATTTGACTGTAGAAATGCGTTTTTAGTATCGCTTAGTTTTGGCACGGGGTGCATTGTACCACAGTGACTTGCGAAAGTCCCTGAGAATGACCTCATAATGACTTGCATCAATAAGCAAATCTGCTAGTATGGAATCGTGTATCTTTAGTCAATGCATGGTGCTATTCAATAAGTCAAACGATTCAAAACAACTTAAAAGTACTGGTCAAGAAAGCAGTAACGCTGAGATTGCAGACTTGTCAGAAATTCCCATTCGCGGGAGTAATTTTCACTCACCTGTTTTAAAAATACCACCCCAGAAAAAGTCTTCTAAAAAATTCGATTTGATTTTCGGTTTACTGTGCGTGTTGTTAGGAGGTTATGCATTTTATATCGGTTTAATAGTAAATACTGAAGAAATTCTGTCACCCAAATGGGGAAGAGCGGCAACAATATCTGGAATTAACGAAACCTCATTAGCTCAATATGGTCAACAGCCGGGAAAAATCTCTGATAACGTAGTGACATTTTATTCAGAGAATAAGGAGCTACTCTTTAAAGTATCTGCCGATCATTACTCCATTCGAGAAAGAGCTGACAGCATTGTTATCAACCCGAGAGATATGAAATACAACGGAACCTATGCCACACTCAAGACCCTTATCCGCAGCGAAGTGAATGAGACTTTTAGTCAAGAAGGTTCCTTATCTGGAACGAGCGGGATATTTATAAACCGAACCTCTCAGTCTGTACACTTAAGTGATTCTATCGACGAACTTCTCACTATGTACAACACGACACTTCTCAAAGAAGTAAACGACAGATACGTCATGATTTCGATACAGGAGATCGGAAACACTGATGACTCAGATGCACTCATAAAGGATTTTGAAAGCATCATACGATCAGTGGTCGTACAACCTCCACCAGATGCAATTGCTCAAGCGGTACAAGGGTCGGTATTAGGTGCAGAAAACTCCTTACCAAATGAACTTGAAAAAGCCACGCTTCTTGGTAAGTTGGCAACAGTACACCTTTACAATCGAGCCTGTCTAAATCTAACCGTTACAGAAGAAGCAAGTTCATTATATCTTGAACAAGGTACCTACCCGTTATGCTCAACGATATTTGGAAATGGATTTTATGTTAATTCAAAAGGGTATTTGGTATCGAATGCAAGCGTGGTTGCACCAAACAGCATTGATGTGGCAGTTGTAGCAGCGATGGCAGGTCATGATCCTGACAGCATTGGAGCAATGCTTCTTATCGAAGTCCTTGAAGCTCTAGAAGAGGTGTCTCCAGGTATAGAAGATTCGCTATCCGATCCTGAAGTACTTGAACAAGTGTTTATGATTACCGCTTTGAGTATTGCTGAAAGTATTGAGCAAGGATATTTTGAACTTTCTGATCCAACGTATGAAACATACATTGAAGGACCATCCACCTTCGAAATTGATAACAGTGATTACAGTCTATCGAGTCCAGAAAAACATATTAAAGCGGAGATCATAGAATCAAACGAAGCCTACTCACAATATCTCGTATTATCCCAGATGTCTCATAATGAACCGGTAGATCTTTCGACACCTAATCTTGCACTTCTGAAAGCTGAAGCGGGGAATAACTTCGTCTCGCTTAGTTTGGCTCCTTTTACATCGATTGTTCCTGGTTCTACCGTTTACACAACGACTTATTTGGGAGATATGACCGAAAGAATTCTCTTCGATACCGTAGCTGAAGCGGAATACCTTATCATTTCTTCGTTTATTACGGACGTCGAAACAGAATCCAATACTAGTGCCGACTACTTCTTGTTTGATACAGAAACAATGGTACGGACCAGCGGATCTCCTGTTATTTCAGCAGGAGGAGAAGTTATTGGTATTGAATCCATAGTGGTAACTCCCGACAGCAATTCACTTACAGAATCGGTAAGTAGCGGTATTGTATCGACAGAGATCTCTGAACTATTGAAAAAATCATCAATAAAAAATGAAGTAGGAGATATTACCAATTTTGTGGTAGGAGGAATTGATAACTACTCGCAAAGCTACTTCAAGAAAGCAGTCCAGGATTGGAACAGTGCGATTACCCTCAATAGTTCTCTGAAAGAAGACCTGGACCCTCTAATTGATGCTGCCCAGGAGAAAATTGACAATGGTGAAGACCAAACTCCCGCAACAGCCTCCTTCTCACCCAAAAATATGTCAGTTTCATTTACAAGCGCTCTTGCAACAGTTTTTAGCGGTTCGGGAACAACAATCATGACCGGTGCAGGAGGAGTAATACTGCTTGGATTCGTTTTTATCATTATGGGAGTGGTAATGAAGGACAAACCTGTAGTCCAACCAGCATACAACGGTATGTCGTCATCAAGAGCTAGCACAACCCCATCTCAATTCACCATAGCCCCAAAGAATACCCCACAAATGAGAATTCCACACGGAGCACCTTCTGTTAATCAAACGGTGAGTCAAAATCCAGTTTCCGCACCTACCGTTTCCGCACCTACCGTTTCTGCACCTACCGTTTCAACCCAATTACAAACCGCACCATCGCCACTTCCATCACCAGCCGGTAATACGGTAACAGTCAGTCATCCAGCAGCAACCAGTAATACTACCGTAGCAAGTTATCCTGCAGAAACCGGTACTCAGGTAATGACGAGCAGTTCCGGAACTACCCCGCCAATTCCTTCCCAAACACCACAGGAAGTTGTTTCGATGAGAAGCCAAATAAATAACCTTGCAAGCGATACTCCATCAACACAGCCTGTTATTCCTTTACCGATGCAAGAGACTTCTCAGTTAGGAGTAAATCCTTTAACGACCCAAGAGACTCCTCAGCAGCTAACAAGCATTACTCCACCTCCATTTACACCAACATCGACACCGGGAGGAATCGCTTCTTCATGACCAGAATTAATCTATTAGAAAAGCCTTCATGAAAGACCTGGACTTTCCACTGTATATAACAAAATCAAGCGGCGGCGAAAGCTTTGAACTCACTGATCCTGCTGAGCGTAAGAAATATTTTGAGGCAAAAGCAGGTAAAAAGATTGATGAATTACGCGAATACTTACAGAAAAACACCTTTATCGCATATTTACTTGGAAAAAAACAGGCAGGTAAAGGCACCTACACGAAACTACTTGCTGAAGCGCTTGAAATCGACACCATTCGTCATCTTTCTGTCGGTGACCTCGTCAGATCATTAGAAATAATCAAAACAGACGAAAAGGAGAAGCAGGAACTGTATAATTACCTTTCCCAGAATTATCGCGGATACATATCTCTCGATGAAGCCTTTGAGGCATTTGCCAACAGATCAACTGCAACCCTCATGCCGACTGAATTTATTCTCGCAATTGTAAAAAGAGAAATTGAAAAAGCAGGGAAAGTCAGCTTGTGTATTGATGGATTCCCCCGCAATCTTGACCAAATTAGCTATGCACTCTATTTCCGTGAACTTATCGGATACCGTTCAGATCCGGATATATTTGTGCTTATCGATGTCCCCGAAGCGGTCATTGACGAGAGAATCAAAGCAAGGAGAGCGTGTCCGAAGTGTGGGCTTTCAAGAAACATCACGCTATTCCCCACAAGTATTGTTGAGTATGACACGAAGAAAAAAGAGTTTTACTTGATGTGTGATAACAAGGAATGCACTCCAACCCGGATGGAAGCGAAAGAAGGCGACGAAAAAGGGGTAGAACATATCCGATCCAGATTAGAAATGGATGACGAACTTATCAGAAAAGCTTTTAAACTGCATGGGGTACCCAAGATACTCATTCGAAGCTCAATTCCTGTAGAAATGGTAGACGAAATTGCTGACACCTATGAGCTAACCAAAAGAAGTACTTTTTCCTGGGATAATTCCTCTAAACAGGTTACGAAGAAAGAAGAGCTGTGGCAATATACCGATGATAATGGGGTAGAGTCCTATACATTGACGCCTCCTCCAGTAATTGTTGCGATGATCGACAACCTACATCAAATACTTATCGAAGGAAAACGTTAAACAGCACTTCCTCGGGTGAGACATAGCGCGAGATTGTGAGAGTCAAATCAGCACAAAATCAGCACTTCGTTTACGCTATCGGTACTTGCTCTTATATCTCGGACAAGCCATCAAACAAACGTTCTAACTCCTCTGACGAATAATCCGTACAATATCCGAGTATTCCTGCAAGAGTATAAAAGCTGGTATTTTCACCAACCGATGACCAGTAATCCCTCGTGCTTACCGGTGCGCCTTTTTCAAAGATTTCACCGAGCTCAGTATTCATATACCGGTATTGATCGAATTTACTGCTACTAACTGAGGAAAGAATCGCATCGGCGGTCTTTCTTGTTTGTTCCATTCGCTCTCCACCACCGGTATGATTCCATAAGGCCTGTGCTTTATTTTCAGATAATTGAAAGTGTTTCTTCATGAAGTGCTGCTGTAAAAGGGTTGCCTGTGCTTCCAAACCAAATGAATGATTATCAGATTCAGTAAAAGGATAACGCTCGGTGTCTAACAGTCTCTCGGGACTTAAAAATTTGACTGACGAACGCTCAATGAGTGACATATCTTCGTACGCTTCTCCGTATTTTTTCATTATCATTCTTTCGTAGGCGATTTGAAGAGCATGGGTCATTTCATGATACATGACCACCCGGACTCCATATTCTCTTGCCTTTGTGTAATACTCCATTTTTTCGCTTTCAGACTCAGGCACCTCTCCAAGAATTCCTGACCGCACCACAAGAGTAGTCCACCCGTATGCAGAAATCACCTCATACCGCATGTATGCTTCTGGAAGAGGAGAATTTTCATCATACGTTTTTCTTACAAAGGAAAACTCATCGAAAAGACTGTCTGAGTACGAAAGCCAAAGATGGTCCTCATCCGGTGGTAATACATATCGATCGAGTTCGCGAACAAGTTCTTCATCAATATCCTCCTGTCTCAGAAGTTCTAAATATTCAGCCCGTGCGTCATATAATATTTGATATATTTCATCAAAACCTTCTTGACTAAAAAACAGAATATCAGCACTCGTAGGAAGAATAACGTATCGGTCATAGGTTTCCCGTGTCATTTTAATCTCTCGCAAACGGGCATCGTCATAATCACCATACGTCAATAAGTTTGTCTGGTTATCTGCAAGCGGGACGGGAAGGTTCTTCCCATTCTTCATTAATACGACTGTCTCATACAATAGTTCAACTTCAGGTCGGTACCATGATAATACCTCTTTATCAGTTACCAGTTCGGTAGATGAATCATCAGCGTTTCCCCTTGTATGATCATCATCTTGGGGTAGATTCGATGAACCGTCATTGGGAAAATTTGGGTTATAAGGACTAATTGCAGAGAAAACAAGAAGTCCGAGAGTTAGAACACAAGCAAAAAGAATTACTAATACGAATGGAATTGCAATACAACTTATCCATGCAAGTCCTTTCCGCTTTTCAGGATTCATAGCTAATGGTATTAATTTAAACCTACATGGACTGTAACGACTCTAGTAAGGCATTAACTTGAGCGTTCGAGTAGGGGTTAGCATACCCGACAGCCGCAGCAACACCTGGAATACTCGACTGTCTTGCTGTTTTAAGAAGAAAACCTTTCAATGCAACATCCGATTCTTGCTCTGCTACATTCTCCAATGACGAACCGATACTTTTTAGCTCTGAAATTTCAGTTGTATCCTCTCCTTTTGCATCCCGTGGAAGCATTGAAAGAAGTTCCTTTAACTGTTCCCTAACAATATTCATCCTGGTACCGCCTACACAATGATCCCACAAAAGTTTTGCTTGTTCATTGTTTAAATCATATTTCTCCTGCATCATATACTGAAGCAAAGATTGTGCCTGGGTTTCAGAAACCACAATGATATTATCCTCTTTATCAAAAACAGTACCATCAATGGGAAGCAGAAGTTCATTATCTGCAAATCGGTACATAGTGCTTTCTTCAGGTGTCATATCAGCAAATGAATCTCCGAACTTCCTCGCCATCACGTTTTCATACGCAACTTGCATAACATGGGTCATTTCATGATAAAACACAAGTCTTGTACCGTATTCACGCAATTGCTTCCAATAGGTGATACGTTGTGCTTCAGACAAAGGTTCTTTTCCAAGAATTCCTGATTGGTGAACTCTGTTGGACCACGTTCCAATTTGACCAAGCTCAACACGCATATAAGCCTCCTGCAAATGTTCTTCTCCTTCGATAAGGTTCCAAGAAGTGAAAGAAAATTCCGCATACACATCATCAGTATATGATGCCGTAAGATGATCATCATCAGGAGGAAATACCGTTTGATCGATCTCTCGGATAAGTTTGCTATCAACTCCCTTTTCTCGTAAAACCGTAATGTATTCTTTACGCGCTTCAAATAAAATACGTTCTACGTCATCGTATGCCTCAGGTGAATCAAATAAATCTTCCACATACTCAGGATAGACTACCGATTTATTGTACGATTCTGCTTTCTGCTTCATCACTTTCAATTCGTCACGATCAAAGTCATCATAGGAAAAATTCACATATGATCCATTGTTTAAACCTTTTTCTTTAATGATGTTAAATGTTGCAACTAACAAATCGAGTTCGGGTCGGTACACTTCGAGTACTCCTTCACTATCACCAGTGAGATAATCATATTCTTCGGTATCAAAACCCTCAGTTATTCCTGTTGCGTTTCCGCCATAGTCGGTTTCATCCTGATCCTTTTCGGTAGATATTCCTTCATTACCAGTAAACTTCAACAAAGCAAGACCAGTAACGCTACAAATACCACAAAGGACTGTAATTACGACACAAGAAGTCAGAAGTAAAACATTACGATTTCGGGACACGGAAATCTTTTAACAAATTACGACGAAAAACCATTCTTATCATTATTAGTACAAAGGCTCAATTCTGTAAATGACCCTCCATATCACCGCATATGGTATAGTAATTAATGACGAATTGTACCGAGACAATTGCACGTTGAATGAACTTATTAAAAATGTAGAATGAAATCTGCTCAAACTCACACACCTCACCGCGATCATTCGCTCGACTTCCTCAGGGGTATGGCTGTAATACTTATGATAGTAACCCATGTTAACGGATTCTTTTACGAGGAAAGCGGTACGGTCCTCGACTTTTTCACCTGGCTTGGTGCGACAGTCTGTTTCTCTACTTTTCTTTTTGTGAATGGCTCAGTTTCCGGAATGACAATAAAGAAAGGAACAATGTCATGGAAACGAGCGCTAAACAGAAGTCTTCAATTACTCGGTTTGTACTATTTCATTGCCTTAGTTATGGCCTTTTTTAATGAGTCCATTCTTCTAACAGCAGGTAATCTCTTTCAGATACTAACATTCAGAATAGTTCCAGAATTTACTGAATTTATTATCCCGCTCGTAATATTCCCTCTTATTGCAGCATTTTTTCTGCCAATTCTTTCCAAAAACAAACAAAACGGACTTCTCCTCTTTTCAATATCCATTTCAGCGTTTATTGTATCTCAATTACTTCACAGCTTTGACTGGGGAGGAGGATATCTGGTTACCCTCAAGTCTCTGATTGTCGGTGAAGGTAATTTACACCGGTTTCCAATTCTCTCTTATATGCCAATATTTACTCTTGGACTGTGGTGGGGAATGCGAAACCGGCTCGACAAAGTTCACGAAAAAAGCCTTCAAAAACAACTCCTTTTTCTTAGCATCAATGTAATGCTTTTACTCATAATTACCGGAACATCAACCTGGGAACGCTGGCCACCGTCAATACTATTTCTTGTATATGGTTTTGTTTTTATTTTCGGAATTACCATCATTCACGACTATATAATGAAACTACCATTAATCCACCAAACCGTAGTTTTTTTCGGTCACTTTTCTATGTCGTTCTACGTGTACCATCTACTTGCAATCCTATTCCTTACTTTTTATGTTACCCAAGGACCCTTAACCGATGGTAAAACACTGCTGATGATAGTCCTTACATTCTTGCTTTCATCCTCCATGCTTATCCTTACCGATATCAAAAACTTCCTTAAAACAAATATCTCCCTGATGTTGCGATAACGATCGCTCATTCGTAATTTCAAGCAAGTATTAAGTCCATTCGTTAGGTTGCTTTGATTACTCACTATAGGGTATAATTAACAGGCATGGAAAACACAAGTTATTCTTACAACAAAACCAGTATAAAAAGAAAATTATCCGCAATTACCTTTGCAACTATCGGATTATTTTTCCTATCCTACGGAGTATTTCAATACTTTCAATGGATTAATGCTACAGAACCTGAACAAGGTGATATTAAGGGTACCCAAGAGGAATGTGAGGACCTTTCCGCAATCAACCTGTGGAAGTCTGTGGAAACAGACCGAAAGTGGTATCTTATCACAGATAATGAAACCGTTAGCAACACCTCATTACCTGAATCAATAAAAATAACGTCAGTTATCGATGCTAGCACCCTCAAAAAACCAAAACAAGTAAAACTTTCTTACACCATTATCCAAAATTCATTTGAAGGCTCTCTTTCCAGAGATAAAAAGGGAGACTCATACTCAGCAACCATTCCTGTTTCACAACTATCGTCTGGCACCTATGAAGTGCAAGTAAATGCAGAAAATTCTTGCAGCACCTCAACGTCACCACAAATAGCTACGTTTACCGTTTCGTATCCAGTGTATGTCGTGTGGTCAATCGACTGGGAGGGATCAGATGTGAAACAGCAATATCTCAATGAAATGAACCAGATCGCTGACACCTACGGAATGCCTATGACTCATTTTTTTAATCCGCGTATTTACTTACCTTCCGTCATGTCAAAACAGCGTTCTGACTATTTAACGAATTATGTCCTCGAAGGAAAAGAAAAAAGAGGTGACGCTATTGGATTACATTTACATATGTTTCCCGACATGGTAACTGCTGCCGGTGTAACTCCACAGTATTCTCCTGCATGGGGATGGAGCAGAACCGATGGATACGACATCCTTGTTTCTGGATACTCATATGACAAGCTCGATGCTGTAGTGAAATGGTCAATTCAAACATTTGAAAATAATGGTCTTGAACGACCGGTTATGTTTAGAGCTGGAGGCTGGTTTGCAGACGAGGGTACCCTGAGAGTTATGGAAGATAATGATTTCGTACTCGATTCTTCAGGTAGAACAGCGTACAATCTTGGTACCAACAATGTTACCACTCATTGGAGTCTTTCTGAGACAGCTCAACCATACCGACCAAGTTATTCCAATCAAAACAGTGTTGGAAATCCTGGAATGAAACTATGGGAATTTCCCAATAATGGAGGAGATTCATGGAGTTTCTCACAGGAAGAAATGTTTGCTCGGTACCGACTCAATTACAGTGGTGGTACCGCAGAAGAAGTTAGAGTCATTATATTCCTCAGTCACCCTGACTGGTTCAACGTAGACAAACCGAAGATGGAAGGACTGCTTGGAAGTATTCAAGCAGAACTGTATCAGAGTGATTCAGGACCAGTTATTTTCACAACGTTGGAAGAGATCTACCAGAACATGGCCGAAGTAGAGTAATATGGATAGAGATGATCTGTCCATACTAACAAACCATGCCGACTATTGACCTTACTGATGTGACAAAGTGGCTTATTGCACATATTCCCCCTTTTGAGGTCCGAATTCTTCTTATCTTAATAGTGCTGACGATTTTCGTTGCATTAGTGATTGATAGACGGAAACATCATGGTCTTCACAAGAGTATTCGAAAAACCGACAAAGCAGTTATAGAAGAAAGCACTCGTGAAACTTCTAAAAGAACTCCAAATAACAGAACGTCAAAACGCTCGTTATATGAACGTCCTCGACTTTTCTATAGTGTACTGGCAAGTCTTATTGTTTTTGTAATCGGCCTTACAGCCTCTCTTTTATTTGTGAGACCGTTTGTTATTCGGACCTTTCCTGAGGCTGGCACTCGTTTGATCTCAGAAGTTCAACATATTACCGTAGAATTTGACCTCCCTATTGATCCAGAAGAAATCACCTTTCACGTCTCACCTGAGATTAACGGTACCTGGACATTTGAAAGAACGGTACCATTCCTGCCATTTCATCGTAAAGCAACGTTTCACCCTGAAGAATCGTTTTATCCGGGGAATCCAGTCGTTGTGTACATTACAGGTATTGATACTGTATCCAAAGCAGGTAAAAGTCACGAACACGCCATAGAATTCGAAGCACCAAAGATTCCAAAGATTGAAAAGATTTCTCCAACATCAGGCGAAATTAACATTAAACCTGAACAGGAAGTTTTACTGGAGTACGATGGACCAATCGGCAACTTCGTTGAAACAAAAGTCGTCGTAACACCTGAAAAAGAATTTAAGCTTATTTCAGAAGGTTCCATTCAAAAAATTATTTTTATCGAACCGTTAGCTCAAGACACCCATTATATCGTATCAGTCTTGCAAACCCCCTTGTCATATGAAGTGAAAACGAAAGAACCGATTACGGTTGGAGAAACAGTTGAAATTGGACGAACAGAATTTACAACCGTCACTACACCGGGAGTAACTTCCTACGAGCCAAAAGGTGAAAGTGTAATGGTTGATAGCGCAATTACCGTGGTGTTTGATCAAGATATGAATAGAGAAAGCGTAGAACGGCATTTCAGTATGACTCCTCAAACAGAAGGCTCCATTATGTGGAAGGATAACAACACATTCATATTTACCCCCACAACACATCTTCAGAAAGAAACGGTTTACACTGTCATTTTTTCAAAAGGCACCTTGAGTGCAACCGAAGGAATGACTAAAGATGACATGACGTTATCATTCACAACCATAGGAAGAGTAAAAGTAACTGCGATAACACCAGTATCAGGTACATACGGGGTAGATCCTGGCAATACAAATATCTCAATTACCTTTAACCAAGAGGTTGATCATAATTCTGTACAGTCGCTTTTAGCTCTTTCTCCTCCTCTTCAACTACCAGTAAGCTGGAACGGAAATACTCTCACCCTGCTCAGTGCCGGAAAACTTGCCTTTTCAACGACGTATACAATAACCGTGCATCCAGGAGTTGGTTCTGTTTACGGTCTGAATTCAACGGACAGTTTTTCATCTACCTTTTCAACCCGAAGCAATTCCTTTTCATTAAATGTGCCGTTGTACCTGCAAGCACCAGGTTTTACTTGCAACCTTGTCGCTACAAAAATGGTGCTAAAGTATAGAGGTATCTCAGTCGACATTGAATCGGTGAAGAACAGTATCGGGGTAGGGGGTGATCCAAACTCGAACTGGGTTGAAGGGTATGGAACACACTGGGGTCCGATTTCAAGATACATTTCTCAATACCGACAAGTATCCGCGAAACAGGGATGGACCTTAACTGAAATTCTTACCGAAGTACAGAATGGAAATCCGGTAATCTTATTTTGGTACAATCGCTACAGTCAGCCCCCGGGAGCATTTACCCTTCCATCAGGTGCTACAGGATACATGGG
>CAZDUZ010000017.1:0-3947 GCA_964508755.1 uncultured Candidatus Saccharibacteria bacterium | reverse complement strand
TATAATAACAGGGTAAATTAAACGAAAATGAGTTATGAACGATCAGATATACGATATAGCAATCATTGGTGCAGGAGCTGCTGGTTACACCGCATCCGTCTATGCGTCTCGTTATGATTTAACCAATATTGTTTTTGGAGAAATAATGGGAGGACAGACCGCAGAAGCGCACCATGTTCAAAACTACCTTCCATTTCAAAGTATTTCCGGATTTGAACTTATGTCGAAGTTTAAAGAACATGCTCAGTCATACGGTGCCCCAATGGTTTTTGAAAAAGTAGCACAAGTTACCGGAACAAAAGGAGATTTTACAATTACTACAGCTAGCGGAAAGATATATTCTTCCCGCACCATTTTGCTAGCTACTGGACTCAAGAAGAGAAAATTAAACCTACCCGGAGAGAAGGAGCTTGTAGGCAAAGGCGTAACATACTGCGCAACCTGTGACGCACCTCTCTATCGTGGAAAGCGGGTGGCAGTAGTAGGAGGTTCGGATGCGGCAAACACAGCTTCTCTCTATCTTGCTGAGCTTACCGATACAGTGTATCAAATTTACCGCAAGGACAAATTGCGTGGAGAGGTAGCGTGGATAAAAAAGATTCAACAGAATCCAAATATTACAGTGATTTATAACACAAACGTAGTAGGTATAGGGGGGACTGAGCGCTTGACCCACATTGAGTTAGATACCCCATACAATGGAAATACTCAGTTAGCACTAGACGGACTCTTTATTGAAATTGGATCAGAACCAGATTTAACGCTCGTCAATCAGTTAGGTGTTACCGTTGACGAATCAGGTCTCATACAAGTTGGACCTTGTCAGATGACAAATATTGAAGGAGTGTGGGCTGCGGGAGACAGTACAAACGGATGTAATAAATTTCATCAAATAGTGACAGCTTCAGCCGAGGGTGCCATTGCTGCGGAGGATATTTTCCAGACACTTCAAAAAGAATAACCGAAAAGAAGGTTTTTCTTTGACTTGATTGCTCAGTTATCTTTTAAGAGCAGCCAATACAAGCGCTTTAATATCAAGGAGTTCTTCCATTGAAACATGCGCGTTTGGGTTTGGATCAACTACTCGCGACGTTCTCATCAAATCTTCTCGGATACATGATTCACCATTACTTAATGTTACTTTATCCCTGAATCCATCTCTGTCCAAGCGATCCTTAAGGATTAAGTTACTAATAAAATCAAGCTCCTGTTGAAGTGTGGTGTCTGAAATAGAAGGATCCATTTCCATAAGTCTGGCAATATATTGAAATTTGTTTGCAACGTAAAATGCCGAATATATCTGTGCATGCCTCTCACGCTTAGGTAATTTGTATGGAAGTTCTAACCATTCCTGTGGTATTTCTACACCAATATAACGCAGATACTCCATTCTCACATCATCACAGCTTGGTTCGAGACAATTTGATGACTCAAGAGAATTACCAAAAGAACTAAAATCAATCACATGAATTCCTCTTACCTCTTCGACGGTCAAGAATGGACCAGAAAGTAGCTCTGTCTCCAGACCCGTTCCATTCCCAGAAATAATTCTGAGATCAGTCATGATTTATACATTAATCAGCTTATTTGATACTAAAAAAGAACAGCTCCGCGATAAACGGAGCTGTATCATTTACGAAGTGGATGCGTTATACCGATTTTCTACCCCTATAGCTTAGAAAAGCGGCAAGGAGAGCGCCAAGGCCAAGAATGACCGCACCAACCTTTATAACGGTACCCCAGTTGATTCCTTCAGAATCTTCTGACGATTCTTCCTCGTCATCAGGAATACCATTTCCATTTTCATCTTCTTCATCAATATCTTCTTCATCTTCACCAAGGACATCACCATCTTCATCGCTTTCACCGTTCTGTCCATCTTCACCGGTTTCTGCACCTTCGACTTCTCCTTCAGCCGCCCCTCCACCAGCACCACCTCCTCCGGGAGCGGGAGTAATAATAAACTCGGTATTCACTATGACATCACCCGTAAAAGGAGATGTGTTTCCACTTTCATCTACCGCCCGAACCACATAGTAATACGCGGTAGTGGGTGAGCAGGATGTAATTGTATCAGTGTAGGTGACCGAGGCATTGGGTGCGACCGTATCAGTTACCACGAGCGTAGAGCTATTTGCTTCGAATACAACAGAGGTACTACGATAGATTTCATACCGTTTGGTTTGTCCATCATCTGCCGTTTTGAACGCAATCTTGTATGAGCAGTCTCCAACTTTTTCTCTTGAATAGTTAAGGACAGCACCCGGTCGTGATGCGTCATAGGTAACAAGAACTCTTTCAGACATTACAGGATCTTGAGAAGCATCATCAGAGGAATCATCGACAGTTACAGCGAAAGAGTAGAGTCCTTCAGAAGTAATAACCGAATTATCGACTTCACATCGAGCTGAGCCGCCATATCCGCTTAACGTTCCAGAATCGAATTCAATTGCAGGAGTAACATCGCCTTTTGCATAGTAGCATTTCCAATCAATCCCACGTGCTCCTCTATCAAGTGCAACAAAGGTTATTGGAAACGAGGATTCATTTGTAGATGGGTCCGGAGATTGTATCTCAACACTGATTGCATTATCTGCAGCAAACACAGAGGGAACAATTCCAACGAGTCCAAGACTCAGTATCGAAGTAACAGCGATTCCCAAGACAAGCTTTCGTGATTTTCCTTTGGTTAAGAAGAAGAGGGTACCTAACCCTAACAGTGATACAAGTGCGCCTACGAGATAGAGCAGAATATTCTGACCTGTCTGAGAAAGACGTACACTTTGAGTACCAAGGACTACTCCTGCTTCTTCTGCAAGGACAGGTGATGCAACAGCAACTTCAGTTCCAACAAAGGTATCTGTCGGATCTTCAAGGTTGTCTTCATCAACTGCGTTTACTTGTTCTCCTCTCTTATTTTCTCCCCATGCCATAGCGATGTCAGGATAGACACCTCCGTCTTGGTCTTCAGAAATTTTAGCTAGATAGGTAAGAGTTACAACCTCTCCCTCCTCGAAATTCCCAAGAAGCCAAGATCCGATACCGTTTGTATCATACATCGGTTCAGGTACCACCGTAGTACTCTCTAGAAGTTTCGTTTTGGTACCAAAGGAGGAAAGTACCGTCCAGCTTCCCGGAACGTATGCAAATCCTTTTGGAAGAACATCGTAGAGGATTACATCTTCCAATTCATTGTTAAGCACCTTCACCACCAACGTATACTGCACCGATTCACCCGGAAGCTTCTCATCCAAGGCGTCATTCGTCTTTGCAATCGTCTGAATAGGATTTCCGTAATTCCCAAAATTCCATTCAGAATCTGATCCAAAGCCAGAACCCTCAACGGTAACTCGGTAACAGACTAAGCCATTATGAAGAACGGTTGAATCTTCAGAGGGCATCAGTACTCTTAGTCGTTCATCATCTTCTTCGTACTCGTATAATCGAGGTTCAGTCTGCACCCAACCATCATTTGTCTTGTCTTCTTCACATACATAGTAGCTATCCGGATGCAATCCATTAAAAATATAGTGTCCGTTGTCATCGCTATCAGAAGAATCCGTAACCTTGGTATCCAGTTCTTTCCAGTCAGATGTATAGAGTGTCATTCCCCAGTTCCCAATACCCGTTTCACCTTCATCCCATTCTCCATCTCCATTATCATCATCATACTTGTATCCACCAAGGGTTCCAAGTTCGAAGTTACCGAAGTAGAGACTCTTTGCTTCTCCGGAAAAGACGGAGAATGAGTAGCATGAACCTTCGACATGTTCTCTAACAGCAAGATTCACTGCAGGCTCTCTTAAGCCATTAAGCATTGTACCTGTCGATGGTTGCGTCTGAACCCATCCGAGCTGTTCTACTTCACATACCATATATCGACCAGGTTCCATGTTCCCAAAGTCTGCCTTTCCAGTTTCATCTGTTTCTACAACCGTATCAGGAGT
>CAZDUZ010000016.1:0-19034 GCA_964508755.1 uncultured Candidatus Saccharibacteria bacterium | reverse complement strand
TTGAGAAAACATCTTCACCTGCTTTAACATTCGCATTGAATTCAGGTACTTCCATAACCTCCTGCTCAAGCACTTTGCTTTGTAGCTCCTTAGAAATGATTTCTGAGTCTTCTAAACCACATCTGTAGTAGACTTTGTTCTTTACATTTCCAATTACTGAATGAAATACATCGTCAGGAAGTTGCTTAAAGAATTGATGAGCGAGGACTAACTCAAGCTTAAATTTTCTAGCCTCTGATAATGCTTGAGAAAAATCGGAACTTGCAAAGTTTTGAAACTCATCGGCGTAAACAACGAAAGGTCGTCTATCTTCTTGATTAACCTTCTTTGCCTCAAACCAGACTTTGGACATTAAAAGTGAACCAAGTAAACTCATTCCTTCTTCTCCGATATTTTTTGATGATAGATTCACAAGTAGTACCTTCGATTGTCTGATAATGTTTGAAATGCTGATTGCATTTCGAGACTGCCCAAAAGTGTACATCAGAATTCCTGTGAGTATTTGAGACAGTTTATTATCACCTAAAGAAATGCTTGCTTTTTCACTTGGTCCAAATGCAAATACTGATCAGGCAATCAGTGAAGCAAAGACCATGATGAAAAACTGGTATATCGCAAATAAATTAGAAGAATCAACTAATAAAACATTCGAAGAATGGTGGGAAAATATGAAGAAAGAAAACTAATTTTATGTTTTTGCCCGATAAGGGATTTCCTTATCGGTTTTATCACTACCAAAAGGAGGCTGAAAAGCCTCCTTTTTTTTGGCTAAATAAATTAGTTTAGTTAGGAAAACTGCCCATGACTGCCCTGATATTAATTATTGGGAATAAAGTAGAAAATGATTTTACCTCTTGTCCAAGACATGCTAAACATGTCGGCTCAAAGCCTAAGGACAAGATTCCCTCAAGATTACAGATATATAAAGGCTATAGCTCAAGAGAAATGGCCACATATAAAAATTGAGGAAAAATCATTTAAGGAAAATATTAAAGGGATTAGAAATCTTATTGGTGATTCAAATGTGTATTGGCTTATCGTAATCAATACTGAATTACCAGATGAAGAAAAGTACTTAACTTTAATTCATGAACTTTTGCATTGCACTATAGATGAAATTAAATTACTTGGAAAAGAAGATGAAGAAAGACTTGTAACATCAATCGAAAAAGAAATATCAGATTCCTTTTGAGAAGCTTTTTAAAAAATGATAATATATGAATGACCACAAATTAATATAGAGTAGACCTTAGTCATCTTAGGTAAAGATGATAATAAGGGCGATTCGTACAATTCTACTCTGTAGATTTGTGGTCAACGAGTCGCCCTTTTTTGTTAAATAAATATTCAATAACAACTATGAAAACAGCAGTAATTTATGCAAGAGTATCATCAAGAGAACAAGCCGAAGGGTTTTCGATTGATGCACAAGTAAAAGCTTGCAAGGTTAAAGCATCACAGGAGAGCTTTAAGGTCTTGGAGGTTTTTAAAGATGAAGGCTTTACTGGTACAAGTCGTGATAGACCTGCATTAAATGCCTTAATCGGTTATTGCAAAGATAATAGTGTACATTCTGTAATCATTCATAAGCTCGATCGATTTGCACGCTCAATAGTTGATCACTCGGCAATTAGAGCAATGTTGATGAAATATGGAACAAACCTTATCTCCTGTACAGAGCAACTCGGTACAGCTCCACACGAAATCTTTCTCGAAAACATAATGGCTTCAATGGCTCAATACTATAGCGATAACCTTAAAACAGAAGTTAGAAAGGGAATAGTAGAGAGATTTGAGAGCGGTTATCATATGGCAACACCTCCATATGGTTATGAAGTCCGAACAGGCTCAAAAATTATGCAAATAATTCCAAATGAGGCTGAAATCGTAAGAAAAATGTTTTCTCTATATGTTACTGGTGAATATTCATTTCAAACAATTGCTGACAAAATATATGATGAAAATAAATATAAAACACGTCAAGGTAAGAAATTTTCAAAAGGTCGAATTCAAGATATACTAAATAATGTAGCTTATATGGGGCAGATTGAGTATAAGAAACTGGGTAAAAAGGTACAGGGGTTACATGAAGCGATAGTTTCACCTACAATATTTCTATTAGCACAAGAAGTTATGGAATCAAGAGGTAACATCAGAAAAGTTGAAAAAGGGAAACTAGAGTTTCTTTATAAAGGTTTTGTTGCTTGCCCAGAATGTAGCAAACCGCTTTATGCTGCTTACTCAACAGGAGGGAGCGGAAAAAAGCATCTATACTATTGTTGTAGAAATAAAAAGCATGGTGCAGTCAATATTAAGGCTGATGATGTTCATAAAGCATTTTATAAAGCTTTAGAATCGTTACAGATTAGTGAAGATGTTATGGAAATTGTGAGAGAGTTTGTTGGTAGGCGACTTGAAGAGCAAGAAGCTCAAGCAGGTAAAAAAGTTGATGAATGTGAAAGAAAAGTAAAAGCGATTGAGAAAGAGAAACTTGATTCTTACAAAGACCATAAGAAAGGATTGCTTGACGAAAACGCATTAAAAGCCGTCTTGTCTGACTTAGAAGATAAAAAGACGCTTGCTCAGATGGAATTAAATGAGGAAAAGATTGATTACAATGATTTGCTGACACAAATTAGAATGTTAGCCCAATTTGGTGCAAGAATAGACCGATACTGGGAAATTGCAACCTTTGATCAAAGAAGGGATATTTTGGGAAGTATGTTTACGAACGTACCCACATATAAAAATTACGAACTTACGAACATGGAAATAAGCCCTCTGTATGAGGCTTTACGTGATATTTCAAAAAATCACGTCTTGAATGGTCGGGGTGACAGGACTTGAACCTGCGACCTCACGCACCCCATGCGTGCGCTCTGAGCCAACTGAGCTACACCCCGACGAGCGGTATTGTACCACGAAGGAAATGATCCGCAATAATTTACCGATGAACACGTTCACATAACCAATCCCCGCATCAGAGATTTACTCTTTTTACCGCTTCACATCAAGAATAACTTGATTAGGAGACGTGCTTCTGTAGATACGGTATGTGGTCTCTTTGGTAAGTTGGAATACAAACGTGCTTGTCGTGCCAGCCCTGCTTCCACTCACCCCACTTACTACATTACCAAGGTCGGTACTGAACACGCCATCCGATCCAATAACAGAATCGCTTTGTACATCAGTAAACACAACGGTAATCGTTTTGTTTGATGCATTATACGTAACCTGTGTCGGAGGGGTAGGATTTCCAGAACTGGATGTAGTATTCCAGATGAACTTCAAAAGAGTTGATTCAGTGGACCATGAATACCCACTTAACTTAGCGTCTCCAGCTGTGTTTGTTCCGGAAAGAGTTGTTGAATTAGCAGTAAATTCCATTGAGTCCTCAACGGTACTACCAGTCTCTACCTCTCCCGGATACTTCACATCAAGAATCACCTCTTTATCTGTCTCACTATGAAGATAGAATACGGTATCTTTAGCGATTCCTATCTGGTATACCTCTTCGCTTTCGTTGGGAGTAACTGCATGATAGAGCTTCAACACTCCATTACGGTTAATTTCTCTGCTGCCCTGATAAATAATCCCCGTTTCATCTTTCGTAACACGATCAAGTCGTACTCGAATATAACCGCCGGAAGAAACGAGTTGTGCTTCAATATCAGCCAAATCAGATGACGTAGAACTTAATTTGAATATAAAACGATGAAACCCTGATTGAGTCGAATCAGTGATCGATGACAAAGTATACGCAGACATTGCATTATCAACAGAATCACCAAGTTTTTGATTTTGTGAAGTAAACCGCGAAAAATCACCAGAAATATCATTGTTTTCTGTATCTTCTCCACTGGAATTATTCTCTGTCTCTTCTTCTGATTCTGTATCTTCAGATTCCTCTCTATCAGGAATAGTATTTTCATCTTCCTGCTCTTGTTCAACATCCTCACCCTCATCATCCTTCGATGCGCCACACCCAGAAAGCACTAACGAGGAACTGAGAACTAACAATAATATCAGAGCAACCTGCAGGAACTTCTTTGGAAATTTCATTACGGCAGAGAATGAACTTAGCCTTACTGACTATACCTCAAATGAGACAGTGAGACCAGAAGCATGGGCTGATAAAACCTGACCTTTGGCAAAACGCCCTGGATTCATGAATTCTTCCTTCTTGTTTGTATCGAACACTATCTCACGGAGATCCCGAGTCATCCCTTTCCCTTCATCTGTAATGAGCATTTCCACTTTCTTCCCCACGAGCCTTTCATTTTCTTGTTTCATAATGGTGCGCTGAAGATCTTCGAGTGTTTTTTTCCTCAGTTTCTTTGTCTGCTGAGAAACGGTGTCCCCGATGACTCCCGAAGCGCCATACCCTCTTGGAGAATATTCTGAGATATAAGCCATCCCAAAACGAACCTCTTCGAGTAAGCGAAAGGTGTCCATAAACTGTTCCTCTGTTTCTCCAGGAAATCCAACGATGATATCAGTACTCAAACGAATATCTGGGATGGCACTGCGTAGTATCTGAACAAGCTGAAGATACTTTTTTCGCGAATATCCTCGATTCATTCTCTGTAATATCTCATCCGATCCGCTCTGCGCTGGTAGATTTAGATAGTTGCATACATGAGCACTTTCTTTCATCACAGCAATTAGGCTGTCAGACAAATCTTTTGGGTGTGAGGTAAGAAATGTTAGCCAATACTTTCCGGAAATAGAATCTACTTCTTTAAGCAAGTTGGGAAAGGTACAGGCAGCCCCATTAATAACACCTTTCCAACTGTTCACGTTTTGTCCAAGGAGTGTAATCATCCGGTAATTGTTTTTTACAAGAGCCTCTGTGTCTGACATGATGTCACTAATCGTGCGATGACGCTCTCTCCCTCGAGAATACGGGACAATACAATAGGTACAGAAGTTGTCACAACCGGACGAAATGGGGACAAACGCAGAAAAGGTAGACAGATAGGACTGTTTAATCTCAATCTCATTAATCTTAGTAATTCCGCTCAGCATGTTCGCAAAGGAATGAACATCTCCCGGTGGAACCACTCCGTCAAGCCAGGGCATAATCGTCCGTAACTTTTGTAAGTATTTAGAATCAGATAAATCTTCCCCATCAATTCTTCGAACTCTTTGCGACATACATCCAGTCAAAAACACCTTCAGAGCAGGGTTACTCGCTTTTAGTTTCGTGATTTTCCGGCCTAATCCTAACACCTTATCTTCAGCCCTTTGACGTACAGAACAAGTGTTTAGGATTATGATGTCGGCAGTATCCATGCGTGCAGTTTCATGAAATCCATTTGAAAACAAGAGATACCGGATTTTCTCCGTATCCGAGTAATTCATTTGACATCCCCAAGTTTTTATATGAAAAGCAAGCATGTTTGTGGTAGCATATAGAATATGGATCCGTTGATTATACCAGTCGCTGCGTCTTTACTCATTTCCATTGCTGCATCTCTCTTTTTGTACATGCAACTGAAAAAATTGACTGACAGATTTGAGAAAGTAACAAGAGGTGTTAAAGGCAAGGACCTCGTTGAGCTCGTTTCAAAATTCTCAGAAGAACAAAAACTGCTTGAACGAGATATTTCCGTAATTCATTCTGAATTTGAAAAGATAAGAACAGATACGAAGACTTTTTTTAGAAAAGTTGCAGTGGTACGTTACCAAGGGTTTAACGATACCGGAGGAAACCAGAGCTTTTCAATAGCTCTCCTCGACGAAACGAACACTGGATTTATTCTAACAAGTCTATATGGCAGAGATTTCTGTAAAAACTACGCCAAGCAGATAGTAAACGGATCCTCTGCTCACACCCTCACCGAAGAGGAACAAGAAGCTTTACATCAAGCTATAAAGAAATGAAAACACTCAACCTTAACTCCAAAGTGATTGAAAACAGTAAAAATAACATTTCTAATGCAGATGAAACATCTTCAAAGAATACTCCAATTAAGGGCGATACTGGAAAGCACATTGAAAACCAAGCTGAAAAGCAAGAAGTATCTCCTTTAACGAAGCCAGAATCCAAATCTTCCTCTGTTAACATATTGAAATATCCCCGGATGGTATTTGGGAAATTCTCAAAAATGCCCTTCTTCGCTAAAGCCGGCATAACGCTTCTTGTATGTTCATTCATTATTGCTATTGGAATATTGGTTTTTTTTAATTATCTATTTGACGAGAGAGATGACAGTTCAATTAAAATTCCTCCATTTATAACAGCAGAAAAATCTAAAACACATCAATACCAGTCCGCTATTCCCTTTGATGTTCCCGGCGAACCTCGCACAACCCCAAATCCAATTAACGGCGAACTGTTTACCGAGAAAGAATTTGCAGAAATTAAATCGAGATATCCTCTAGCGGTAGTTATTGAAAACCAAGTTCAGGCACGTCCTCAATCAGGTTATAACTCTGCCGATATTGTGTTCGAGACTTTGGCTGAAGGAGGAATTACCAGAACGATTGCAGTATTCTGGGGTAAATCAGTTAAAGAAATCGGTCCAATCAGAAGTCTCCGGGTTTATTTCATAGAATGGACTGCTCCATTTGATCCAGTCGTAATGCATATTGGTTATGCTTTATCTGATGACCCTCGCATTGATGTGGCACGACAGAAGATAAACGGGACCTTCCGTTCACTCGATCGGGGTGGGACATTCTGGAGAAATTCTAACCGAGTCGCGCCGCATAACGCCTACTCCTCAACAAGTCTCCTCTACGAAAAAGCAAGAGTATATGGTTATTCAGGTAGTCCAAAGGAAATTGAGTCATGGCTTTTCAAGGCAGACGCATCACCTGAAGAACGAGGAGATACTACCGAGGCAACAATAGCTTTCTTCGAAAGACTAAATAACGGCGGATTGTATAACATCACCTGGAGGTATGACCCTGAACAAAATAGTTACCTGCGCTACAACAATGACACTCCCTATGTCGATGCCAATACAAACACCACAGTGACAGCAAAAAACATTATTATTCAAAGATTAAGTGTTGTTTCAGCCTATGATGAAAAAGCACATATGATTGTCACGACAATCGGAACCGGAGATGCTATAATCCTGCGAGATGGCCAGGCAATCTATGGAACATGGAGAAAAGAGAGCACAGGGAAACGCACAAGATATTACGATTCAGATGGAGCAGAAATTGTATTCAATAGAGGAACAATCTGGGTTGAAGCTGTCCCCACAGATCTTGGATCTGTAGAAATTTTACCGAAATAACATAGCGTGTACATTTTATGATCAACAAGCTTTTTGTATCTAAAGTTAGAACAAAACTACTAAAACTCTTTTTCCTCTCGAAAGTTGACGAGTTACATATCCGTGCAATCGTTCGCGCAATTGACGAAGAGATAAACGCAGTACGCCGAGAACTTCAAAACTTAGAATCAGCAACAGTCCTCACGAGTGACCGTCGCGGTAATAGAGTTTATTATGCTCTGAATAACAAATGTTCAATATACCCGGAAATACTTGGTCTTATCCATAAAGAATACGGATTGGGTGGCGCAATACTTCGAAATAAAGACTCCTTGGGAAGCCCATTGTTTGCTGTAATAACGACGGCATTCATCGAAGATCACCACCCCTCTCAGTATGATGTAGATTTGCTCATTGTCGGCGAAGTAAACCTTAAAGCAACGGCAGCCATTATCAAAGAGGCTGAAGACGAGTTAGGGCGTGAAATACGGTACACCGTCTTAAGTATTGAGGATTTTGAATTTAGACGTAGAAAAAGAGATGCCTTTATCATAAATATTCTAGAAAAGCATAAAATTATCCTTATCGGTGACGAAAACCGTCTTTTGTCATGAAATTCTCTATTCCCCGTTTGCCTGTCAATATGTCAGCAAAACAATTACTTAAGGTTGTTCTTGCCACCACGTATACAATTATTTGTGCGGTAATTATTCTTCCTCGAATAGATCATCAGTCCTGGTATCCAGAAGGCTTTCGCTCTTATGATATTCCTCCTGGTCTAGATTTTTCTGACGCTACGGAAGTGTCGATTGATATTGGCGAATTAAAGCTAACTACAGGACAAAAGAACGCATTAATCAGTGAGCTCTGGAACCGAATATCGTCTTCCACTATTTCTGACGCCGACATATCTCTCGTAAATAATCAGTTGATGCTTCGTTTTCCTTCAGATACATCCTTTCAAACAATTGCATTGCTTCTTTCTCAGGGAAGTATTGAAATACTTTCCCCGAAAGACCCTGACAAGCAAGCGGAGGATCCCCTCCTTGCATACGACCGAGAAAATTTTAATGAAAGCCCTCTGAAACTTTCTGAATTAAAGGATGCGGAATATAAATCTCAGGCAGAGCAGTTCGCATATATTGATATATCCGTGGATTCTCAATCAGAAGAAAAATGGAACACCTTTGTGACCGAACAATCAATTTCAAGTGTTGGGTTATCAATAGATGGACAAATGTATCAGGCCTGGATGTTACCTCCATCAACAACACCAAATCCTAGTATAGCAGTACCGATGACAGAACAGGAAGCACGAGTTCTTGCCTATTTAATGCTCGAAGATCCTCTTCCATTCGGACTTACACCCGACGCAATTGATACGAAGGGAGGAGATTTTGCTCAAACACTGTTACAGCTCTACATACTCCTTTCTGCAACAATTGCTGTTAGCATTTTATTAAGAAGGGTTCTTCTTAAGGAAAAACTGGTAGCAACGGTAGCTGCAGGTATGACGGTGGCAGGATTTATTGCAATTCTAAAACTCGCTGCTCTTCCGCTTACTCTCGAACTTTTCGTAGCAATGCTCATCATTTCGACGTTAGCATTAAGTTTCAAAGTGAAATGGCATCTCCAATTCTACATTTTTGTAGCAATTGCTGGAATTCTGCTCACGCTCGTTTCTCAGCCTTCAATATCCTCGGTCGGACACTTTTTAATAATTGCAGGAATATTTGGTTCTCTTGCAACATTTTTTTATGAATTTATAAACATCTATGAAGAAAAATAGTATCACCGCAATAGTTTTCTTTCTTTCTATTTCTTTACCTCTTTTCGCACTGCTCCTTTTTCCAGGTGCCCTACCTGCACTGAGAAGAATAAGCAGTCTATCAGGAGAAACCCCACTTTTTACAGTACTCGTATCACTTTCACTCATACTGTTCTATCTTTCCTACCGTTTTATTTACTCAGGAAAACTGTTTAGAGATCAACTGGAGCTCTCAGCGAGTACCCTATTGATCCATCTTCTTGCACAGATTATCTTCCTTATTTCAGTTCTGGGTATTTCCGGTGTTTACCTGCTTCAAGATCTTCAGTCCGCAGGAACAATTGTATCTCTTCTTACCGTACTATTTAGCGTTGTGCACATTGTGTTTACTCTGCCACTATTCGAAGCAAACAATAAGTCCCAAATAAGCCGTGTGCAGCTATACCTTAATCAGGAAGTTTATCCAGGAGTTATCGCTTCAGTTGTTCTTTCAGGGGTTATGATTCTATTTGGAGGAATTATTCTTCCCTCTTTCAGAATTGCTGCCGTTATTCTGTCTGCAGGATTGTTATGGGAAGCACTGTATCTGTTCATTGGCCAAAAGGCCGTCTTCAAATTTCTTTCTAAATGAACGCTGTTGCTCGTCCACTTATCGTACTGACCGGTCCAACTGCTACAGGAAAGTCATCGCTAGCCCTTAAGATAGCAAAAAAACACAACGGGGAAGTTATAAACGCCGATTCTCGTCAAGTCTACAAAGAAATTAAAATCGGTACGGCTAAACCAGATTTTGATAGTGAGTTCTCAGAGAATAGTTACTGTGTCGATGGGATTACGCATCATCTCTATAACTGCATCGATCCCAAACAACTCTACTCACTTGCGGATTACCAAAAAGATGCATTCAATGTGATAGACGAAGTGCTTGAGAAAGGAAAATTACCAATACTCTGTGGCGGGACAGGTCTTTATATTGACGCGGTCGTGTTTAACTACGAACTTACCAACGAACAACAATCCTTACTTAGAAGTTCGTATCAAAAAATGACAGTACTAGAACTTCAAACACTATTACTGAAGAAGGACCCTGAACAGTTCAATTCATTAAATGAAAGTGACCGAAAGAATCCTCATAGACTCATCCGCCGAATCGAAAAAATTGATTTCAATACCGCACCCCAAAGTAAAAGAAAACCGAAATACGATTACCTTTACCTTGTATTATTTCAAGGAAAAGATAGCATCCTTAAAAAAATCGAACAGAGAACGAAAGCAATGCTTAATAACGGCCTTGTTGAGGAGAATATTCAATTGAGAAAAAAAGGACTCAGCACACGTCACTCGAGTATGAAAACAATCGGATATCAGGAATTTGATGAGTATTTTATGGGAAACCGAACACTCGAGGAAGTCGAACAGCTGATTATTATCCATACGAACCAGTATGCGAAACGACAATTAACGTGGTTCCGCCGAAATAAAGAGGCAGTCTGGGTGAAAACCCCACAAGAAGCCTTCACCCAGATTAAGTCATTTCTTACTCAATGTACCAACAAGTCTGTTCCAGCTGTAACCCCTAAGACTGCTTGACGATTACATCTTTTCCTACAAATTTTCGTAATACTTCGGGTACAGTAATGCTCCCATCCTTGTTTTGATACGTTTCAAGAAGTGCGACCATTAGCCTTGACGTTGCAAGACCGGATGCGTTGAGGGTGTGAAGTAATTTTGTTTCCCCAGTCTTGGACTTGTAACGCATATTTCCTCGACGTGCTTGGAAATCTCTTGCATTGGATAACGATCCGATTTCTGTCCATGATTTTTGCCAAGGAAGCCATACCTCAATATCAATAGTCTTTGCCATGCCAAACGACATGTCCTCAGCAGCGAGCTTAGAAAGCCGGTATCTTACCCCTAACGCTTGAGCAAGCGATTCTGCTTTTTCTAGAAGCTCTTCAAGCGCTTCATCCGATTTGTCCTGAGCCGTGTACTGGAACATCTCGACTTTATTAAACTGGTGCATACGCATTAAACCACGATCTGTCTTTCCATACGTACCAGCCTCTCTTCGATAGCAAGGGGTATAAGCGAAGTATTTTTTGGGTAATTCCTCCTCTGAAAGAACTTCATCTCGATGTAGATTTACAAGCACCGTTTCAGCAGTTGGAAGTAGACACTGACTATCCTGTGTCCAATACACATCATCTTTGAACTTTGGAAGTTGACCTGCTACATATGCAGATTGTTCAGCAAGAAGATGCGGAGGAAGAATACAGGTATACCCATCCTTTACATGGGTTGAAATGAAGAAATTTACAAGAGCCCACTCGAGAAGTGCTCCATCGCCAATAAATAGTGCGAATTGAGTTCCCGCGACCTTTGAAGCTCTTTCAAAATCAAGAATTCCAAGGTTTTCACCGAGCGTTATATGGTCTTTGATTTCAAACTCGAATACTTTTTCCTCGCCCCATTCCTTTATGACTGCATTTGCTTCTTTTCCACCCGCCACGACATCCTCGTCAGGAATGTTTGGAAGACGGGAGAGCACATCGTCTAACTCCTTTTTCAACGTATTTACTTCAACTTCGGCAGCTGCCACCTCCTCAGCCATTTGCTTCATTTGAACGATAACCGATTTGAACTCCTCGCTTCCCTTCTCCATTTTTGCAATTTCTTCACTCTTCTTTTTCTGCAGGGATCGTTTTTCCTCAAAAGTTAGAAGCTTCTTTTTGTAATCCGAGTACATTTGAATTACTCTTTCAAGACCCAACTCTTCTTCCCGCATTCTCTTTAATAAAGCTTTTTTTACTTCTTCAGGATGTTCAGATACATATTTAATATCTAACATTGCCGGACCTAATAAAATTACCATTTCCCCCTGAGAATAATACTCAGTACCGTTCTATCTCCCTCCGGGAGCTCGTATCTGCTTGGGAAAAGAGAAACGGCATAAACCCCGGGGGCGGGTCATGATCGTGATGATGAGCTGAATAGCGAAATCACATATGCCATGGAGGTATTGTAGCAAAGAGACTCTCCTTCTACAATTGGTCATCATCATTTTTCGAACCTTTTCATCTCGACTCTTTACTCCGCAATACGAGTATATCTCGTAACTCCAATCTTCCAGCATACCGCTGAGATGGCAATCCAGACGATGCTTATTACCACTGCCGCTGCTACAACATTTGTTGATACTTTATCAAGTAGTACAGCCGAAGGAACCGTTGAAAGAAGAGCCACTGGTAACACCCAGAAAAAAAGTAATGCTACGCGCTCTCCCCACACCGATGTTGGATATTTCGCAATTGTAAATAGTGGGTTAGCTACATGTCCGAGATAGGCTTCTCCCGTCCAAAATGAAAGAATATTTACGGTAAGATACAATGCGTAAATGGCAATAAGGCCGGCAAGCATGGCAATTAAAGTAAATAAAAGACTACTGACAGATAGAGCAACATCATTTGATACTATCTGTATAACAATAATTACAAGACCTACCAACACATCGGCAATCCGAGTGAGATCCACATCAAAAAAGGTCATAAGAAACTGTGAGTTTTCAGGCTTCAGAAGAGCAAAATCGAGAGAGCCGTTTCTGATCTTCTGATCAAGTTTAAAAATGCCCTCTTTGAAAAAAGTCCAAGACAAACCGTTCATTATATAATACATCCCCAACACTATTAGTACTTCATCCTGACTCCATCCTGCAAGGGACTGAGTGTATCTGAAGGGTAAATAAAGCACGACAAGCATAAATAGTACATTTATTACCATTCCTCCAACACGAAACAAAAAATCAGTGCGGTACGCTATCAGATTTTGAAATGAAAATGCAATAAATGTTTTCCAAATACTTAGAAGTTTCATAGACCAGTAGCTTCATACCGAGGAAGACCCTTTCGCAAGAGAACCTCAAGTAGAAAAAATACAATAAAAACCCAAACAAACAAAATTGCATAGCCAGAAATCATTTCAGATCGAGAGAGCGAACCAGTAATTATTTCTACAGGAAAAGATAAAACGTATCGAAAGGGAAGCACATTAAATAATTCTCGAATCGAGCCAGGTAGCAACAATAACGGCACTACAACTCCGCCACAAAGCCGAAGAATAAAGTTATACAGTAACCCGATTCCATCTGAACGAGATATCCAAAGCCCGACATGAGCAATAGCAACGTCTAATGAAAACTTCAGCACAATCCCTCCGCCAAGTGCGAATAATGCGTGAAACAGCCATTGAATATCCAATCGAAGCATGTCGTTTTGATACAAAATCAACAGCCAAAGAGCGCCAATAGGCAAAGTTATCATAAGATTAAGCAATTTGTTTCCAAGATCCATTGCAAATCGATACAGAACCATACTTGAAGGCCATAGCAAATACTTACTATATGTTCCTTCAAAAATTTCCCTTTTTAGGTCATCATAGGTCCATGACTGAACGAGTCGGGATACAATAGCAATGCAAGCATAGTAGGTAAGAATTTCTGCTGAACCAAGCCTCATACCTCCACCACCTTCCCGAGAAACGGCTAACCAGAGAACAGACCACACAATAGGTTCAACGATTCCGGAAATGCTCCAAATCAGTAGACGAAAACGTAAGGTACTCCACTCCTGAAGTTTACTGCTGATTACCTGTACAACAAGCCTAATCCTTCTTTTTTTCATTGGAATCATCTTCTTTTTTCCCACTCCGAAGTTCTTTAAGCTTCCACATAAACACTCTACCTTTCTTCCTTACATTTGGATAGTCAGATGCAAAAGAAAGTGCCTGCTCAAGCAGTCCCCGCGGTACTTCCTTCGCAAGTTTTATATAGAGAGCCTTATGTTCAAGGTCATCAAGTTTAAGAGCAAGGCGATATCCGAAATCCTGGTACTCTCTGGTAACATACTTGTGTGTGTCAAAAAGGGCTTGTTGATTTTTAAGCAAGTCACGTATGTCTTTCATTGTTCCTCAGACTATCTTTAATTGAGCTCTAGTTAAGCATGAATCATGACTACGTCCAAGACACATTCGAGAGAGACTGACCTACGCTATCTTTAAGATTTGAAGGCAAGACATGAATACACGTGTGATCATCACTTACCCCTATTTCAAGAGGAGAACAAAGCATTCCGTCAGAGAGTATCCCTCGAATTTTGCTTTTACGGATTCGGACACTTCCTCCTTCAGGAGAGTGCACAGACGCACCCGGTAAAGCCACCGGCACCAAATCACCAAGGTTGTAGTTATTACAACCGCATACGATTATGCGCTTCTCCTGCTCTCCTGTATCAACGGTTACAATATATAACTTTTCTGCTGTAGGGTGCTTTTCTATCTTTTCAACTTTTCCTACCACCACTAGATCGTCTGGATTACCGCTTTCAGGTTGATCGTTAGTTTCAGATTCTTTTTTTTCACCTACCGCTTGCGGCACTTCCGGTTTCATAATCGGATATGCAATTACCTCTCGAAGACTCTCTGCATCAGTAAGTACTTTTATCCAGCGGTCTATTCCGATTCCAGATCCAGTCTGAGGAGGCATACCATATTCCATTGCTTCCACAAAGGCATCGTCTGCCGTCCATGTTTGCTCATCACCACCCTCTCGAGCTTCAGTCTGTTCACTAAACCGTTCTTTTTGGTCTACCGGGTCGTTGAGTTCTCCATACATCCTGCACATCTCCATCGAATCAAGAAGAAGCTGGGACATTTGGACATACCGGGAGTCTTTTTCAGTTCTCTTCGCAAGAGGAGTTAACACATATGGATAATCCACAAGAAAAACAGGTCCGAATACATTGGGCCTGACTTTCTCTTTGTATATCTGATCAATAGTGGAAGACCATCCCATTTCGTCCTCGATAGTAACCCCTAATTCTTTACCAGCTTTTTTGAGGTCATCCAACTGTTCATACGTTTCAAGATCAAGACCTGTATGTTCCTTAAATAAATCGGGATAGCGTACGACAGGAAACGGAGGAGTAAGATCAAGCTCCTTACCTCGGTAGGTAAACTTGTATGATCCCGTGATTTCCTTAGCCATTCCTGAGAACAACTCCTGATGAAGCGCAATATTATCTTCTAGTGTGGCATATGCCCAATAGAATTCAATCATGGTGAACTCAGGATTATGCTCTGCATCAACGCCTTCATTCCGGTAGGCGCGTGCAACTTCAAAAACCTTCTCGAATCCACCAATGGTGGACATTTTCTGCCACAGCTCACCAGCACAAATTCTCAAATACACATCCATGTCATATGCATTGATATGAGTGATAAATGGACGAGCTTCAGCTCCTGCAGGATTCGTTTCAAGGGATGGATTCTCAATTTCAATAAACCCTTTTTTCCACATAAATTCACGAATAAATCGAAGAAGTTTCGCTCGTTTTTCTATTCGGTCCCGCGCAGTAGGATTAACGAGGAAATCCAAATAGCGTTGCCGGAAACGAGCATCTTCATCCTTTAGTCCCATCCACTTCTCAGGGAGTGGGCGGATAGATTTGGTTAAAATTGTCATAGTTTTAACCTCCACCGATATTTCTCCAGTTTTGGTTTTGGTTACCGTTCCGGTAGCATCGACAAAGTCACCAATATCATAGAGTTTTAAGTCTTTCCATACTTCCGAAAGGTTCATTTCTTTTAAATACAGCTGGAGTTGTCCAGATCCGTCTCTCAGTACTGCGAATGCAAGTTTCCCAAAATCTCTCCATGACATGAGGCGTCCAGAAACAGTGACTGTTTGTCCATTCAGCTTCTCAAATGAGGTGAGAATCTCAGAGGTAGTATGTGTGCGACCAGAAACAGAAGGATACGGATTTACTCCCTTACTTCGAAATTCATCAGCTTTTTCAATTCTCTCTTTTCTAATCGTTTCAAGCATTGCCATACAATAAAGGAATGAAAACTAACTTACTGTGGATAGTAGCATAGTGAGGGAGAGAGGAGAAGAATATCATTCAATAGCGCTAGCAAATTGATAAATGAGATACAAACCGTCACAGACAAACTCATTTTTTCTTGACAACATAACATTTTCGATATATCATGAGCGCGAATCTCTTCTTTACACGTATGGCCAAACAAACCTCTTCTACATTACAGTTCCTTACTTTTCAGCAAATACTTCGCCGTCTTGAAGAATATTGGGAAAAGCAGGGTTGTGTCGTTGGAGAACCATATGGTGTAGAAGTTGGAGCCGGTACCGCAAATCCTCACACCTATTTCAGAGTACTCGGTCCAGAACCGTGGAATGTGGCTTATGTTGAGCCTTCGCGCCGTCCAGCTGACAGCAGATACGGTAAAAATCCTAACCGACTCCAACATTATTTTCAATTTCAAGTTATTCTTAAACCTGCTCCAGCAAATAATATGGAGCTTTATCTGGGAAGTCTTGATGCAATTGGCATTGATACTAAGAAGCATGACATCAGATTTGTAGAAGATAACTGGCAATCCCCCTCTATCGGTGCCTGGGGTACTGGATGGGAAGTATGGCTCGATGGTATGGAAATCACACAGTACACCTATTTCCAACAAGTAGGAGGAATCGATCTGGATCCAATTCCGGTAGAAATAACCTATGGACCTGAACGAATTGCAATGTATATTCAGGGAGTCGACGATTTTAAGAAGATTTGGTGGAATGAAAAAGTACGATATGGCGATATGTTCGAACGGCAGGAGTACTGGCAAAGCGTTTTCAATATTGAAACGGCTGATGTTTCAAGACATCAACAACTTTTCGATCTCTATCACGAAGAAGCACAAGCTCAGGTTGAAGTAGGAAATCACCGGGCTGCCTATGACAATCTTCTAAAAATGTCACATAGTTTCAATATTTTAGATACGAGAGGCGCAGTCGGAGTCAGTGAACGAGCAAATACGTTTCGAAAGATGCTTCACCTTTCATCTGCAATTGCCAAACTCTACACCGAAGAACGAAAGAAGTTAAACTACCCGCTTATGAAACCATGAAAGAGCCATTTGTCTTTGAACTTGGGTGCGAAGAACTACCCGCCGCACATTGCTTAACCATTATTTCTCAACTTTCAGAGACGGTACTGACTGCTATAGCAGTCAAACACAACCTAACTCTTACAAGGCCCCGCCTATTCGTTACTCCGCGAAGAATTGCTCTACTTGCAGATAATATCGAAAGTACACAAAAAGCAATTGAGGTAAAAGGTCCGTTATACGATGTTGCATTTGAAAATGGTAAACCGACAACAATAGGAGAAAAATTTGCAGCATCGCACAAGGTAAGTCCAGACAAACTCACCGTAAAAGAGGAATCAGGCAAAAAATTCGTATTTGTTTCTAAAAACTTAGTGGCGCAGTTTATACCTGATATACAGAGTTTTTTAGTAGAAGTCATTAAAAGTATTGTTATTGACCGACCGATGCGTTGGGACACTTCAGGTTTGAAGTTTTCTCGTCCGATCAGATGGGTTTTATGTATGCAAGGGAAAAAAGTTCTCCCGATTCAGATTGGTTCCCTTCTCAGTCAAAATATCAGCTACGGCACTCGGTTCAATCAATCTAGAAAGTTCGTGATTCCCAATGCTGGTGCCTATGAGGATATACTTGCTCAAAACAAAATCATCGCAGATCAACGGAAGCGAAAAATTCTCATTCAAAAAATTCTTCAGACCCTTGAGACAGCTCAAAGTCTATCCTGTCCCTATACCTGTGATGATCTGATAGATGAAGTCACCTTCTTGATCGAATATCCCCACCCGTTAATCTGCCACTTTAGCGAACAATTTCTTTCTCTTCCGCCGAAAGTCATTGCCACCGTTTTACAGAAGCATCAACGTTACTTCCCGCTTTACAACGAAAGCAGGAAAGAAATGAGCAATCTGTTCCTTGTAATTGCTAATTATGACAAGTCATCTGATCTCATAGCGCGTGGAAACGAAATGGTTGTTAATGCAAGGCTAAGGGATGCGGTTTTCTTTTATGAACAAGACATGACCACCTCACTCGATGAAATGCGCAAGAAAACATCACGAATCACTTTCCAAGAAAAACTCGGATCAATGCAAGATAAGGCAAATCGTTTGACTGAAATTGCTCTTAAAATTGCTGCTAAATGCACAATCAGAAAAGACAAAGTAAAACAAGCCGGACTACTCACGAAAGCTGACCTCGCTTCTGCACTTGTCGTGGAATTTTCATCGCTTGAAGGTTCTATGGGAAGAGTATACGCCGAAAATGAAGGAATTGATGCTTCCATAGCAAAAGCGATAGAAGAGCATTATCAGCCCAAAAGTTCAACGGATCGTGTACCGTCCTCAGACCTTGGAGCAATTCTTGCACTTGCAGATAAAATTGACACACTGTTTGGGATGTTTAGTATTAACGCTGTTCCCAAGGGCAACTCAGATCCATATGGATTACGACGTGCAGCAATTGCTATTACCAAAATTCTGTGGGAAAAGGAGTTTCCAATATCTCTCGACGAGTTAATCTCCTATGCATCAGAAAGTGCCGTTCAAGGTGCCGATCAGACGGCTATAAAGGAGTTTATTCTTCAGCGAGCCGAGCAACTTCTTGCAGAAGGAACGTACAAGAAACTTCCCAATCAGCGTAATTTGATTAAGGCAGTGCTCTTTAACACCAGTCCGTCATTTGTAACTAAAAAGAATATTCTTCAGCAATGTTCACTAAAAACAAACAGTAAGACACTTGAAGAAATTATCGAATTAACAAAGCGGATTTATAATATTGCAATTAAGAGTAATCATTCCCTAGATACCAAAATCTCCCTCTCTTCGTTAAACCCATCTGAAAAGAACTTCCTCAAAGCAATACATGCTCTTTCAGAGAAAAAGGAAATTTCTATCAAGGAGCTGTCTACGCTAACATCTTCAGGAAATGAGTTCTTTGAGAAAAACCTCATAATGGCAAAGGACCAACAGGAAAAGAACAGAAGACTTGCTATTTTGACTCAAGCTCATACACAAATTGAACGTGTTCTGAATACAAAATATCTATTTTCTTGAAACACATCCGATAATCCATTAAGCACGGTTAAG
>CAZDUZ010000015.1:0-19581 GCA_964508755.1 uncultured Candidatus Saccharibacteria bacterium | reverse complement strand
TGCGAGCACTGATGGTCGGATCTCTTCTATCGTCGAGCAATTTTCAGAGTCGTATCCCGGGACTGCGCTCGTCATGAAAAACGAGAAAAATCTGGGATTCGTTGGGACCGTTAATAAAGGGATGCGGAAGAGTAAAACCCGGGATGTCATTCTGTTGAACACGGACACCGTCGTTACAAAAGGATGGGTCGGGAAACTCTGCCGCGCCGCCTATTCCGGCCCGAACATCGCAACGGTCACACCAGTAACTAACAACGGCAACAGCATCTGCTCCGTGCCTGCATTCGGACATATCAATGAGGTTCCGGATGGATACACCATTGATTCATTTGCAAGGCTTGTTGAACGGGTCAGCGGTCACCGGTACCCGGATATACCGACCGCTGTGGGATTTTGTATGTTCATTAAACGGACGGCATTGAAGGATATCGGTTTTTTCGATGAGAAGGAATTTGGAAAAGGATATGGCGAAGAAACGGACTTCGCACTTCGGGCACAGAAACACGGCTGGCGCAACGTCCTGGACGACACAACCTACATTTACCACAAAGGACACGGCACATTCGACAGCCTTGATACACCGGTGAGCGAGCGTGAGAAAAAAGGTCTTGCGGTATTAATGAAACGACACCCGGAGTTCATCCCAAAGTGGAAACGGTTCGTTGCTGAAAACCCGATCGAGAGCGTCCACAAAAGGATATACTTCGGGATGTGGTGCAGGAAGATGCATATTCCAAAATTTCTGATACCGGCAGGATCCGCCATTCTTTCAAGAGGCCGGTTACTCTCTCCATCAACTGATGATCGTTGAGCCCATCATGATAGGGCTATTTCTCACGGTCATTTCGGACCACCTTGAACAAAGTCCTTTTTAAAAGGCGAAGTCCTCGGTACACATTTGTTTTTCGGAAAGAAAATTCAGCGTTCGCCGGTTCGCGTTCCTGATAATCACGGAAATCCGCCAGTAGCTTAGCAATCGATTCCTCGTACGCTCTAACGCTACTAGTACCGCATTCCTGCGGATCAGTATCATCCGTATTTCTCTCTGAATTCTTCTGTGACAAACAGCGTTCATGATCCCCCGTTAATACGTCCCGTATCAGGTCATTCCACATTTTTCCGACAACATTTATTGAAAATCGCTCCATATCGCGTCTTGCATTCTCCGATAGGTTTCTGAAATACGGTTCATCTGTCAGTACCCGGTTAACCTGCCCCGCCATGTCATCGATATCCCCCTGCCGAACCACAATACCATTTATCCCATCTGTAACAATGTCCTCAACCCCCGGAAAGTCGAAGACCACAGGAGGAACACCATGAGCTCGGGCCTCAAGCAGGACCATCGGGAAGCATTCGCTCTCCGATGTCATGAGCAATACCGAGGAATTCCGGTAGTTTTCCTGTATGTTATCCGTTTCCCCAACAAATGTGATTCTGTTTCTCGGTATCTCGAGCCGACCCATCATTTCACCCAGCGATTCACTGCTCTCATTCGGAATATGCCAATTCGGATCAAACCGGCCGACAACGGTCAGAGTACACTCCGTATTCATTTCACTGAGCTGTTTGAACACCGTTAGTACTCTATCAAATCGTTTCACCGTGTCGTCAAATCGACCGACAACAAGAACATTCGTATTATGCTCTTTCTCTCCAGAGGGACTAATAGGTTCGAAGGTTGCGGGATTGGGAATACATACTGCATTTTTAGCAATTGCGTTGCTATGCAGACACGTCGAAATTCTCACCGGCCAGACGGCACAATTAATCTTTCGGTAGACTTCCCTGCGTTTTTTCCAGACCGGATAGAGCCACCGCAGTTGGAGGGGTAAAAAATAGTTCATATGATTGCTCGCGATTGTTCTGATATTTTGTTCATGCAATTTCTCATAGACCGGAAGGAACTCAATCATGTGGTTCGGGTTGCCAACAAAAACATCCGTCCCGATAAGACCGATTAAATCCGCAAGACGGGATGCATACTCACCATGAGATCGAAACATCACCGCCGTCACCCCGGAAGGAAGAGGAAAACCCTGCCCATCATTAAAATCACTGATGATCACAACATCATAGGTTTTCGAAAGATAACCGGAAAGGAGTGACAATACCCGCTCCATTCCCCCGCGCACCCACACGAGCGAAAACAGTGTCACCCGCGGCTTTCCCGAGTTTCTGCTCATAAGAGATCTCACACGTCCAATGTTTTCAGCAAGTGAGCCCTGGTCATCCAATTCAAACAGCTCCCGGTTCAAAATATCATGGATCTCAGGACCGTCAAAGAACGACTCTCTGAGAAAGAGACCCAGCATCGCGCGAGCCGCATGCAAACAGCCCCCCTGCTGATACGATCGATATAGATCAATATATCCCGAAGGTGAAATCCGGAAATTTTGCAGTTCGTCACACGTGATCTCGTGTATTCGGGCGGCATCATTTTGGTCTGTTTTACCCGCATCTCTTCCTCCGGTTTCCGGCCCGTTTAGCTTCAATTTTTCAATAATATCTCTCACGGCATACTGTAATAAAAAACTATTTAACCTCCACAACTATCACGAGGCGATTTCGTCAAGCAATCTACCAACGCAATTATACTTTTTTTCGATACTCCGACGCATCCTCTCAAAGTTCTTGCGTTTAAATGCCCGAAGCTCTTCCTTCAGCTCCGGCAGCAATAACTTTCGATCAATTTCATTAATACTATCAATCACCACTTCAGAACCCTTTTTAAGATCAACAAAAAACGGATATTCAGGATATGCTATCCGTGGATACCCGTTATCGGAAGATATCACGGGAACTTCTGCGGCAACACATTCAAAAAACGTCAATGAGAAACTCTCCGGAATAAGGCTTAACAAAAGGACAAGATCGATTTTGTGTTTTTTCAGCACTCTCGGAAGATCCCACCAATAGTAGCTGTGTGCGGCAACCAGCGGAACCTGCAGGTCAACCAGCAATCTCGGATCCCGTATGACTCCAAATATATGCCACTTGAACTGTGCACCAAGTGCATTTGCAGTTTCGATAAAAATCCTGCTTCCCTTATGTTTTTCAAACACACCCACAAATGCTATGTTCAAAACCGCAGATCCCTTCCAAGGAAATTTGGATATGATACGATGAATCGTTCGTCACTTCGAATACTAAGCGCAGAACTGTAGGTGTCACGCATTAATTCCGACGAGAAAACCACGCATTCCGAATACTCGAGAAGCATCTCACGCGCCGTATCGCGCCACTTCCTGATATTGATAGATATTCCCTGATCTCCCACGTCAAAATATTCTTTATTTTGCTGAAGAAATGGCATCTCTGAAAGAACCTGCGGCCTTAAGTCAGTTTGAAGAAATTTTTCGTCAAGACTAATTACTGTTCCTTCGCACATTTTCAATGAAAGTTTTGTAAAGTCCGTGCACGCTTCTGTCTTTTTGCTCATTCTATCGGGAATGGGAAGATATTGGCACGGACAGAGATAATAAAAATCATGAATAAAAAGCACGGTACGGATCTCCATTTCGGCCAGGATGCGCATATACGAAAGCGGATGCCCGAGAAGACTTTCCACTACGCCGAGCTCAATGCAGATTTTTTCACAGATATTCCGGAGCGTGTCTTCACCCCCGGAGGAATCAGAGAACACCCAGTGTGCCGTCAGTGAGCCATTTTCAAATAACTGTAGCCCGAACTGTTTTCTCGGAACGGAATAGTAGTACGTCACAATCGGCATTCCACGATACTTTCCTTTGCTGATCCATCTGATCAGCTCGTACGTCTCCTTGTCGACACCCGTCATGGTCTCAAGGCAGTTGCTGTGGAGCACGATCAAAAGAACCTTTCTACCATTCACTCTCTGTGTCAATTCGGGAAATGGATTTCGTTCGATTATCTGTTTGTTCTTCCGCCACAGCCGAAAGTAGAACGGATCGCGGGAAAGGAGGCGGAGGGAGGTGAGGATGTTGTTGATCATGATTGATATAATATCCCAGCAACAAAAGATATTCCATCAAAGTCTTTCAAAGGAACGATCGATGTCAGAATGTCCTTCACACTTTCCTCAGTATCATGTCAATCGATCTCTCACCGACAGAATATGAATTGAGGGCAATCAACTCATGCCGAGGTAATTCTTTTTGAAGAAACGCACAGAAATCGATCATCGGCTTACTGGATCCTCTCTCAATACTCATCTCCAAAACAATAAAATCTGCCATCTTTGCAACCTGAAGACCTCCGGCAATCACCTCAAATTCTGCCCCCTCAACATCGATCTTAAGCACATCGAAATTATGCCCGTGATAGCGTTCAGGAATAAAATCATCAAGCCGAGCACACGAGACTTCTTTGGATTTTTGATATTCAACCGCCCTCTTATTATCGGGCTTAATTATAGTGTTTAACTGACTACTCACCGAAGATAGGTACAGAGTGGTCTTAGAATTTTCGTTCGATACAGCGACATTGTGCAGACTACCCTGATGATTCTTTTTTAATATATCAAATGTATCTGCATCCGGCTCAAATGAGACTACCTCCCTTGATCCAAGACACTTCCTCGCAAAAAAAGAAAATTCCCCGGCGTGCGCACCGACATCAAGATAGGAAAGCGAACCTGGCAGATATTTTTTTAGGAATGCACAATCAACAAGAATTCTTTGGATCGATAGGAAACCATAACGGTTTGGAAAATAGATCGTTTCACCCCAGAATCTACCACAACTTTCACCCTTGACGAATCGCATCGACAAAAGTACTAAGTACACATACTTTTTGAAAAGCAATTCCAGTTTTTGAGGAAATCGTATAGGTGCAGTTAGGAAAAGGTGCAAATCTAATGAAAGTGACTCGACTATATATTTGAACATAGCGGTATTCGAAGAAAAAACAATAGTATTGTATCTCTGAAACTATCGTTTGGATAGATACTGTGATACAGTAGCCATAGTAATTCAAAACCTGTCCGAAGTCTACACATCTACATGCACAATTGACCACCTGAGATAAACTATTACATTCATTGAGAGTGGATGAAACACTAAGAAAGAAGCAGGCCACACATTTCGACTCCAACAGTAATCAGTACACCCCAGATCTCATTGTTAATCCGCCGAAGCATACTATTGCAGAAATATCACGACTTTTCAGCAAGATCACTCAGCCACACGATATTCCTATTGTCGATTTCGGCGCAGGGTCAGGCCGGTTAACAATTCCCTTATTACAACAAGGATACAAAGTACATGCTATCGATATAAGCACAAAATCACTTGAGAGCTTAGGCCAAACCTGCCGCGATCTTGGCTTAGGAGAGAGACTGTCCACATTCACAGATATCCCTAAAGGACAAAAATATCGAACCATTGTAGGTGCCGATGTGTTGCATCATGTCAATATTCCAGAAACGATACAAACACTGAAAAAGCACCTGAACCAGAGCGGAACACTCCTCTTCAGCGAACCCGGTGGATTAAATCCCTTCTGGAGTATCTATCTCAGATATTTTTATAATTGGGAGATCGAAAAAGGAATAACAGAATGCACAATAGAGAAATTACGGAAAGCCTTTTCTGAATCGGGGGCAAAAGAGGTATACATTGAAGGGGTTGGATTGCTACCAAGATCTTTTTTCTCATTTTCAACAACGGCAGTCAAAGTAACAGACTGGATCGGCAATTTGCCCATTCTAAGAGGTATCGCATACCGCTACCTAATAGAGGCTCATCTATGACACCGCCCCAGCTAACCAGCTCTCAGACCTCAAGGCTCATGTTTATCCGATACCGTCCGCAATACTAAATACCTTCCACCGAATGATCCCAATATGGTACTATCATGCAGTTAGACACTTCATCAAACATAAGATGACAAAGACTATCTATGACTCCCACCTGGGATCTGTTAGGAGAACTTGTTAGAACAAACTTCAAGATAAAGTACAAAGGATCACTTCTGGGTTTTCTCTGGGTTCTTCTCAAGCCTTTTTTCATATTCCTTATCCTATTTGCCATTTTCGTCAATATCGTTAAAGGAACAACCCTCTTAACAGCGAACGAGTTTGCACTGTTTCTTCTTATTGGAATGGTCTTCTTTACTTTTTTTAATGAGGGAATTATTTTAGGAATGAATTCCCTTTTGGACAAAAGTCAATTAATCCTAAAAGTGAACTTTAACAAATTAATAGCTGTATCTAGCTCAATAGCTCTGGCGGTAATCAACTTCGTCGTAAATCTTGTGATCGTTGCCGGTGTGGCGGCTGTTGTCGGTATTAACCTGACCCCCCTGTCGACCCTCTATCTCTTTGTCATAATCTTTGCCATGCTTCTACTCATTTTTGCAATTTCCCTCTTTTCCAGCATTATACTTATCCGTCTTAGAGATTTAACCCACATCACCGAACTCCTCCTCCAATTATTGTTTTATGCAAGCGCCGTTTTTATCCCCCTCGAAGCTATTCCTGATCAGTTCCACAAAGTAATTCTGCTCAATCCTGTTGCCGTTTTCATTCAAGCGGCACGTTCCGCAATTATGTATGGAACCATTGATCGGCCAAAATATGTCTTTGCATCCATAGGGTTCTCTCTCCTTTTACTTATCGTTGGTCTCGTTTTCTTTCAAAGCCGTGTTAAAAAAATAACTGAGTACTACTAGATATGTCTAGCGAAAACAGTGCAATTATTGTAAAAAACTTGAGTAAAACATTCAGACTTCCCACCTCACGAAAGATGACTATTCAAAGCTATTTCACACATCCTTTCGAAAGACAAGAATACAGGGAGTTCACGGCGCTGGATAATATCAGCTTTAACGTCACGAAAGGTGAGTTTTTCAGTGTTATTGGGAAGAATGGAACAGGCAAGTCGACACTGTTAAAGATACTTGCAGGAATTTATGCCCCGGACAAAGGAGATATCATAATCGATGGAAAGATGGTGCCATTTTTGGAACTCGGGGTAGGATTCCATCCTGAACTAACGGCACGAGAGAATATCGTCCTCAACGGAACTCTCCTCGGCTTATCTAGAAGTGAGATTGTTGATCAGACCGATGAAGTACTGAAATTCGCCGAACTAACCGATTTCAAGGAGGTTCCTATTAAGAATTTCTCTTCTGGTATGCATGTCCGATTAGCGTTCTCGGTCGCCATCCGAGTGAATTCTGACATCCTGTTGTTGGACGAAGTTCTAGCTGTCGGCGACGGATCATTTCAGAAGAAATGTTTTAAATACTTCGATTCTGTTAAAGGGAAAAAAACTATTGTTTTCGTCTCCCATGATATGAGATCGGTCAGGAGATACTCTGACCGCGTAATGTATCTCATGGGCAATAACGAGTACCAGATCGGTACACCACGGGAGATAGTTACACGTTACACTCACGATTAATCTACTTATCTCAAGATCATTTAGCTTTCAAAAATATTTTGAAAATAACCTCCTGTGTTTCTCAACATAGAAATAGCCGTGTAATACTGAGCTACCCCCGCCCATCAAGCTATTGTATACTTCATCACTGATGGTAACTCTCATAAAACTCTTACGGATCCACCATTGGGTAAAGAATGGATACATTTTTATTCCCCTCGTTTTCGCAGGACTATTCACAGATATCGAAAAAGTCATTACCCTTACTCTCGTTTTCTTCTCCTTCTCTTTTCTCGCAAGCGCCGTTTACGTAATCAATGACATTATCGACAAAAAAGTTGATCAGAAGCATCCAACCAAAAAGAACCGTCCGATAGCCTCAGGAAAAGTTTCCGTTAAAAATGCCATAGGGATTGCTTCTATTTTGTTTGGGGTCTCATTCCTGACAGGAGCTATAATTAACCCTTTAATTCTTGCGCTCTTTATCCTGTACGCAGTGCTTAATGTCCTGTATTCAATGCGATTGAAACATATTCCGATCATTGATATTGCTGTCCTCGCATTCTTCTATGTCATTCGGATAGTGATCGGAGGTGTAGCAGTTAATATTGCTCTTTCCTCTTGGCTCCTTCTCACGTTCTTTTTTCTCTCACTTTTTCTCGGAACAGGTAAGAGATACGTCGAACTCACAACTAACGGAGGAATTTCCCGGTCTGTCTTGAAAAGCTACACAACGGAATTTTTGACATATATCCTTCAGACTTCTTCAATCTGTACCATATTATTCTATGCTCTTTATTCAACGACAAAAAATATTCTTATCGAAATATCAACGGTGTTTGTTATTGCCGGCTTTGCATATTACTTCTATTCCCTCTTCAGAAAAGAGATTCGAGAAGATCCGACAATCTACCTCTTTAAAAACAAAGTCATCATCTCTTGTGTGCTGTTATGGGGAATGCTTATTCTATGCTCATTCCTCATCTAAACAAAAAGTTTCAGAAAGCTGACCTTGATTAATAAATACCCCAAACGAATATGACTATCTTCATGCAAACAACCTACTACCACCCACACACGAGTGGTTTAACGCTCTATTTCAAGAAAATAGCAGAGGAATATGTAAAGAACGGCCACTCAGTCAAGGTATTAACCCTGAAACATAAATCCGGACTTCCAACCCGGGAGAAGATTTGTGGGGTTGAGGTGATTCGCTCACCCATTCTTTTCAAACTGAATAAGGGCATGTTGGCACCCCAGTTATTATTCTATGCACTACCACTGATTCGAGGTGCGGATGCCATTCATCTCAATTTACCCTCAATAGAGTCTCTACCGGTAGCTGTCCTTGGAAAACTTCTACGGAAAAGAATTGTCAGCACATATGTTTGCGACTTAATTCTTCCAAGCTTTCTCGTGGGAGCAATACTCGGTCACATTATCGATCTGATTCATTTCGCAGTTCTTTTTCTCAGTTCGGAAATCACAACGCTCACCCGAGATTTCGCAAAAAACTCCAGAGTCCTCAAGTACTTTTTGCATCGAGTAACACCTATCTATCCGATTATTGAGGTCGGCTCTCAATCAAGCGTTATCAGTGAGATGAAGAAAACACAAAAGAAAAACTCCGGCCCGTTTGTCGGAATGCTAACTCGAATCGCTTCAGAAAAGGGAATCCACATTGTATTGGATATACTTCCCAATCTTAGAGCAAAATTTCCGGGTCTAATCCTTTTCATAGCGGGAGAAACACATGCAGTCGGCGAAGAAGAATACTGGAACAAAATTTCGAGGTCCCTAGAGCGGAACAAAGAGTCTGTCTGTATATTGGGGCAACTGAGCGATAAGCAAGTTACCTACTTCTACAAAAATATCGATCTTCTCGTAGTTGCCAGTACAAACTCCACAGAGGCGTTTGGTCTTGTCCAGATCGAAGCAATGCTACATGGTGTGCCGGTTGTCGCAACAGAGTTACCGGGTGTCAGGATTCCAATCTCTGAAACAGGAATGGGACTCTTAGCAAAGGTTAATAATCCGAAGGATCTGTTTGATAAAATTATCAAAGTCCTACTTAATAGATCTGATTATAAGGGCAATATTCCGTTAATCAAGAACCGATTTAGTGCAGAAAAGATCATCTATCAGTATCTTGAACTCCTCGCAGGAGAGAAAAAGTGAATGTTTATTTTCAAAAACAAAAACGGTACAATGCAACGAAGAATGGTTGTTGTTCACGTAAGGTCGCGCATACCAACAAGAATCCCGTATCAGAATTCATGACAAAATTACTTTGGTGGTTAGGGGTAGTATGAGTTTTCTTAAGACAGTGAATAGCGCATTCACGATCATTCGGACCTCTCTGTCAGCACGAATAAAACAGCTTCAATATGAGTACAACGCGTTCGTTGTCCAAACTCGATGCAGTTTCCGCCCGAAACCGCATCTCAAACCCCGTGAACGAAACCTCTCCGTAATACTTCTCTCTTTCAATCGTTTCGAAGATACACGGAACGCTCTGAAATATCTCTATCGCAATACGAAACTTCCGTTTGAACTCGTTGTGCTCGATAACGGGTCAACAGCCGACACCGTCAAAAAATTAAAAAAAGAACTCTCCAAGTACAACAACGTGGTATATCTGGAGGAAAAAAAGAATCTTGGCGCAGCAAAAGGAAAATATAAGGCGGCCCAGCATGCACATGGGAATTATCTCATGTTCATAGATAATGATATGCGTGTTATGCCAAACTATATGGAACACCTGCTCACACGGCTTGAATCCGACAACAAACTAGTAGCGGTATGCGCCAAAGTTCTCTTTCCAAATAAGCGGATACAATTCACCGGAGGATTTTTCAACATAGAGAATGGATATATTTTTCATGGTTTAATAGACAATGACAAGCACTACATGGATCCCTCGACGACCGGTGAAGGTCAGATCTGTGACTGGGTTCCAGGAGGTGCAACCTTATGGAAAAGAGATTTATACTTCAAGTTCCCTATTGATAACAAAATGGATGGCAGCTACGAAGACAACGAGGTATGTCTCCGGATAAAGAAAGCCGGATTCAAGGTGGGAACTGCATCAAAGGCGGTATGTATTCACTATCACTACACATTCAAGCCGGAAACCTTTCTTGTCAGAGAGAAAACCTACTTGAAGGATAGATACCATGAACAGCGATTGCAAACAGGACTCGTCCGTTATTTCCAAATTCACAAATTAATCTTTGTATTCGGCTCCATCGAAGGAACCTGGACATTTGTACAACCACCGGAAAAAAAGGCTATTACGCAATTCATTAAAAAGAGACTCCTACGATCATGAAAAAGAGAACCCCCGCGATTAGTGTAATCATGCCTTCGTACAACTATGCTCATTATATAACCGAAGCCATAGATTCAATTCTGTCTCAAACCTTTACCGACTTTGAGCTCATCATTATTGATGACGGCTCGTCAGACACTACAAGACAAGTTCTTTCTCGTTTAAAAGATCCCCGGATTAGGATTTATTTTCAAAAAAACCATGGCGTATCATTCACAATGAATAGAGGAATCCGGCTTAGCAGAAGTAAATATATCTGTTTTTTGGATTGCGATGATGTCTATCACCCGGAGAAACTGGCACGTCAGGTAGAAATGCTTAACAAGGGTTTTGATATCGTGACCACTAAAGTTAAAACAATCGATGCAAACGGAAGATTTGTACCCCACTCATTCACAGATGAATGGTTTAACAACTTTGATGAGAAGCAAATTTTCGGAAAAGACCGGAAGATCCACTTTCTCAGAGGCAATTACCTCTGCAAATCAGCAATCGCATTGCGCCGGTCCCTTTTTGACAAATTCGGACTGTATGACACTCGATTGATCACGGCCTATGATTATGATTTGTGGTACAAAATGTTAGCAAAAACCCGAATCACACGAATCGATCAACCGCTTCTCTATTATAGATATCACGGGAAGAACGATTCTCTTGTGCATAGCGCAAGAATGAGGGCAGAGCTTGCTCTTGTGTATGACAAGATAATCAATGACTTTTCTCATGATATTCCAAACTCCGATAGATGTTACTCACTTTATCACGAAGCACTTTCATTCTTCTTTCAGGCAAATAACCTCTACAAGACATTCTCTGAACTACAGTTCAAAAAGCCTCTATACGAGGACATCTTCAAAGTCATCGAGGATAATCAATGGATTGAAAGAATTCAGGAAGATCTTTGTCCCCCCACGTGCCCCGAGGATTCAAATACAACTGGACTGAAATCGATTATCTCGAGAGCGAAATCATACTACAAACAACAAGGACTTTTGTTCCTCATTAAAAAAGTTCTATACAAGATCTGTCCCACATTCGGGAGAAACCTTTGGAAAAAAATTAAGAAAAAACTAAAAACCGAAATCCACTGGAGAGACATCAGAAAATCAAGGAACCCAAACAACAAAGCAGTTTTGTTTATCGTTCCCTGGATGACCGTTGGCGGAGGCGACAAAGTTAATCTTGATATTTTGAAGGGTCTAAAGAAGAGTCACTTCAATATTCATCTTATGACTACCGTCATGACCGACCATCTTTGGAAGGACCGTTTTTCCAAATACGCTGATCGTATAATACATTTGGAGGAAATCAATGACCACCTAGATCGATATCGATATATTCTACGATATATTTCCGAGGCTCAAATCCAAACAGTATTTGTTTCAAACTCAGGACTTGGCTATGACGTCCTCCCTCTTATCCGACAGAAATATCCAAAAATCAATGTCATCGATCTCCTTCATTCCCAAGGAGGAGCGAAGGAGCAGGGCGGATTTCCACATTATTCAGCCCCTTTTGATAAATACATCGACAGACGAATAACAGTGACTCGCTATCTAAAGGAATTCCTTACAAAGACATATCAGATTGATAAAAATAAGATTACTGTTATTCATAATGCCGTTGATACAAAAAAATACAAAAAGCTCTCTCCCGCAGGAAAAACATTCCGAAGGACATTCGATATTCCTTCCCGAAATTTCGTTTGCACATATGTCGGAAGACTTTCATACGAGAAGCATCCGGAGACGGTGATCGATATTGCCGACTTCATTATTAACAAAAAAAAGAAACGGAATTTTTCATTCCTTATCGCAGGAGACGGTGATCTTCGAACTGATCTGGAACGAAAAGTCTGCAACTTAAATCTAGAGAATCATGTCTTTTTTACAGGTAACGTGAGTAATCCCGTTAAACTCTACAGCGAATCTGATACCCTCATCCTCTGTTCTGAGATGGAGGGGTTTCCTTATGTAATCCTAGAAGCGATGGCCGTAGGACTTCCGGTCGTTTCAACAAGAGTGGGCGGTATTCCCGAGGTTGTTCATGATAAAACAGATGGATTCCTTGTTCCCTACGACAATAACACCGCAGAGAAGATGACCGCCGTCATTATTGAGATTGCTGAAAATAGTCGGCTTAGAAGATCAATCGAAAAGAACGCCCGAAAAGAGATCGTGAACAGATTTGACATTAAACAATTCGAACGCAAGTATTCTCGAATTCTTTCCTGATCTAATAAGTGTGATTATTAGCGAAACAATGAGTATAGATTCTCCCTGAGCGTTTCCAGTGTCGAGGTTAAAAAATTTGCTTTGTCTGGAGTCATGCTAAGCCAGAAGTAATCCACTGTCAAAAGAAGAATAACGACAACAAAGAGGACCTCTAGTAATTGCTCGCGAATCCTTTCATTTACCCTTTTCATATAACGATTACACCTCACAATACTTCATTAGTCAATCATGACTCGATACTCCTGAAACTCGTATGAACCGACATCTACATGATACAGTCTAAGATTTATTAACACCTCGCCCGAAACCGTTTGAGGAATATTCGCTCTACAACTGACAGAATCATCCTGTACCAGTCGCGGCACACATGATAAGGTATTCGATTCTCCTTCTCTGACGATTGAGATATTCACGAGCTCCTCTCCCAGACCCTGTCGGGAAGAATAGTCCACATCGATTAGAAAGACTCCCAGATACTCTCTTACCTGAATTTCCTCAAGAGATACGCTGGCTTGCTCATCCGCCACATATACCTCACGGAAGACCTCCCGTTCGGAGTACGAGGAAATATACTCATTCTTTAGGTAAGCATATAGCTCATGAATTCCATCTTGCTCAGCTATAATCAGCTCGAATAGTTCCGGATTATTTCTTACTGCATCATACTCAGAATTTCCCTTCAAAACCATCACATAGTGCGGACTGACCATTTCGACCTCCGCGATCCACTGCTGCTCGTCCAGAAAAGGAACTCTATTAACATCATTCGTATAACCTCTCGCTACAAGCGCATAGGGAAACCACACACGATTTCCTACAATGACAACTCCCCCGTCCTTCATCGTTCGATTAATTAGGGTATTTGACTCTTGAAACCGTAACGACAACATTTCATGCGCATCACTGTCTCGACCAAATCGTGCCAATGTTTGCTCAACAGGAAAATAGACACCATCTAGAGTTAAGAGCAAGCTTCCGGCACACAAACAGATGAGCAAAAGTGAGATCACCGCCTTACTAAGCCATTTTGATACAATTTGGGACTTAAGAATAGAAAAGGCAATAGATCCGACAAATATTAAGAATATCGTATAGTTGGGTAAGACATTGCCTGGCATACAAAGGAATAGCACCAAAAAACCCAAAAGAAAGAACAAGTATGTCATGTTCTTTTTTAACAGGGCATATACACATGAAAATAAAACTGACGGAAACAGAATAATGTACCATAGTGGACCGAACCCGCTGTTCTTGCTGTCAGCCAGATAAAATGTACCGTACCAAGCCTCTTTTTCTTTCCAGACATTTAGTAAGCGGGGGAGAAGTGCTTGCTCGGGAAAATCAGGGGAGTATCCTATGAGAGATAGATCGCTCCATTCTCCCGGGAATGAAATCCCGAGAAAACTAACAGATAGTGGATATAAAGGATTTCCCCATACAACCCAGCTACGGATATACCAAAAAAGACCAAACAGACCCGATGTTACCAATAACATCACAGCAAATAAGACAAGAGGTTTTACAAAATGACTCCACTTAACCCGAGAACGGCTTTTGATCAATTGACTCCCCCAAAATACCCCGGCCGTGAAAAGAAAGGATGCTATAACGACAAGTCCTGATGATTTTGACCCAAGAATAATTCCCAGAACGAGAGAACAGACCAGAAAAGATGCGGTAATACGGCCCATACTGTCTCTACGTAGATCAATTCGCAGGAGAAAGTATATTGCACAAAGGTATAGGGAAGACCAAAAAATATCTACTTTTGTTGTTTTAACAAGAAGAATGATAACCGGAATAAAGAGTGGAAGAATTGCCGCTACCATTGCCCACCTCCGCTCAGCACCAAACCGTCTGCTTTGCAAATAAATCACGAGTCCGACCCACGCAAGAATGACTAAACTCGTAATCTCAACAAACGTATCATCACGGACGAAAATCACGGTCCAAAGGTCTACAAGCTCTTTGTTATGCGGATAGCTTGTCGTGTACGAATGAGTGGCAGGAAAGTCTCGGATCTCTCCGGTTTGAATAATATCTTCGACAAAACTCAAATGGTAATGATAGTCGTCTTCTGCTGTCGGAGGATATAGTGCAATCAATGTGAGTGAATTCACAACTGCCACGCTACCAAGCAAAAAAATAATGAGCGAAAGAACGCCTTTCTTCGAAAAGAGCTCACCTTTTGTCAAAGAGACAACTCGACATATGTCAGCAAACCATATTTTGAAATCTACACTCGATATTCTGAAAAAACGGATAACACAAATAATAACTGCCAAATTGATAACAACAAGTTCAAGAGGATAAAGTCTTCTGATCACAAGCCCGAGAAACAGTTCTGTCAGAATGATCTGGGAAACAAGCAGAACAAAACCTCCAGCAAGGCTCTCGAGATAGCTCATGTCTCCTTTCTTACGCAACACGATACTCCACACAAGGAAGATGGAAACTGTCAGAGTTATCGCAAAAAGCACATCAAAGAGGAATTGCCCTGTCATCTATTAGTCAATTTCTGATAAATTTTTCAAAAAAAGATCGTCACGATACTGTTGCTCTCGTCATTGTAGAAAAGCTCCCAATAAAAAACAACCCCTGGTCTAAGGAAATAAAAATCATAGGAACCTTGGCCTTGCTCTTCAGTTGTATTCTTCTCTATACTCACATAGATGATATATTTATCACGACCCACTAATGGCTCATCTCGCGGTATTCGATTTTGACAATACTATTGTTTCAAAGGACACACTCTTTGATTTCCTCAGGTATTCAACTCGTTTTTCCAACTACTTGTTCAAAATCGCTGTGGAAACACCATCACTTGTATCCTTCAAACTGGGAAAAATATCGGGACATCACGCGAAAGAGCGACTTCTTTCCCGCTTTTACAAAGGATCCACTTCTCAACACCTGTCAGATATTATGACCGAGTACTCTCGTAATAGAATTCCTCAGATTCTTAATCATTCTGTTTATGACAGAATCCAATGGCACAAACAACATAACCACCATTTACTGATTGCATCTGCCTCCATTGACGAGTGGATACGGCCATGGGCAGAAAACGAGGGGTTCCACCATATCATTGCGACAAAGCTGGCTTTTTGTGATGGACAATTCTCCGGCAAACTTCACGGGAAGAATTGTTCGGGAGAAGAAAAAGTGAAACGCCTAGAACGGCTCTTACCGGATCTCTTGAAACACCACCTCTACGTTTACTCAGACAATTGGTCCGATCTGCCTCTGTTCCAAATTGCTCATGAACCATTTTACGTGGGAAAATCGGGAATGGTATCACCACTCAAAGGTTATACATCCCGAAGGAGACTACCCTAATTATTGTGCCTTCTGAAATAGTATCATCAGAACTTTTTTGGGGAGACGGACCATTCCAGAAAAAGTCCGAGTACTGAGCAGAAGACCTCTTAGGCGAAGATATCGGGAATTATTGAGAGTATTCAATTCCGATTGAAGGGCGTTACGTTCCTTAATGTACTGAGCACTCTGGTATTTCAGGCGGTTATTTTCTTTCAGATAACTACCTCTCTCCGCTTCTGTATCTTTTAGAACCTGAGCCATCTGATCTAATCTCCTTGTACAGTCATCTTTACTCTTAATTGCATCTTGAAGTTCGACGCGACACTGTTCATACCTTGCCTCCATATCATTTCCAAACGTAACCAAATGACGGTTGTCCTTCCTCTGCATCATAATAATTTCAACAAAACAATCCCTGTATATTTTCATGTGCCTTCTGCATAAAAGCGAAAATAATAATGCATCGTTTTTCCTTGATCCTGAAAGCATTGATTGCTCTCTTATCCGATAGTGAAATAACTGTTCAGAAACAAGACCCCAGGAGAATCCTCTCTCAACAGCACCTAGCCAATAGTCCCAATCCTGATACCCGGATAAAGTTCTGCAATATCCGCCGATAGCATCAAATACCTTCCTTCTAAACAAGGATGACACATGCAGGAGATTAATTGTACATAGCTTTGCTTTATTGTACCCTTCGGTTTTCCAATTAATCTCTTCTTTCCCAAATGTTTTTGCATAGGTTGTTACAATGGTGTGCTTCGCATTTGATTCCAGAAACTCCACGCACTTTTCAATATACTTTGGTTTGAAAATATCATCTGCATCGAGAACACAAACATATTCTCCCCGAGATTTTATTATTCCAAAATTCCTCGCCCCTCCCACCCCCCTATTTGAAATACTATAGAATTTGAAATCTTTGTACTTCTCCTGCAGCTTCTTAATCGTTTCCTTGGTCTTCGACTCAGTCGAACCATCGTCAACCACAATCACTTCTATTGGAGAATATGTTTGAATCTTCAGCGACTCCAATGCTTCGCCAAGGTACTCCCCGAGGTTGTAGCACGTCACAATGACACTCACTAGGCCTTTTTGAACGTTTGGTTTACTTTGTCTACTCATTGGGCGAAAGTCTATCAATCGCTTAATTTTAACCATCCCCTCACTCCACCAACCCAACCCTCTTTCCCCACCAGTCTGGGTACCAAGCGGTTTTCACCCGGAAGTCTTCGTGGCTGTTTGATAGATTTGGATTATAGAACGGATCGCCCGAAAAATCTAAGTCGGTGTACTGCGGCCAGCGTTTACGTAGAAGTGAGGCCATTTCTTCATCTTTTGCCAATACCTCACGGTTCCGCTTGTTCATCCGGGTCACTGACTCGTAGTGCGTGAGCTCTGCATACGGAGTATAGACATTCCAATATCCTGCTTCATATGCACGCACACCGAAGTCCACGTCCTGATACCCGGGATCAAATTGCTCGTCGAAGCCGTCAAGTTCAAAAAACAAATCCCGCTTGATCATCATGCACGCGGCGGTGACTGCAAGCACGTTTCGCACACTCACCAACCAGCCGTTGTAGCCGGGGGAGCTGTTGGGGACCATCCGGTGCGAGTGTGCCGCTGCTCCCCCCAGCCCGAGGATCACGCCGGCATGCTGAACACGATTGTCTGGATACAATAGCTTCGCCCCGACACAGGCAATTTCCTTCCGTTGTGAGTATTCAAGCATCGCGGTCAGCCACTCGTCGGTCAGGACTTTTGTGTCGTTGTTAAGAAACAACACATGGTCCGCATCGGTCTGTCTGGCGGCCCAGTTGTTGAGGCGGCCGAAATGGTAGGGATGATCGTAGGAGAGAATACGGATTGTCTGATTCCTGGTTTTCTCGCTACCAATCTCCTCACCCTTCGACGATTTCCCTGTGTGTTCCACCTGCTCCTTAAGCCGCTCCAGATAGTTCAGTGTTGCCGGCTCTTTCGACTGATTGTCCACAAGCAGAAGCTCGTAATTGTCGTAGACAGTTTTCTTGATAATACTTCTCACACAGCGCTTCAGATAGGTCACGTTGTCCCGGAAAGGAATTATGATAGCGACACGGGGTTTTCCATGAGCCTTTCCTGCAATCTCGAATTTCACCCGCTGATTGATACGGTCAATGCCCTCTTCCACTAGAGCCTTTTCGTTATTGCGCTGTATCCAATCTTGAAGCACGTTCTTCTGCGATTCGTATGCCCAATCTTTGGCACCACTATTTGGCATTGAGGTCGAGCCTGCGTAGACCCGCCAGTGATAGAGGATTTTGGGGATGTGCACCACCTGTGTACGGTCAACCCGCTCTCTTAAACGAAGGACCAAATCCCAGTCCTGCGCTCCCTCCGTGCCATCCCTGATGCCGCCAAGCTGATCCAACATATCCCTCCGGTAACAGCTCACATGGGTCGTATACATGGACGACAACAGCGTGTGCGGCGACCAGTCAGGCCAGAACGCCGGATCGAACCGGTTGTCGTCTTCGTCGATCTTGTCAAAATCGCTGTAGAGAAACTCCACCTTCGGGTTCTGTTCGATCGCCCGGGCTAGTTCAAGCAGGCAGTTTTCAGAGAGCGTGTCGTCGCAGTCCATAAATACGCAAAACTCACCGGTTGCCATCTCAATAGCATTATTCGTATTTTCGACGATATTGACGGGGGGGACCGTGTCCAGCACATCCTTCAAAAATGTCAGTTTTATCTTGTCCGGATGCTTTTTTACATAGGACTCGAGCAGTATACGGGTCTGCTCTTGATGCTCGGTAGAGCCTTCGGAAATGCACAGTTCCCAGTTGTCATACGTCTGAGCAAGCACCGAATCGATTGCCGCAGAGATCATTTCATCTGATTTGTTCCATGTGGGGAAGATAATGCTGAACTTCGTCTTTTTCTTGATCTTGTGGAGAATCCGGCGTTGGTACCCATCATTGAGATAGTGCGACTCAACGTTTTTTATCCAGTCGCCATAGAGCACCCGGTTAAGCGCGTGAGGATCGGAGCTGTACTTGATAACACGGGAGACCTTACGAGTCGATTTCACGATCAGTGCAATAATTCCATCACGCCTGATAATCGTGAGCGCCTGTTTGATCCACATAGGAAACCGTGTCTTAAACCGCTTCCATCCGTATTCGGTAATCTTCATGAAAATATACTAAAAGTTACAATCTGTCCCCTGATCACCCCTGTGTGCCATCTGTGGCCACGTTAGTCGCCCCGCTCTGCTTCACCAAATACTCCCGGTATGTTTTCCCCGTTATCTTACCATAGAGCGTATGGACGAGCCATTCGAGCGGTG
>CAZDUZ010000014.1:0-19602 GCA_964508755.1 uncultured Candidatus Saccharibacteria bacterium | reverse complement strand
TACCTCCCGCGGAAACAGCGATCCGAGCAAACATCTGTCGTTTCGTCATACTCTCCCGATCCTTTTCAGGTAGGAACATTGTCAATCCGCCAGACATACCTCGTGAGACAATACTTACCCCATATACAGGATCAGCATGAGGCATGAACTTTGCCACCAGTGCATGACCCGCTTCATGATAGGCTGCCATTCTAATATCGTCTTCTTCACGTTTTTTACTTCTGCGTTCTGGTCCATATTTAACCTTTAAGGATGCCTCCTGGATATCCTTTTCGGTAATCGACTTCTGATCTTTCTTTGCAGCCATTATTGCAGCTTCATTCAGTGCATTTTCAAGATCTGCCCCAGAGAAACCAATGGTTCGTCGTGCAATATTTGAAAGATTTACATCTTCGGCAATTTTTTTATTTCGTGCGTGGATTTTCAATATTGCTTCGCGTTCAGAAGCATCAGGCAAAGTAAGCGCAATATGCCGATCAAATCTCCCCGGGCGAAGAATAGCCGGATCTAAAACGTCAGGGCGGTTTGTCGCTGCGATAACAATTACATTTGTTCTTGGTTCCAATCCGTCCATTTCTACTAAAATCTGATTAAGCGTCTGCTCGGTATTACCGCTATGCACGGTTGTTCCGCGTTTCTTTGCGACAGCATCAATCTCGTCAATAAATATGATACAAGGAGCTGCTTTCCGAGCTTTTTGAAACAAATCCCTCACCCTCGAAGCTCCTGCTCCAACAAGCATTTCTTCAAACTCGGATCCCGAAGTATGAAAAAACGGCACTCCCGCCTCACCTGCGACTGCTCGTGCAAGGAGAGTCTTACCTGAACCAGGAGGACCGACGAGCAATACCCCTTTCGGAATTCTGGCGCCCAGTTTCGTAAATTGGCGAGGATTTTTCAAGAACATAACGATCTCCTGAAGCTCTTCTTTTGATTCTTTAATACCTGCAACATCACCAAATCCCACGTTTGTCTTTTTGCCAAAGAGAAGTCTCGCTCGTGACTGACCGAAATCCATCAGTTTGCCACCGGAACTTTGCATGTTTCGAACGAACAAAAACACACCAACTCCCAGCAAGACCATAAAAAGAAGTGAAATGATATCAATCCAATTGACCCTCGTAACCGGCTCAACCGCGACATCAATATCAAGCTCTGATAATGTAATACCCTCCCCTTGCAAAAACTCAAAAAAATCAGTTGTTCCCTGAAGATATGCATAAATGATCTCACTATCCTCACGTTTATCCTTCAGATCCAGAATTACCCTGTTTTCTCGAACGGTTACTTTTTCGACATTTTGATCACGGATCTCCTCTACGACCTGCGTCATACTTACCTCTTCTTCTAAGGTGCTTCCGGAACGCATATAGAGATAGCCGCTAATAAGCATAACTACAATAATAAGCGCGGATACAATAGCTCCACCAAAATTTCCATCTTTTTTTACTCTTCGGATGATTATTGGTGGGGTACCTGGGGATTTTTCATCATTTGATGGTACGTTCTGATCAGATTGATTAGTAACAGAATCTGACTCAGGTTCTGATCCTTTTTTTACTGACATATCTTTATTATTTTTTGTTAGTGATTCCATGCAAGTATCTTTATTTCCAGATTAAACAAGACGTTCGCTTCTCACCATGCAATACAACAACATTAGAGTGAATGCTTAGTCTCTTCAGCTGTACAAACTGATCATTGGTGGCAGGTGGGATCGAACCACCGACCTTAGGTTTATGAATCCTATGCTCTGCCAACTGAGCTATGCCACCCTTATTACATTTCATTTAAAGAACCAAAATTCCTTATATCAACCTCTCAGTCATGTATCTGTAAACTAACCACAAACAAACATCGACTGAATGCTCGCCCTGAATACTACCAAAATTATCGCAAAACATAAACACAAACACATATAAATGCCCAGACTAATGGGTTTGAGGTAATAACCTTAAGAAAAATAATAGAAAAGATGATAACGAGGGAGGAAATGGTTGCGGGGGCCCGACTCGAACGGGCGACCTTCAGGTTATGAGCCTGACGAGCTGCCACTGCTCCACCCCGCGACAAAATGCCTTGGAAAGATGCGCCAGATTATACCGTATGAAGCATTGATAATCAAATGAAATAGAATAAAAAAACAGCAAACTGTCACAGTACGAAATAATACGAAATTGAAATTATGCTAAGAAAAGAATCCCCTTACACTCCTTCAACGAGTACACTCAACCAGCGTTGCCAAAGGTCATTATTGGTTTGATCAGAAGACTCTTCGGATACAGTTTCTGTATTATCGTTATCAGTTTCACGTTTTGCACCACTTTCATCGTTTTGATCTGCAGATAAATTATCAGGCAGAAGAACCATTATCTCTCCGTCCTTGGCATACTGTAACTGATTTCGAGCTTCTTGTTCGACATATTCAGCACTTGAGACGTAATCCAATTGTTCCTGTAATTCAAGGTTTTGCATTCGTAACTCCTCTACCTCATTTTCTGCTTGATTAAGCAACTGGTTACGCTGGTATGCAGTATTAATCGAATTCACGATGTTGTACACCATCATTCCCGATAATCCCACAAACACAAAGGTAAGAAGAAACGAAACGCTGGACGACACTCTTAAACCATTTCCAACGGAATCTTCTTTGGAAGATTTTATAATTCTTCTATTTATTGTCCGAGCAGAGACCATTGGTTTCATACTATATGTAATATCATAGAATCGTGAAAATGACTACAATTTTCTTTATGCATCCAACTTAACTCTTCCCCAACACTTTTTAACACTTACAAGCAAATCCACACTACAGGTCCTTCTTCTAACTTAATTAATTGCCAAGAAAATCGATAAAATGAGTCCATCAATGTACGACAGATATTCCAATTTCGCAATCACAACGTGCCTACGAGACGCTTGGTAAATATTCACCTGTCAGTTATGTCCGTCATTACGAAATTACGGGAAAGCACAGAAACGCCTTCTAAATAATCTTTTACAAATTTTACCTCTATTCAAAACACAGATTTCCAAGAACCTCAGTGAACGAGTAAAGAATGTAGCTGTTTTGCACAAAAGAGCACTTCTTCAACGGTGCTTCCACTAACCTTGGAAAATTGCCGACCACAACATTTCCCATAGTCATAAATTATTGACCGTGCTGTACTCGAGTGATATAATGACTTTTTAGGTTATCAAAGAAGCGCAAATTAAGATTTTTCATGTATGTATGGCCCAAAACACGCTCTCAGAGCTTCACTCACAGTTTATCTCAGAATTGAAGAAAAAGGGCCGATCAGAGTCTACTATTGTTGCGTATGGAAAAGATATTGAACAGCTTATCGACCATTTATCAGAGAAATCTATTACCAAACCTGAAGAAGTTACACACGATCACCTGGAAACCTACAAGAAAAGCCTAGAAGAAAACAACTACACCCCCAAGAGTATCTCTCGAAAAATCAATAGCATTCGCACATTTTTCAAATCTCTCGTCGCGGACAAAATAATTAGTGAAAATCCTTCTGAGAAATTAAGCCATCCAAAGTTTGAAACACGCCCTCCTCGAGTTCTCAGTGAAATGGAATATCGTGCCCTACGAGATATCAGCAGATCTGACATTCGTCTCTACTCTATTGTCGAAATTCTTCTTCAGACGGGTATTCGTATCGGTGAACTTACTCGTTTAACCCTCGATGATCTTCGAAGCACGAAAGATAACAAATTCAAATATCTTGCGATCGCATCTTTTGCAAGCCACCCAGAAAGAAAAGTCCCTCTTAACAACTCAGCGCTTACCGCCATTAATGAATACTTGAAAATGAGACCGAAAACCGAAAGTCGAGTTCTCTTTGTCACAAAGACGGGAAACCCGCTTCTTGTACGAAATATCCGTACCTCTATCGATAGAGCTTTCGAACGCGCTGGAATAAAAGGCGCGAAGGTAAACGATTTACGCAACACCTTCATCGCCCATCACCTTGCAAATGGCGTGAATATGGTGACCGTTTCACGACTGGTCGGTCATAAACGTCTCTCAACCACCGAAAAGTACGTCGACCTTATCAAGCGGGGTGAAAACGGCAGTCAGCAAAAACTCGAAGCCTTGTAAAAACACCCCCTTAGCTAATTCTCACCGTATGAGGTCAATAATAATATGCATGACCCTCATGTTAACGTTTCGTATTCTGTTGTATTAATAGCGGCACTCCTCTACAATTCCTCCAATGAAACCTATGAAAATACTTGCAATCGATACCTCCTGCGATGAAACCTCAGCCGCAGTACTTGAAAATGACAGGATACTTTCCAACGTCATTTCTTCACAAGTCGAACTTCACAAAAAATGGGGGGGAGTTGTGCCAGACATCGCTCGGAGAGCCCATACTGAAAACATAGACGCCGTAATCTCAGAAGCTTTTAAAAGAGCACGCGTTCAAGAAAACGCTATCGATGTATATGCTGCTACATACGGACCGGGACTTGCAATTGCACTTGAAATCGGTCTCAAAAAAGCTCAATCCCTCGCACTCACCCATCAAAAACCCTTTGTACCAATAAATCACATGGAAGGACACTTGCTTTCTTCATTTGCAAAAAACTCAAAAGGTATTAACCCCAAAGCTCCCACCATTCATGATTTTCCTTTAATGGGACTGCTTGTTTCTGGAGGGCATACAGAACTAGTATATGCCAAAGGTTTTGGTGACTACACCGTAATTGGAGAAACGCTCGATGATGCAGCAGGAGAAGCTTTTGACAAACTTTCTAAAATGCTTGACCTCGGATATCCTGGTGGGCCAATTATTTCGGAGTTCGCCAAGAAAGGTAGTACCGGTTCGTTTAGCCTACCTGTTCCACTTTCCAAATCAAATGACTGTAATTTCAGCTATTCAGGGTTAAAAACAGCTTGCCTCTACAAAATTCAAGAATTGAAGGAAAAAGGAACTCCACAAAAGAAATGGGTTTATGATTTCTGTTCTGACTTTCTCGAAAGTGTCATTCAATCGCTCATAATTAAACTCGATCGAGCAACGTCACAGTATCAGGTAAATGGAGTTCTACTCGGCGGAGGTGTCATATCAAACGAAGTCATTCGCCGAAGAATACGTGGTGCAATGAAAAAGAAAGGTCTTCAAGTATATACTCCCTACTCAAATCTTCTCTATACTGACAATGCAGGTATGATTGGAATTGCAGCATACTATGCTGTAAAGATGAATTCAGCGATGGCAAAGATAGAAAGTGATATCCTAGAAATTGACAGAGACCCAGTCGCAGAAATTGGCAAACCAGTGAATAATTAATTCCTCTGGAACTTTGAGCTTTAGTTACCGAATCGTATACTTAACTTCGAATCTATCACCATGAATATTGCAATTGATATTGACGACGTGCTTGCTGATTTTCAAATACCATTTCTGAAATTTTATAACAATCAACATGGAACTTCATTTACCCCTAAAGATATTACGACATATAGCTATGCAGATGTATTAGGAATACCCTTTGACGAAGTGTTACGCACTGTTTATGCGTTTTATGACACAAAAGAATTCATCGACATTACTCCCACGCAAGGCTCTCAAGCCGTAGTTCATGAACTAAGCAAAAAACACAGGATTTTCGTACTCACTTCACGCCCGTTTCACATTGAAAACACCACTCAGCAGTGGATAAAAAAACACTTTGAGAACTGTATTTGCTCAATTCTTCACACAAACCAGTTTTCCAATAATGCCAGTAATATAACGAAAACTGAGTTATGCTTACAAAACGAAATAGCCCTTTTGCTTGAAGACGCTCCACCTTACATAGTGGACGCACTTCGTCACAATATCAAAACAATCGTATTCGATAAACCGTGGAACAGAAACATCCCCGATCATCCGCTCCTTACTAGAGTGAAATCGTGGAAAGAAGTACAGGAAATTGTTGAGGGAAAAATGGTAAATGCGAAGGATTAGTATTACCTCTGGGTGTGGGTGGGATCGAACCACCGGCCACTGCTTTATAAGAACAGCGCTCTACCACTGAGCTACACACCCGACTTCTTTACAATCGTATAAGTGGCAAAATTGTAAATCACAGGAAGGATTTGCACAATAGCGCTTCAATAATGTTTTTTATTGCATCGGAAGCGACGGTGGTGCAGGAAGCGTCTTTTCTGATTTTTCTGCAGCGGCAGCGGCAAGGTTTGCACGTTTCAATATTTCCTCTTCCACCACGCCTCTGTCCCGACCATATTTTAATCTGGAAAGTTTCCTTACTAAAGAAGATACACGGGGATCACTTGGATAATGCTCTTTGTCGTACTTGGTATCCATTGAGAATGGAGGCGGATATTTGCCATCAACTAGAAGTTTCACACAAGCATGGATGTTCGGTTGGTTCACCAAATCAGCTTCGGAAAACACCGGATCAAACTGAGATACAAGATACTTTGCGTCATCCGGTCCCACACGAAATGCAGAAATAGTACCAACATTTCCAAACACAGCTCCTCTCACCTCTTCGCTCATTTGCCCGATGTACTGATTACCGACATTGAGGCTTAATTGATACTTACGAGCTTCAGACAAAATTACCGCAAAGTCAGGGGTAGCAAAGTTTTGGAACTCGTCGACATACAAATAAAAGGGCTTTCTATCCTTTTCCGGCATATCCTCCCGGCTCAGTGCCGCTGAGAGGATTTTTGGAATCATTAAAAGACCAAGGAATTGCGAATTTTCTTCTCCAATCATACCTTTTGAGAGATTTACCAAAAGAATTTTACCTTCATCCATCACTTTTCTCATATTAAATGCCGAATGCGTCTGCCCGATGATGTTTCTCATAAGAGCATTAGTAACGAACTTGTCGAACTTGGACACAATGTGTCCAAGAGTTTCTGACTTATGGAAATCGCTTGTTTTTGCAACTTGGTCGGTCCAGTACCTTCTCACCAAATCATCTTTTACATGAGGTAACCATTCCTGCTTTACCCACTCGTGATCGGTAAGAATTCGCCATACTTCGACAAGCGAACTCCCCGGTTTGCTCATAGCGGTAAGCATTGCATTGCGGACAGCCTGCTGGAAGATAGGTCCCGTTATTCCTTGATTGTTGGGATCGTACATTTTGTTAAGAAGCGCCAAAAATCCGTTCACCACGCGGTGCTTATCCTGTTCGTCGTAAAAATCCATGATATTGAATCCAACGGGACGTTCGTAATCTGAAGGATTGAAGTAGATAACATCCTCTGCTCTTTCGGGAGGAATACGATCAAGCACAAAATCTGCCATTCCGCCATGAGGATCGATAACCGCAAACCCATGTCCTTTGTAGGCGTCTTGTATTGCCATGCTTTGCAACATCCACGATTTACCAGAACCAGTTTGACCGATAACATACATATGACGCATCCGATCCTGCCCGTCACGAATGAATACCGGCTTTGCCTGTCCACGAAACTTTGCTGTTCCCAACCAGATTCCTTCATCAGGTACCATTGCGTCGGCGGGAGCTTCTTTCGAAAGCAGCCAATTTATATACGGAGTCTTAACGTTTTTATTCGGGAAGTGGTAAATCGTGGCAAGTTCTTCAGTATTAAGGACTAACTCTTGTCCTAAAGGAGGATGGCGATATATGAAACTTTTCATAAAATCACGCTCATTTGAAGCGGTTGTTTTCATCTTCTTAAATTCATTAAGTCCGGGATTTGAGAATTGATCAAAGGCTCCAACGATATTATCGAGATGCATTTTCGCCGTAGACTCGTCTTTACCTACTGTGACAATACGTAGTGCACAATTGAATCCAGGATGAGAGCACTTCTTTGAAATTGCTTGCAGTTGGTCCTGACTTACATTCATTCTCTTCTTTTCGGGATCACTGTTGTTTGACTCAACGCGGTCAACAAATTTCCTTCCGCTCTTTGACCATCCGCCACCAGCAGGAGTTATTACCAGTTGAATGACTGCCCCTTCTCCTTCCTCGAACTTACTCATCGAACTTGTCAGGTTTGCCATCGTATCACCTTCAAACTCTTCAGCGACCTTGAATGGTTTATACGGCTCGTCTGACATAGATAGCTGCGTGAAAGCGACTTTTCCCTGCTCGTGAAAGATATTATGCTCAGGAGATTCAGTAAATTCAGCATCTTGATATGAAGCAAGGACTTGTTTTTCTACCCAGGAAGACAATTTTCGTGGACAGTATATATAGTAGGTTAAATTCTCAGGAAGACCTACCAACTCAAAACTGATTGAATTTTTAACGGTAGTTTGAGAGGCGAAATATCCCTTCCCCCCGCCACCGATACCGGTAAAGTTTGCAAACATCTGCGCTGCAACCCCAATTTCTATTTCGTTATTTTTGGGTACTCTTACTTGAAACAACACCCAATCTTTCGCCTTTTCATCACGATCTTTTTCCTTAAGGTACTTCAGGGTGAGAAATACTGCAACGACAGCTCCTGCAATAAAAAGCAGCAAAAGGAAAATGAGCACAAAATCGATTGAACTAAAGAAACCATCCAACCCATCTCCCATCGTGTCAGGTTCTACTACCGGTCCTTGGGGATCATATGGTTCTACTGGAGTAATAAGCTGTGAAACGATTTCAATTTCGCGTGTAATTGACTGAAGTATCATGCCGGTACGAGCAGTAAGAAGATGTTAGCGTGCATTAATGCACCGCGCTCATTCTATCATAGAGTGGTTAAGGTTGCAGTAATACAAAGCATAAAAAACAGAAGGGTTGCAACGTTTAATCATTGCGAAAGATTAGAGAGAACAAGGACTATGCTGCAGTTGCAACAGGGGTCGGACCGGACCCGAAGGCATTATTAATGCTTTTAATAATTCGTTCACACATTGCTGCTGCCCAAGTAATAGCACTGTCCACAGGACCGGCGGCTAGAGTTTCACGATTTTGTATGGTGCTTTGAGAAAGTGTATAGCCCGTTGTATCAAGACTTACTCCTTTAGAAGCAGCTGGAACGACACTTACATTCTGTTCATTAGTTGGAACACCCTGTGTCTCAGAACCCAATTCAGATCGTAGTTGCTCCTCCGCTTTAATAATTCCAGCTTTCATGTCGGCAATTTCATTGTTTTTACCCATAGGGACTTCACCTCGTAACGGTTGTGTCAAACCTTCTTCACTCAAAGCATTAGCGGTAACCACACCTCCTTCTGATTGAGGGACAATTATCGTTTCATTTTGCAGGAATTCTAATACAGCCCTCGGCGTTTCTGGAAAAACCAAAAGTTGCTGACGAGCAGCTTCTCCAACCACACCACGCTCAGCTAATACAGCATACGCCCGATCTAACCAGACTTGTTCTTCGGGTGATAATGAACCTCTTTTCTCTGCTTGTACTGGATCTGTCAACGCCATTCTATTAAAAAAATGTTCTTAAGAAATCTAAAAAATATTCAGATTGCCCGATTATACCATATATTTCCGCTTTTCTTGATGTAGTTCACGGTTTAATGCTCGCTCCCTCTCTACTTCCCGCTTCTCATATTTCTTCTTACCTTTACAAAGCCCCACTAGTAGTTTAATTTTGCCTCTATTTCCGTATAATTTCAAGGGAATAAGTGTCAATTGTTTTTCTTTCGCTTTACCCATAAGCGAATCAATTTCTCGCTGATGCATCAGCAGTTTCCGCTTCCTGAGAGGATCATATCCTGACATAGTCGCGGTAAGCCATTGAGGAATATGCGCATTATGAAGCCACATTTCTCCATGATCAATCCATACCATAGCATCCTTGATGCTTGCAGAACCAGCGCGTATTGATTTGACCTCACTTCCATTAAGCACAATACCGGCTTCAACCGTATCTAGTACAGCATAATCATAATAAGCCCGTTTGTTACTCGCGAATATCCCCCCCCCCGATCCTTTATCTGAATCGTTACCGGATGAGCTCTTAGCCCCCAAACTATGACGGACGGAGGAAGAATGACGCGAAATGCGATTAGTCATTGTCTAATGATACCTGCAAAATGCGTGTTCCATCAAGCACATACATTACCCGCTCGTCGATATCCACAACAATTTCTTTCACTTGAGTGAACAAATCATCACGTTCTCCCCGGTAAACATACTGTTTAACAAGTACTCCAACCCCTGGATGTTTTTCCGCGGTGGGCTTTTCGAAAGCTACAATTCGTTGATTCGTGACATCATACACAAAAAGCTTGGTCGTATCGTTTACATTTGTCGTTCCGCAGCAAATTTCACCCAAAGGAGTATTTAATCCGCTCAGGGAAAAACTATCCTGCACCCCTCCGAAATATTTGTAAATTTTCTCGCTTGAGTTACTGTACACATATATGTTGCCATCGATAAGTATATCTACCGCTTTATCAAACCCACCATTTCGGAAGTATTCTTCAGGAAAGCTGTAACCTGCGCCAGCAGGATACGATTTCAACACTCTCGCCTCATCCTTCTTGAGAAGGTATACATTGTCCACAAACGCAGCCATATCAACTATTGTCCCAATGGTCCTTGCGGATAACTCAGGACGTATTCTGAAGGTCCACTCCGGCTTATTCTGATTCATATCGAGCATTACAACACCAACTTCAGAATCGTATACGAACATATACCCATCTCCGATTGCTATATATTCAGGAACCTTTAATACATCAGAACTATTCGCCACTTTTTCCACACTATTTCTTCCGGGTGTGAAACTATAGACAGCACTGGAGTTTTTATCGACAAAAAACAGCTCTGCACCGTATTTCTCAAAATCAGTAACCTCAACATCTTCTCCGATCTTTAGATACAGATCGGTAAGAATTTCAACCGAACCATTTTTTTCAGTTATTGGAGTAATCCGGTCCATACGGTCATACACCATCTGCACACGTCCTTCTAACTCTGATTTTCGATCAACCTGATCGGGCAAAAGGACTTCTTCCTCAATGTTATCAAGCGAAGTAGTAACAAGAGTAAGTCTCTCAGTCGTGGTCAGCCTATTTTGATCTGCTTCCCAAGCTCTCTCTGCAGTTTCAATATCTGCTTCAATCGTATCAAGCGTCGCCGTAAGTTCCGCTACAAGTTTCCGCTCCTGCGCCTGTTTCCACAAATAAAGAGCGATAAAGACCGCAAGCAGAATAAAGACCGCCAGCAGGGTGAACTTAGATTTCAAAACTCGACTGAGAGTACTTTGATTCTGGCCTATTACCATGCGACGGTTACTACTTAGTCGGCGCATTTTCAAGAGACTAAGCTTGGAACCAGTAAAGCGCTGTACTCTTTTTAATACATCTCCCTGCGCTATCTTGGATGAAGTCTCACTTACTCTAGCTCGAAATCTTCGAACAAGCGGTATACGTGACAAAGAACGCACAATACGCCCCATCGGCTTTCCTACCATTGGAAGTCTTTCAATTTTCTGAGAAAACGCAACTCCTGAATAAGTAGACGCGGAAGTGACAGATCCTCTTGCAAATCCGTCCTCAAGACGCTCCCTCTCTTCAGAAAACACATCATCTTCACCTTCCATTGTTTGCGATGGGTAGTTTTTATCATGAGCGGTATCAGTTTGATCAATCATGTCCTCATCACCCCTGTTTGAAACAATACCATCTTCAGCATTTCTTATACCCCACGGGGTATTTCCTGCCGCGTCATTATAATCTTTTCGTAACTCTCGCTGTTCACCATCAGCATCAGGAGCTAATTCACCTTCCCCTTCCTCCCAGTCACTCTCCGATGTCGGCTCCACGACATTACTATTGGACTTAACATCGTATCCCAGAAGCCAAAGGTACTGATTACCGACAAGATTTTGTGAAAATAGTTCGACTTCAGATAAAACAGCTTCCCAATTTAGTTTTTGGAGTTCTTGTTCTCGGCCCTCAAAGGTGTCAAAAAACGACTGAACGAGCTTTGGTGAGGATACAACCAGTACATCTTCACTCTTAAGGGGAAACGTTCCTACAGAGATCTCTTCTCTAAGCCCCTCACCACTGTATGCAGGAACAATATGTGATATGTCAATTTTCGAACCATTCCTTACCAACATCACCCCAGGTTCTCCCATAAGAATAACGGATGCAATACCATCAACAACGGATAAAGCGCAAACATGAACATCAACCCCCTGCTCTGAAACACCACTTTCGTGACGAATAAGCTCTACCAGGCGCTGTTGCGCTGACTTAACAGACTTTCGTAACACATCTCCAACAGTGCCTTCTGAATAGAGATACGATTCAAGAAAACTGTCCCACATGAATTTCGATGAGCGCTCACCCGCGAAATCATCCGGACCGGTAAGTGAAATGAAAAGCCCTACCCCACCCTTTCCCTTACCATCTGTCGAATACGCTTCGTACCAATAGGAGACAGATACATTTCCGCCGAAGAAATTTCCAGAGTTATATGTTTTTGAGAGAATGGGCAGGTGCATACCCACATTCTAGAACAATATGAGGAAGGCGACTAGTATGCTTCCGGCAAGTACAAGGAAAAAGTGAACCGTCGCAAGCATTGAAACCATGGGGGACTTGGGAGTTTTCAGCGTGTCAGCAAGGATTCTAATACGAAACATGAGGACCAAGGAGAAAATGTTGTATCCCAGAAGAATCACAAAGATCAGTACACGAAACACGTTTTTCATTGTCATTATATCTACAATATCAATCATGGTTGCTGTTGTTTAAGTTCAATCAAATCATTTATCGTATCCTGAACATCTCGAGGACGAGGTACATTGAGAAAATCAAACTCTCGTTGTTCAGCTGCAGTTTGAATATAGACCGTGCCAAAATCAAAAACAACAGCCCACATTCCCACACTGCTATGTGTGACATCCTGAATTTTTTCTAACTGACACTCCGAAACGCGGTGATCAAAGAGTTGATGAAAATCCACATCAATAATCCGCTGATTTGTAACGATATTAACGTTAAAAAACCACATAAAAAACGTGATAAATACATAACTGATACAGATCATTAACCAGAGTATTACAACACCAATGGCAAACACCGTATCTCCCGCCCCAAGCTCAAAATTAATCGTGCCAAGAAGCGGTAATAGTACAAAAGGAAGGATAACCATAAACAGTAAGATGATCCCGCGAGGAATAAAAACCGCAGGATGCTGCCGCAAAAGCAATACGATATGCTCATCAGTATCCTGTCCCTGAAAGGTCGTAGCAGAAGGAAAAGCCGCAAATGCAGCCATAGGTTGCGGAGGAGGAGCATTTTTAATATGTCCAAGAGCCTTTTTTAACGCGGTTAAACTTTTTATGGGAACGATTGCAGCGGCTTTCTTACTCGTAGTTTTCGGCATATAGAAAGGATATCAAAAACACCCTAAGATAACAAGATTCTATGAACTTACCCTCGAAGCCTGGCAATCCTGCGATAAAATATAAATCTCTACCGCTGCACTATGTCATACAAGCCACTTTTAAGCCATAAGTTACCTCTAGAACGTAAACGGTACACATCATAAAATCGTTTTCCACCGACTTCCCGCAATCCAGATGAAGTATACACTACAATGGTGGATGTATAGCCTTCATTACTATTCACCATTGTCAGATTAGAGATGTCACCAATTGGTGAAACACCAAGAGAGGTCAACGTTAATCTGACCTGATCATATGACCATCCGCCAAGAGATGGGTTTGAAAGATACGAATTGTAATTCTCAGGTAAAAGAGAAGCATTGAGTAAATCCAGCATTTCCTCAGTAGAAAGCCAGGGATGTGCATCTCTTACACATCCAGTTGAACGTGCATTTGCTGCGTCGCAGTACCAAACCTTATGATACCAGGGACAATCTCCATATCCCGGACCGTCATAGGCTTTTCCGTCCGGCGCCTTGTCCACAATTCTTTTTAAATATTCGCGATTGGTCCCCTTTTTTCCAAACACATCGAAATCTTCCGGTAAACGAGTATACCCTCCCGCTGTCATCACATAAAACGCTGAGATAGCGTTTCCCGCGGAATTAACCAACACTTGACCTCTGGTTTCAGCAACAGCGCGGTGCCATTCTGAAGCGGAAGGATCGGTAACCTTAGGAGCGTAGTACACCTGACAATTCTGATCTGCACAGATATGATTGACTCCACCATTGGTAAATGCGATTGCATATGACCTCGCAATGATTGCTTGCGCTTTCAAGGCTTCAAATCCCCCACTTTGTGCCCATGATGCAGGCATTTCTGCAATTCCTTTGAGATACTGATCCTCAAACGGCATCCACCCATGACCGCTTACATAAATCTGCTCAGGCACGGGAAAATTTTGTACCAGCTGAGCATTGTAATATGCCATCAATATCTGATCCGCTGTTTGCCCCGCTTTTGCCCTCCCATATGCTCCGTATTGACTGAGACCGAGCCTATGAAAAATACCTACTGAGGCTACAGCAAAAGCCGGAGAAAATGGTGGTGCGGGAAGCTCTTCAGAACTGTCCTCATATTCGCCAACAGACGTGCCGGTATCCGAGGCTGCCATTTTTTGTGCGATTAGTTGAGATTGCTCCGCAGTAATATTGGCTATCTCACTTACCAGTTGTTGTTGTCGGGATGACTCTTGTGCAATCATCTGAGCATACATTTGCCTTTCCTTCTCAAGAATCTGTGTCATTTCCTGAAGCTGGGCAATGAGAGCTTTCATTTCAGACGATTCTCTGGACAGCTCGTTATAGCTGTCAGCAAGACTTTGATACTCACTTTGAAAATCTCGCACTTTTGTAAGAAGAAAGCCAATCCCGAACTTACGGAATCCCATTTGGCGAAGCAATTCTTCTACCCCTTCAGAAGAGAAAAATATCTCCACCATCGTACGCCGTGACTCTTTATACAGCGACAGCGTGGTTCCATCGTATTTTTTCTTTGCATCTGCCAATTCTGCAGACTTTCGCTCAACCTCCGTCGTGAGTTCAACCAGACGGTTTTCTTTTGCCGTTATTTCATTTTGAGTGTTGGTAATGTCGGTCTGAAGAGCAGTAAGACGTTGGAGGGTGGTAAGACCTTCCTGTTCATAGAGGAATTGTCGTTCTTTACTTTCATCCAACTCCCCTTGTTTGTTCTGCTTCTCCTTCTCCTTCTCCTGAATTGCGTCGTCATAATTTACCTGTCCGAAAACCAAAGGTTGATACGGAGACAAGCCGGTCGAAAGGACAAGTAATACGGAGAGAATTATAGTTAGGGCACGTTTCTGCATATGCTTTCATTATAACGGGGATATGAAAGCAGCTCAAATATGAAACTTCATACACTAATCACGATAAGATCCCGTACAGAGATATCAAAAAAAAAACATACGGGAAAAATCAAACAAACGGTCAGCACGGTAGGTCAAAGACTCTTAATCTGCCTGCCGGAAGCCCAAGTATTGACTCAAAAGTTCCCAATATCACCATTACAAGCATGAGAATAACAAAACCGACCACTGCCCATAAAATAGTACCCGTCGCCTTCTGTACTTTCTGAGGGTCTCCGGAAGAAAGCATCCACATCGTGCCCCCATATAAAAACATTGCAAACAAAGCTAACCCAACAAACGGCCATATCTTATCAAATACACCAACGATTAAATCATCAATAACGCAAAGAGGGGTTGCTTTCGCGTGTACCGCTGTAATTAAAGAACCATTCATCATAGTACAGCAAAGATTAATATATCCCTTCGCTTCTTCGTTATACCAAGAAGAAGGTAAGTGCGGTATCCAATGGCTTTGCTTCCATACCAAGTCTACCGAGCACGAAATTGACAATGAGGGCTGCGGCTATACAAATCACCAAGCCGATGAGTGCGTTTGCAATACCCTTTTGAGCTTCCTCTGTCTTTCCGCTATCTCCTGCGGCGGTCATGTACCTAAAACCATTGTATACAAGGAAAAATACTGCCACGACGGCAGCCATAATAATTGCAGTATTCAGTCCAATGCGAATCAGCTCGTCAAGACTATCTGCTTCCGGACCTTCTGTTGGTTGCCAAGCGGCTTGAGCCAATACTTGAGCAGGAAGGAAAAGAAGCCCGGTAATAAACAAGGAAACGCGGGCGAAGATCGATGCAATCTTCTTCATTATCAGCAAATTACGTAAATTTATGATCTCTCGGTAAATTGCGGCAAGTATACACAATTTTCGATACATTGTTAAGAAGTTTGCACACAGAAACAGGCTTTTCGGTTACTTCACTCTCTCAGCTGTTAACCACGAAGGGAAGCAGCGTATCGATATTTTTGGTGTCCATTCCCAGTCTACCAAGCACGAAATTGACAATGAGAGCTGCGGCAATACAGATGACCAAGCCGATAAGCGCGTTTGCGATACCCTTTTGTGCTTCTTCTGTCTTTCCGCTATCTCCTGCGGCTGTCATGTATCGATACCCGTTATATACAAGGAAGAAGACAGCAACGACAGCAGCCATAATAATTGCAGTGTTGAGACCAAGGCGAATCAGTTGATCAAGGTTTTCTGCTTCAGGTCCTTCAGTCGGGAGCCAGGATGCAGCAGCAGCCTGCATTGGGAAGACAAGGCCCGAAAGTACAAAAAGCCCAATTTTCCAAGCAATATTGTTTATTTTCGACATGTGAAAAAATAATGATTTAATCTAATACTTCAATCTAACAGTTTTGCCAGTGCATTTGCAAGTCCTTTACACGCATTGATCAGAAAATACTCGCCAATTACAGAAACGGAAGATTCAATACAGAAATCAAATTCTGAACACCGAGTAGTCTTCCGACGAAGTTGAAAATGAGAGATGACGAGACAATTATCACTAAACCAATAATCGCGTAAAAAAGGGTATTCTGCCCCTTCCGCATTTTATCCGGCTCTCCTGAAGATACAAGTATTGTATACCCCCCATAAATAATCATTACGACCGCTGCAACTCCAGCTACGGCATAGGCGGTAGAAATCAAGGTTTTAATCATATTAATTACATCATCTGGGCGATCAGGGATATTTGGGGGTAGATTGATTCCCCCGCCGAGTATTCCTTGAGAAAGCAACTGATACACTTTCAATCCTAACATTTCAATCTCATCTCAAATTAAGGGCACTCCGAAAAATCCTGCAATTATTCTGGTTGCCACATATGCAAAGACAATAATTCCAACACCAATAACCGCATTAAACATAGTATCAGTAGCCTTCTTTATCTTGTCGGGATCTCCAGCACTCGTAAGCCAGGTAAATCCACCATAGAGAAGGAGTCCGAAAAGTACAATCCCTACCACACCATAGAATATTGGCAATATTTTATTAACGATATCGGAAATTGAGTTTATATTTCCCGGCCACGTTATAGCTCCTAACATAATGGGAGCCTTGTTTTTTAAATTTCTCGATTTTTCGCTAACCTGCAAGTGTATGCTCATGATTACGGAGTCCAACTATTAAATGGGATACTATACCCTCCAAGTCTGCCAAGTCCCAATAAATCCCAACCCAGAAACTGTAAGACAAAGAGAGCAAGTACGACGAGAGCCAGTCCCATAAGTGCGTTCGTGATCATCTCCCGTCCTTCCATAAGTTTCTCAGGATCCCCAGTGCTTGTCAATATTCGTATTGCGCCGGCACTCATAAGACCAATCGCTGCAATACCGCCAACAGATACACCAATTTTCCCTATTGTAGACACAACATCTCCCATATTCGCATTAATAGGTCCAAAAGGAGTATTTACTACCTGGGAAAGCAATCGATACATAATTGTTTCTGCTGCTGGTATGATCACACAAATGTCCTATAAATTAGAGAACGGTGCGTATTGTAGCAAGTCTAACCTTCTCTTTCTAGCCCATCATAGCATAGTCACAGATATTCCGGTAATCGCAGAACTTGCACAGCATACCTGGCTTGGCAGAGAAATTCAATTTTCTCAATTCACTCACCGCATCAGCCACATTTTTTACTGCTTTTTCACGCATTTGATCAGAAATAGGAACCGCAATCCGCTTTCCTTCCTCCAAGAATAGATATTCCGCAGAAACTACCTTCACCCCCATTGCCTGCTCAATTCCCATTATATAGATAGGAACTTGTAAATCATTTTTAACTTCTTTTTCATCTTTAGGTGCTGATCCTGTCTTGTAATCCAAAATTCGTACCCCTCCTTTGACTTGGTCAATCCGGTCCACTACACCCTTAAGACGCACCTCACCAATATAGGTCCTGAAATGATATTCAAGTTCAAGTGGATCGTCCTGTGCAGAATACAGCGTTTTATAATAGGTTATTAGACTTTTTTTGCCCGCGGCGTACCGGCTGTTTTCCTGGATTCTGTTTTCATATCCATCACCCTGCCACTTTTCACGATAAATAGAAAGCAAATCATCTAGATCGGGAAACTTTTCAAATCCTTCAAACGAAGCTTTTGACCGGCGGATTCTTTCGTAGAATTCACGTAACGTGTTGTGTATGGTAAGTCCAAAACTCCTTGACGCAGATGGTGTCCCCGGAATTTCAAGGAAATACTTGAAGTAGAACTGGTAGGGACAATTTTCGTATGAAGAAAGATGTGAATAGCTCAGATTTTTCTCAACTTTTGCAAGAAACGAGCGCCGCATCGGTTCCTCAATTTTCACTACTCCCTCACCTTCTGTTTCGACCATTCTCCTCAGATCTTCCCCATTGTTTTTCCCCTCCTTCGAGCCATCTAACTTGACGTCTGGTATGATTAAATTGGTATCTTGCAAAAAAATTGATTGTTTCTTCTTGCGAATTGCCTGTGCATAATAATCAGCAGAAGTAAGATAGAGACGATCCATCGCCCGTGTCATCCCTACATAGCAAAGACGCCGTTCTTCTTGGATGTGAAAATCTCCTTGAGGAAGCCTTTCTTTCACGAGCGCATCTGGAATCGGCAAGACCTCTCCTCTTCTTCTCGTTGGAAAGCGTTCATTCACCATACTTACGAGAAATACGACAGGAAATTCAAGTCCCTTTGCACCGTGAATAGTTGAAATATTTACAGCATCAAATTCAATTGACATATCTTCCTCCACCTGTGGATCTTCACCGATTTCAACCGAATAACGAAGATAGTCTATATATGAGCGGACAGTCGGTTCATCATTTTCCCGCTCGAATTTTTGAAGCGTTTTAAAATAGGCCGCAATATTTTGTGCTTTCCACTCGTTTTCGGCGGTTTGTTCGCCAGTATACGGTTTGAAGTACTCAAGCTTCTCAGCCATATCGTACAGAATCCTCCCAACCGGCAGTCCCTCCTCTGCTTGTACCAATGCCTTATCGATAGCGGTAAGAAGAAGAGTTACCCACTCTCTACCTTGAGATGAAAGCATCCTATCCTTCAGATATGAAAGATTCTCACGTGGAGCTTCTTCAGGTATTGGACCATGAATGGAATTATCTACTTCCCCTGTATGACTTACTTTTGATTTACTTTTCTTTGGTATTCCAACTCGAACATCGGTTAATGTCTCAAGAAGCTCAATCATGGAAAGACGCTTTTTACGGGCAAGACGCTGCAGATCAACATACTCTCTTGCCGTAACTACATTCTTCCGGAGGGTTAGTAAGCGATACATTGAAATATCGTCCTGCAAGTCAATAATTATCGATACCATCGCAATTAAGTCTTTCACTTCTGG
>CAZDUZ010000013.1:0-21164 GCA_964508755.1 uncultured Candidatus Saccharibacteria bacterium | reverse complement strand
ATCAGTACAATAGTGATGTCAAGGTGGATTCCTCAACCGGTGACCTTACCGGTCACGTGTGGTCTGAGGATCTTGGATGGGTTGACTTTGACAACAATGGAGAAGCTGATTCTGCAAAAGTGAACCTCACCACGGGCAAGCTCTCGGGACAGGCGTATACATCGAATACCGGAACGCACCTGCATTTCACAAACTACAACAGCGATGTCGAGGTAGAACTTTCCTCTGGTGGCATTTCCGGTTACGCATGGTCTGACGACTTGGGGTGGGTCAGCTTCTCTACGGTGGAGGTTTCGGGAGGTCTTTTGTCCCTTCAGGATACCGGGCAGAATGTGTTACCGTTGATGCTCATGTCTGGGGGAATTATGGGTGCAGGAGTGTACGTGACGAAGAGGAAGATGGGGAGGTAGGTGAGGGTTGTTCATCAGAAGTTTCTGCGGTTTTGATACAAAGTGTTTTCCTTTTTTAGGGTGTCTCACCTGTCTCATTTTCGACTATAATGACATGGAATCTCACGGTTCCAGACCCGTATGCTCCGTGGATAATGAAATCTCAATAAGAGATTTCTTTGTCCACAAAGGGCTGGCGACTTGGAAATGGTCTGACCGACAAAGGAGGTCAGACTGCAGGGGCGTTCTGCGAAGCAGCGTGAGCGAAGCGAGCCATCCTGTCCTCTCCGTGTGTACAGGTGTCCGCACCGAAGGAGCGGATAGCTGTACACACAAAGGTTAGTCAGATAAGAACCTTTCGTGCAAAGCACGAAAAAAGGTTCGTTCTACGAGCGGAGCGAGTAGCTAGCGGACGAAGTCCGCGTCATCCTGTCCTCTCGTCTATTGAAATCTCTTCATCATTCCGTGATAGAATTGCCCAATGTTAATGAAAAAGTACCAATCATTACACGCTTACACAACATTGTCTGATGGATTCTATTCACACATTGAACTCCTTTCCTCTGCCAGAAAGTGCGGAATTGATACGATCGCATTTACGGATCATGATTCGTTGCTTACCTCTCAAATAACTGACACCCTTAGGTCTGTTAATGATATTCGTTGGATAAGTGGTATTGAGATATCTTCCGGATGGCCTGTTGAACTTGGTGGGGGACCTGCTCCTTTGTTACATGTGGTCGGTCTTTTTGTAGATTACACATCTACAAAGCTAAGAGAATATTGCCGCCTTGCGAAGGAAGCACGAGTTGAGCGTATGTCGCAAATGGTAAAAAACCTCAATGGAATTGGGATAAAGATTACTCAAGATGATTGTATTCAAGCTTCAAAAGGTGAAATTGTGGGTAGACCTCATATTGTAAGTGCACTGCTTTCTTACAAGGAAAATCATGAAAGAATCCAAGAGATTCGATTAGACATGCAAAAGGTAGCTGAAAACGACGAACGGGTGAATGAACAATATGAGAAAATTAAACACAAATCATTTGATCAACACCCTTATGATCTATTTCTGAAAAAAGATTCTTTTATTAGAAATGTCTATGTTGATCACTTGTACTATTTAGATTTTGATAACTCTGTGCATCTTATTCGGGATGCTGGAGGATTTGCGATTCTTGCTCATTACTTCACGTGTATGAATATGATAACGCCTTCGATTTTGAACCGTTTTGTTAAAGAGAAAAGGATTGATGGTATAGAAGTCGTTTTTGGATTACCATCCATTGGGACAGAGGAAGAACAAAAAGTCCAAAGTGCTATGGACGTTGCACAACAAACGGCACAAAAGCATGCTTGTTTGATCAGTGGTGGTGCCGATATTCACACACAAAAAGATATTGATTTGTTAGTTGAACATCCGAAATATGCAGAACAAACGATTGGGCTTCTTGAGGAGATGATGAGGAATGGTACTATCGATATTACATTTTCCAATCTTTCATCTACATAAAGAGTATTTGTATCACGTAACCTCCTCATAGCACATTCTTTCAATAAGAGGTACAATTTCAATTACTCCCCGTTGTATTAACTTTTCTTCTCACTCAAATGCCATCTTCATCAAGTTTTGATGTGCAATTTTGTTTTCCGCGTGGAAGTGTTGAAGGAGAAACCGTTCCAATTGAAGATCGCTTGGTTGTAAAACAAATTCCAGCCCAAAATTGTGGAGAAATCCCTTTTTCAAAAGATATGCACGTTGAGGGATATATAAGGAATTATGAGTTCAGTGATGGAGAAGGAGCAGGTTCTGCCGATATCTTTGTAATACGTGAGCAATTACCGCACGAAGGAAGAACGTGTGGATATTGTTTTGTTTCAGATATTCATCGTGCTTCTTACCGCGTTCATCTTACAGGTTCCCTCGCACAAGAGGTTTTCCCAGATGCTTCCTTAATAGATGTATCGTTTGAGGAAATTTGCTTCAAACCGCTTCCTTCGAGTGGTGGTATGGGTATGATACTACCTAGTACTGTCACTTGTTCCATTATTGATACACATGAAGAACCATTTCGGGTTATGTGGAATCAAGGAGCCGTTATTAAGCTTGCATCTGTTGTTAATAAAATATACACAGCATTAGGATCAGGTAAAAATGACGAAGCTAAAACAGACCCGACCTATGAAGGATATTGTGCAGATTTAGATCGTACATCGAATCATCTCCTTTATATGGAACGATATTTAGAAAGGATGAACTAGGAAACTATAAGAGAATTGAGATAAGGATATGTATGTTCTATCTACCATTCAAATATTTCACTTCTGCAATTTTCGTGCTAGACTGATTTCGATTGAGGGGTAAATTATTCACTACTGCCATGTCTGAATATTCTGCATCGTTTGATATCCGTTCTGCCTTTCGCAAGGCACTTGTCGGCAAAGCAGAGAAACCTCTTTCCTGGAATAACTTAAAGCCTGTATTAACAGATCCTTCTTTATGGCTGCTGTTTATTTCAAATATTGTGACAATTTATGTTGCATCAATTCAAGGATGGAATCTTCTTGAACTTCTTTGGATTTATTGGTTTCAAAGTGTCACCATCGGTTTCTACAATTTCCTTCGGATTATTTCACTCAAAGGGTATTCCACTGAAGGTTTAAAACTAAACGGGAAGCAACCCGTGGCTGGAGGGGATACCAAGCGTGCAGCAGCGTTTTTCTTTCTTGTGCATTTCGGATTTTTCCACTTTGTCTATCTTGGCTTTCTTGGTGCCTTTACTAATATGGGAGGGATAATTGTCGGAATAGGTGAGGTCGAAGGGTTTGCATTGCCTGACTTTAATACGGTGTTACTTCCAGCCTTCATGTTCTTTATTACGCATTCTTTTTCTTACCTATACAACCGACCCCGGGATACGAAGAATCAGAATCTCGGTGCTCTCATGTTTTACCCGTATGCCCGTATTATTCCAATGCATTTAACGATAATTCTTATTCCATTCTTTGCTTCTGTAACCTTTTTCCTTGGATTAAAGGTGTTTGCCGATGCCGCAATGCATACCATTGAGCATGCGATTTTGAGAAGAAATCAGGAATAAGAGAGGGTCGTGAGCACAGCGTCTTCAATAATAGGCTACTTGCTGATTGGCATTTTCTTCAGATCTTTCGTTTCTGCTTAATGTTTTGACGCAGAAACGGATCCATCTCAGTAATGGAACCGTTGCAAACCTCTGCTGAAGCGTTGCAACCTCCTCTGCACACACGAGCGTGCGAGCATCCACTACACGATGAGGGGAGAGCCTTCTTAAAACATTCCAGACGAGGATTATTCGTTATCTCAGACAAATGTGTTTCGAGTAGCGAACCTAGTATGGTTGGGGAATGATTGCACGTCCGTACATTACCTGCATAGTCGACAGTCAGATACATGTTTTTATCTTCATGAGGACAGTATCCTGAAGAAATATGCGGAAATGATTTCACATTTATAAGGCAGGGTTGAACGGGGATTGTCGATGCAACGGGGTAGGAGTACTTTCTTGAAAATTCATTTAAGTACGTATACGTCTCATGGAGTTGCTCAATTGAGGGCATCAATGCAATATGTTTTTGGTGAGCAGGATTGATGCGGTTTATCATCGTTGCTTTACTGCCAAGGACAATACCCAGTTCAAGGGTTTGAGGTAGGAACGCAAGTGAATCCTTTGTCGCAATGAACACGGTGACTATTCTCCCTCCAGCACTTTTGATAGCTGATACTCCCCGAACCACTTGTTCAAAGTCGTCAGTGCCCTTAAGTTCTTGGTGTAGTACTTTATTCGGAGCTGTCAGAGAGACTTCAAACAACGATACTCCTGCATCAACAAGTAACTGTGCTTTCTCTTTCGTCATTGCCGCAGCATTGGTAATCAGGGTTATTGAAATGTTCTGATTTTTTAGGAAAGAGACTAGCTCGACGAGATCGGGGTAGAGTAGCGGTTCACCTCCAGAAAGCGAAACAGTTTTTATTCGAGTCTGAGCTTTTAATGAAAGGATGATTTCTTTCCACTGATCAAGCGAGATCCTTTGGAATGGATAGTCATGATATTTCCATACGTTATAGCAGAAAATGCAGTCTTGATTGCAGTCGGGGGTGAGCTCGAATACGAATGTGCGATGATCAGTTCTTTGCGTTTTCAATGTCTTCGATAACATCAGCAGGAAGGGATTTTTTGCAGTTATTAAGGGCTGTTTTTCGGTAGGTTTGCAGTTCTTCTGATTCTTTCGGAGCAGATGTTTCAATGGGAACCATTACATAGCACATTACCTGTGCTTCTGACCACTTTTTATATCCAAGAAAAAGACATATTCCAGGGATTACAAGTGTTAAGATGAATCCGACGGCTAGAAAGAACACATTCTTGCTCGTAAAGTAAGCAATGATAAGTATAGCTCCGACAACAAAGGCAATTGCTCCAACAATGAGAAACAAGATTAAAAAGTTGGATCCTGATAGATTTGAGGGAGAGTTTGGAGTATCAGACATCCATAGCAGTCCAATTACTACAGCGGTGATGATGCTTAGAAGAATACCACCTGCAAGAAGCGCATATTCAAGAGCTTTAGTCATAATCATAGAGAAAAAATTAAATGTACTGCTTCAACGAAATAAGAGTATCAGTGAGCCTGATTGGTGTCAACGTAATACAACAGTTGACAGTATTGTATGCTATGCCATAATGATTCGATAGATAATTTTTACCTTACTTATATGCCCCACTCAATAACTACAATACGAGTAGCAAGCTTTGCTTTATTTTTTGTAATTGTCGCAAGTATTTTTGCTATTAATTTTCATCAGCAAGTTTTCTCAATTTTTAATGGGAGGCCGTCAGCTGACCATCCTTCTACTGGATATGCAATTCTTGCTCTTGATGATGGATCTGTCGGAGCGTGTGGGCTTAATTATGTATCTCCTAACGCAGGCATTACTGCCGCACATTGTCTTGAAGGGGTTACCGAAGTGTATCCAGGGACGGGACCGTTTAGTGAAGATTTTCAATCTAAAGCTCCTGCGATAGAGTCATTTAACTATTCACCTGAGTATAACGAGCAAGCGTTTGCTGAGTTTCCCGGACTTGCTGATGTCGGAGTGGTACGATTTGCAGACCCTGTTCAGGTAAACGCATATGGCTCGATTACCAGTCCCTCTGAAGGATGTAATTATGAGCTTGTAGGATACGGGTTAGACGAGAATGACCAATTTCTAAACCGAAATGGTATTTCGGCATGTATTAAAAACATCACGGAATATAGTTTTGAAGTCACCTTTCCTTCCGGATCAGGATTCTGCCAGGGTGATAGCGGTAGTGCGATTTATGAAACTGGTACTAACAATATGGTCGGTTTGGTAAGTTTGTACATTACTGAGATTGGAAAAGAAAGATGTCAGGATGCGTTAGCGTATGTTGCTACACGACTTGATGATAATCGTGGATATCTCGAAGCTAATATCTCTGAGAATATTTTCGCGGGTGAGCGAGCAACCGGTGATGAGACCGTCCCGAATGATTATTACGAAGAATATTATCCGGAGGCAATGAATGATGATGGCACGTTCAATTACAACAACGAGTATATCCTTGAGGAAATTGAACGACTTTCCGATTTGTTTGAAGGAATTTACCCTGATGAACCTTCCGAAGGAACGGGAGATGATGCAGGAATAGATGAAAATGTAACGGAAGATGGAGATCTCGTAAGCGAACCTGATTGGTGGGAAATGGGGGAAGGAGATGATAGTGGCCTGAGCATTTCAACTGAAGGTTCTCCCCTGATGCTACTTATCTGTGGTGTCTGTTGTGGCGGAGGCTTACTTGTACTTATTATCGTGTTCCTTGCTATTCGTAAGTCGAAGAGAAGCAAAAAAACTATTGCTGAGGACAAGAATTTTTCCAGTACCCTACCGTCTGACCAACATTCTGCACCTCCGACTACTCCTTCCCAGGTAATGCCGCAGGTAGTAAATACATCACCTGCAGTAATTCCACCGACTCCAACCGTTCAGCCTGTACCGAGCTCAGTGCCGTTGGTTTCAGAAGCGACAGGACTCCCACAACAGGGTAATTCATTCCCAACCGTTGGTAATTCTATGAGTTCCAGTAATACAACTTCTGTAAGCAATACCACAAGCAATACCACCGGTTCGGATACACAAGATTCTGGTAATAATCCTATACCCACTGTCCCTCAGGGCGTGTAGTGCCTGGTACGAGAGTAAAGCGGGTCAGGAATTAATTAAAGGGTGTGTTAAGGTCATACTTTCTTCTATGGCTGAACCTAAAAGCAATAATCAAGACCGATGGAACAATCTGGTGAAGTCCGGAGTACCCTGTTCACGACCCTCTGCAGAAGTTACGAAGGAAGAAGCGAGATCTTCTGTTGATCCGCATGGATTACTTGGAGATTTGCAAGGAAAACGGGTACTTTGTTTAGCGTCAGGGGGGGGACAGCAGAGTGTATATTTTGCAATTCTTGGTGCTGATGTTACCGTTGTGGATTTCAGTGAGGACCAATTAGAAAAAGATAAAGCTGAGGCACAAAAGAGGAGTCTTCCCATCGAAGCGGTGCATGCAGATATGCGCGATCTTTCTAAGCTCAAGGATCATTCGTATGATGTAATTTATCATCCGTACTCAATAAATTATGTACTGGAGATCGATAAGGTTTTCGATGAAGTCCGTAGAGTGATAAAACCTCAAGGATTATATTATTTGATGTTCCACAATCCAGTCGTTCAAGGGTCGTGGAAAGATGGATGTTGGGGAAGTCAGTGGGAGATTTCGGAGCTGTGGGAGGGAATCGGCTATCCACTCCGCCTACCGTATCAGGAAGGTTTCCCTGTGAACACCGTTGATCCTTTCTGGAACTTTTATGACGAGAAGGGTAATCAAGTGAGAGTCCCATCACCTCAGGAATACAAACATACCTTTTCGACAATTTTCAATGGATTGATTTCTCGAAACTTTAGAATTATTCGCTTCGACGAATATTCAAATGATGGGGAAGAAAAGACACCAGGATCGTGGGATCATTATGTTTCTGTGGCAGCGCCGTGGATGAGTTTGTGGGCGAAGTTCGAATAAACCGTTGTCGTTGCATGAGCTGAATTGGTTTCGGGACACCTTCCAATCCTAAAGTTCATTGACTCGATCAATATATGTTTTCATTATTCGAGGTGGTACTACTGATGCGGTAAGGTCCACTCCTTGTTTCTTTGCTTTACTTAGTATTGAAAAAGTAAGCTTTATTCCATCAAAGCAGACGTCTTTTTGTTCGAGCAGGTACTTGATTATGAGAATATGTAACATGTTATGTCTAGAAAAAAGCCTTCTTCCCGTTGAACTCCGTCCAATGCGAATTAATCCCGCATTTTCATAATTTATTATTGTTTTGGCATTAATCTGGAGAAATTTGCTCACCACTCCAGTGGGAAAGACAGCGCGGTCATCATGTTCAATATCTGTTTCTCTAAAAATCATGGGATAGAAAGTTTACAATTAATTCTAATAGTAGTACCAGAACAGAAGATTAGTTCGGGAATTCCCGTCATCAAGTGGCCGTGATGGTAGAATGTCTTCGGTAAGAGGAATACTACCCTGTGAAAGTAAAATATACATCAGCATAATATCCGTCCACGGTGCATTGGTGCGTAAAGCGAGATCTAAATCTTGTTGAAGAGATAATGCGTTCCGGTGAATGAATGTATCATCCCTTAAATAAAGAGAACCAGGAGTGAGTGGCAATATTTGAATTCCGGTAATTGCAAGAGGTGAATTGCTGTAGCGTTAACTTCATTCTGATAGAGGAATTCTCCCGTTTGAGCGATTTTCGTATTGTCTGTAATTACCCCCCACAACCAAATGGCATACCAAGCGTTGACAGCTTCGGACGTAGATTCCTGATTGTTTCCATCCAATAGTCGAGTTTTATTCCTGCGGAATTAGTGAACCGCAGGTCGTCGTTCATAGTGATCCTTACTCAATTTATTCATGTCACCCTCCCCCGGAGGGGAGAGTGGATGAATGGTTACTGAGCCATCGGCTTTCGAATTAAGTTCACGAAGGCAAGAAGAACAATCGCGCCGAACGTAGCGATAACGATGTTCCAGATGATACTATCACCAGCATCAAATCCAAGCGCATTCGCAATGAATGAACCAACGAGTGAACCAATAAGACCCACCACGATGTTTCCAAGAATTCCGAACCCGGAACCTTTGTAGATTTCACCTGCGATCCATCCTGCGACAAGTCCGATGAACGCCGCGATTAATATAGTTGTAAGCATGATAATATACAACTAAAATTAAATATCCTGCTTGCTTGTTAAGGTGCCGATAGAAATGTTTATAATATTACAATCGTAATACAATATAACCTGTAAATGACATTGGTGTCAAGTGCTTGTGGACAACCTTTTGGGATGTGGACATTTTCCTTTATTCGATATATTATTATCGCAGTTATTTAATCTTATCGTATTCCCGATGAGTACCGTTTTAGATGAAAAACCGTTATTTACGACGGGCGTTGTTTCAGGGCTTCTTCATATCAATCCGAAAACGCTGATTAACTATGAGAATGCGAGTTTAATCCATGTTAAGCGCAGTAAAACTGGTCGACGGTTATTTTCTCGAAAAGATATTATGCGCATACTTATCATTCGATATCTGATTGAGAAGAAAGACGTTTGTTTTGATGGGATCCGTCTGACTTTCGATATTTTAAAAGCTGGAGAGAGTAAGGGGGTTGATCTCATGTATACGGTAGTACCTGCTCCTGTGATGAAGAAGTTTCTAACAAGAATCTCATCTATATAGGCTATTTGCCGTTATTTTCATGAGTAACCCAATGGGAGGTATCGTTGATTTTGCTATTTTCTTAGCGCATGAAGTAGTGGCATGAAAACGCATAGACAAGTATTGGTGAATGACCGAATGCAACAGGGTTATCAATATGTTTGCTCTGAACCTGTCGGTGAACGTTTTGATCCTCAGTTTCTTCCTGAACTTACCCCCGCAGAGATGCTTCGACTTGGTGTGTTCGGGGGCAAATATATGACCGACTGCAGGGATGAATTTCCGGTGGAGTGGTTTGCAGAAGCGAAGCTATCTCCAGAAAGGAAGGACATAAGACTCAATTACTTCAGTATCGATGCGAGTCAGCCACTTTCTGTGTGGAGAGCGAAGGGATGGATATATCCTGATGATCCACGAGGATGGTTTCAATGGTACTGTCGTTACTACATGGGGCGAAGAATTCCCGAAGAAGATGAACGTCAAATTAATCGTTGGAAGGCAATGAAACGCCATGTTGCTCAAGTGAGAAAAGGGTGTAAACGGATGGACTTGTCCTGTAGGAGAAAACAACGGCAGGCACTGCTTCATTGGGCGTATGACAGTAGGAAACTGTGATGGACATATGTAGTAGGTAGGGCAAGATGAAGGTTTTCATGTTTCCTCTGGACGGTAAAAATTTCCCTGCTACAATGGAGTATGAATTCTATGTCACCTCAGTCCAATTCTTCAGTAACTTCTTCCTCTATTGCGTCAGGTGTTTCTACGGTTCGTCCGGATCCATCAATGGCAGTGGAACGTCCAACCGTAAATCTCTCGAAGGGTCCATCTGGAATTTATGATCCTGATGAAGAGAATAAGAAGTTGAAAAAACGCATATTGTTATCTGTCTGTCTGGCATTACTTTTATTGATTGCATTTCTTGTGCCAGTCATAATCGGACTTTCTCGTAACTCCGAAAGAGATGTCGAGACAGAAAAAAGTCCCAAAAACCAATCAGCTCCAATGGATGGAAGTACAGTAGAACCGGATGATCCCAATCAAGACTTATTTCCGGAGGACGACGAAGACAGTTCGACTTCATTCACGTGTGTAGATGCTGCGGAACCTGATCCATCTTTCGATTTTATTCTTAACACCTTACCTAATTGTGCTTCTCCCATCCGGTTAAAACTACCATTTGGGGTGGAAGATGTATTTACCGATACTTCTACGGGTATTCGGGGTTTTGGCGTGCATACGCTTGATTTTCCTGAGGGTGCTCATTTTGTGACCATTCGCTTGAAAGAAGGAATTACCGTCGCAAGTTGGGCAGATGGAGAAATCGAAGAGATTGACCGAAATGATGATACCTTTGATGTCCGGGTGAATTATGGGAGGAAATTGGTTGGCATTCATAGAGGTCTTACTGATCTTGCGGTGGATGAAGGAGATCAGGTTAAAACGGGAGAAAAGATTGGTGAGGGTATTCCTGCAGGAGGAGGGGCCGCAGAATCACATTTCATGCTTATTGATAAAGGTCGCGACGATGGAGTTGCGGAAGATGGAGGATCGTATGTTTCTCCTTTTGATTATCTGGAGGACCGAGATAAGGAGCGTCTGGTGCAAGGGTATCAGGACAGCGTACTTAAGCCTTTTCGTGAAGGTCAAAAGAGAGAGGTAAGTATGCTGTTTGTGCCGCATGATCCGTATTTGACCAATGCATTGTTTGTTCACAATATACATGATGAAGGCACTGATGGATTGGTAGGCGAGTGGTATCTTCGGCAAACATGGGGTGAAGGGTTTCCTCCTGACATGATAACGATACTTAAATCCGATACTCCATACTTCAGCGGATATTATATGATCGCAAATGATTTTGAAGAGGAATTAGAAAATGCTCGATTTGAGGGGGAGGTACATATAAATGCTACTGAGAAAACATTTCGTGTAAGTACGACTGCGGGAACAATATACTACGGGAGATACTCTGTTGACGATACTCGACCACGAGCGATTCTTCTGCTTGAATACCAAACCGTGAATTATCCCCTCGCGTTTACCCAAGGAGCGCTTGAGTACATAGAAAGAGATGCGGTAGAGCGGATGACTGACGCAGAGTCGCTCGGGGTAATCGAGGAGTAAGAGCGGTAGGAAAGGCATTATACTAAAGTATCTAAACTGCATCTTGTGTACACAATTGACAGTATCTCCTCTGTCTGGTAGGTTGAACGACTATGAACGTTTCATGCATTGTTCCCGTTTACAACAACTCAAAGACTATTAGACACGTCCTCTCAATTCTCTATGATAACGACAATATCGACGAAATTGTCGTCATCGACGATGCCTCCCGTGATAATTCAAGAGAGATAATAGAGGAATTTCTCAAAGGAAAAGACAAGATTGTATTTCTGAAAAATGATAAAAATCTGGGGAAGGGTGGCGCGGTAGTGAAGGCGCTCAGACAGAGTAAGTACGATGACGTGTTTCTGTGCGATGCAGATCTCTCCACGCTCAAACACGAACACGTGAATGCCATCGTTGAAACCTATGCGACAGGACAGTACGACATGGTCATCGCAACACGGGAAACACCTTTCGAAGAAGAGTGGCAACCATTTAACAAATTCCTCGCGACTGTTTCTGGTGAGCGTATATTAAAGAAAAGCGTGATTGAACCGTACTATGACCTCATCTCTGGACTGGGTAATGGCATCGAGCAAATCACCAATTTTGCTCATCGTGACAAAGAAGTGAAACTGATCACCTCAGTAGGAATTGGCCATATTATGAAATACAGCAGAGGAAATCCTTTGGAATGGACTAAAGAATACGTGCAGGAAGGCATCCAACTTGTAAAGACCGACATAAAACTTAAGAAAAAAGTGGTACCTACCGTCGCAGTGACGGCACTTGCCGGAATTCTCCTCAGCTTCTGGTTCTTCAAAACCCGACATAACCGCAAACAGAGTAGGAAATTGATTCGATCGAGAGACAACTAACGCTAAATGTTTAATGAATATTTCATTGGACTCTTTGGGATAAGAAAGTGCTGTATTTTATCTATAGTTTCTCTTATCAGGCCAATCATTGTTGACATTCTACCGTCACACTTCTATACTGATTTCTGAAGTAACCTAATTTTATTCAATTTGATACATGGCAGATGCAGCTCCTGCGAAAGCATCATCATCTTCACTCGATCCTAAGCTTATGGCCCTGCTTGCATGGCTATTTGCGCCGATCTCAAGCATCATATTCATGCTTTTGGAGGATATGAAGAAGGATGAATTCATTCAGTATCACGCAAAACTATCTTTGATCTTTGGAATTGCAACAATCATCGTCTCGTTTGTCGCAGGAATCCTTATGTTTATTCCATTCCTTGGAGCCTGTGTGTACGGATTGACCATGCTCGGACTCTTCGCAGCCCGAATCTACTACATGGTGAAAGCCTACAACGGTGAGAAACCAACCATCCCTGTCCTCAGCGACCTCATGGGAAAGTTTTAAAGGAATAGGGAATTGAAATGACTATGAAGCGGGTGAGCAATCACCCGCTTTTGTTTGAGGAAGGAATTGTGGAGAGGAAGGTTCGGTGATTTAGTGAAGAGAATAAGTGCAATTATCGCTCATCCCGTACCATTCAGAAAAACATAGAAAAATGGTAGAATTTCGACGCAAAAGGAAAGACGCGCAGAACATGCAGAGGGAAGAGGTGAACATTTCATTACGAGGGGAAACAGAAACGAGGAGAGGTGCCAGAGCGGCCGAATGGAACGGTCTTGAAAACCGTCATACCCCGTAAGGGGTATCGTGGGTTCGAATCCCACCCTCTCCGTGTGCGTTTGTATACCGATTAGGTATACAAACGCACACAAAGGGTTGGCACTTTCGGAGACAGTCGCGACTCCGCAGGAGAAAGCGACTGTGGGGGCGTTCTGCGAAGCAGCGCGAGCGAAGCGAGCCATCCCACCCTCTCCGTGTTCAAGAATGTCCCCGGCGGGGATGTTCTTGAACACAAAGGGCAGGCACTTCGGAGACAGTCGCTACTCCGCAGGAGGAAGTGACAGTGGGTTCGTTCTGCGAAGCAGCGTGAGCGAAGTGACCGTTTTGTTTCTGTGGAAAATGATTAATTCTTCAACATTTTCTTTCAAAAAGTGTTTTACCCCGTGATGCCTCATACCTTGCAATATGTAATTCTTTAAGTGCACCATCCGTTGCCGTCCATGCACCAAGGTCTCCAGCAAGATCAGATGTGCTGCCATGAAGTCCAAGCACACTAAGATCTTGTGTTAAACCCTGTTTTACTCCAACCGAATGTAAATATCCTTTTGCTGGAACTCTATATCCCAGATTGGGGGTTTGGGTAGTTCTTAAGAGAACATGAACTCTTCGTGGTGTTACAATAATTTCGATTATCGTAATTCCACATACTAAAACTTCTAAATCTACAGAAGATGGCATCGAATCAATCGGATGAGTATGAATTCCACCAAAAGTACCTATTGGCATTTCTCGTGTCACGGAGGGATTACCCAATATTGTTCTTGCCGCCTTTCCTTTGTTTTGGCTCTGTACAAGAAGTTCCTCTCCTGTCTGTGTTACGATTGCCCTAAATACTTCATCAACGAGAGGTTCTCTACCTGTTTTACGCTTAAAATCCTTAACTCGGGATGCAAGACCATGTTCTTCTGGTAACATTTCTGCGAAAACATCAAGCATTGCAGGAGAGAGTGCAAAAGACGCAGGTAGATTTTGTGATTCTATTCCGTTTCTTCGTGAAGCGAGGAGAAGCTTTTTCGTTTCATCCCATGACTGAGGTTGGGAAAATTCAGCATTAATTGTTGTATACATGTATGTTTTATTAAATATTTACTACTGAGACTAATGTTCTTTTCCTGCAGAAAACTGAGTTTAAACTCTTACTTCCGATTGTAGACTTGCATTATTAATATTCAATTATATCCCAATGAGTAATATATTTATCTACATTATGCAAGTACTCTGAAATAAGTCCCGAAGCGACTGTGGGGGCGATCTGCGGAGCAGCGCGAGCGAAGCGAGCCATCCCACCCTCTTAATATTTTGCTATAATTTTGTAGTATGAAAGAGGATAGAAGGTTTTACCTTAATCATTAGTATCCTATCTCTTGGCTGGGAGAGGGTTGGTTGTCAGCCTCCTATGAAAAAGTCCGATTAAAGCGGTATCCCCAGCCTCATACCCATACAAACAGTCGGAATGAGAACCGTTTGTGCGAAGCACAAACAGGGTTCGTTATGTGAGTGAAAGCCGAAGTATCACGAGGCTGAGTGAGCAGCGAGCGGGTATAATCAGCGCAAGCTACCCTCTAATCTATACTAACTTAATCTTTACTTCACCTATGCCATCTTTAAAAAAAGATCCTTCCCTCAAGGACATCCAGGAATATATTCGAATAGGAGGGGAAGAATTAGGTTTTGATACACTGAATGCATTTCAACGGTGCCTTATGCTTGGAGAAGAAGTCGGAGAGCTATATAAAAGTATTCGAAAACATGAAGGAATTACCGTTGATTCTAAAACGTCACCCATCGAGGAGGAAATCGCAGATGTGTTGTTACAGTTGTGTGCCGTGGCAAACTATTATCACATTGATATCGAACAATCCTTTCGGAAAAAACAACAATTAGATAAAGGCAGGGGGAAAAAGTAGCATAATACATTACTACTGCACTCTTCCTCTCATCTATAAATTCCTGTATTCTTATCTATACATGGAACGCCTTATTCTCTACATTGTCCTCCTTATTCTCATCGGTACCCTTCTCAGACTTCTTATTCGTAAACCAGCTAAAACTTCAACCTTCCACTACACCTCTCGTAATCCGCTCACCCCTAGAGAAAGCGCCTTTTTCAAACGGCTTGAGAGTGCAGTAGGGCAGGACTATTACATTTTCCCCCAGGTTCATCTGTCTTCCTTAGCAAATCACGCAGTACAAGGCCAAAATTGGAAAGCAGCAAAAAGCCATATTGATCGGAAATCTCTTGATTTTGTCCTCTGTGAAAAAACATCCCTCACTCCAGTACTTGCTATTGAACTCGATGATCCGACACATAAACTACCGGAACGTATGCATAATGATAGGGTTAAGGAGGGAATACTGTATGAAATAAATCTTCCGCTTTTACGGATTAATGCGAACGATATTCCTGACGAGAATACATTGTCAGGAGAGGTGGGGAAGATGGTGAAGAAAGAGAATAAAGAGAATAAACAGTAACGATTACAGGGTATGATATCATTTGTTTTAATTCTTATGTACAATTTCTTTTAAAACTTCACGCCACGTTTTTGCTCATGATTAGTACTGTTTTTTCTAATCTCTGTTTCTGCTCCTCTGATAGTGTAGGAGCTATTGTTTCAAGATAATTAGTAATCTCCTGCTTCATTGATTCTGTAAGCGCATCCTTTATTTGCTCCTGGCTAAAAAATTCACTCATCATTTTTGCACTTTCTTCTTGATTCGAACCTACTTTTTTTATTCTTTCACTAATATCGGTTTGGCGCTCCAATGGAAGGGAAGATATGAGATTGTTGATAGCTTGCGCAAACACAATTTTCAGAAATTCGTTTGCGAACTCCTCTTTATCCTCAGTGAAATCAATAGCATCAAGTATTTGTGTGAAGTATTTCTTAAATTCTTGCATTACCAATTGCAATTAAATCTTATTTTTCTTAGTTATGATGAAGTCTAATCTATACTATTCGTTCTCTCTAGAAAATCTCGAACTAAGCACAAGATTTGTTCCATTTAGTACTGACCCTAATAAAAACAATGCAGAAGCCATACCAGCTAACAATGCAGATTCATATTTCCCCTGTCCTAAAGAGATCCCTGCACTTATTGCAAATAAATTGCTTGCTATTAAAGAACCGGTAGTAAAAATGATTTCATTCTTCCTTGATAAAAGGTAAGAAAGCGATGACTCAGTTGGTGTAGGTTCTTCGGTTGGTGTTATATTTTCAGGATCCTGCTGAGAAGGTAATATTTCTCCTGGCATTAATGAAAGAACTTAATTTAATAGTTGCGAGTGTACGGTTGAGTTAATAATAATGTATATAGTATACTATTAATAGTACATAATAATTACTTCCTCCTCCCATGATCCATTCAATCTGTTTCGATCTCGACGGAGTGTACTTTACCAAGGAAAGTTTTCGTCGATTCAAGGCCTCGCTGCTCGATGTCGCAAATCAAACATCCTCATCTACCGATTCACGCATCACCTCCTCAATCGACCCATCCTTGCAATCCAATATTTCATCGTCCTCATCTCCATCCTCACCTTCCACTTCACCCCTCACCATCTCACCGGAAGATATCGACCAGGTTCTGTACCATTCAGATGAAATGATGAAATTCAAAACAGGAAAAATCTCAGAAAACGATTACTGGAATTTCGCCCGAAAATATCTCGGACTGACTGTAAACAATAATGAAATCTTCTCACTCCTCTTTGATGCATATGAAGTAAATCCTCAAGTAGTAGAACTCGTCCGTAAAGTCCGATCACAAGGGTATCAAACCTGTATTTGCTCGAATAACTTTGAAACACGAATCCGCATTCTTAATGAAAAATTCGATTTTCTCAAAGATTTCGATGTTGTCGTCCTCTCGTATAAAGTCGGTGTAATGAAACCCGACAAAGGAATATTTCAGGAACTCATCAATCGTTGTGCTGTCCCTCCCCGCCAAATAGTCTACTCCGACGATTCACCCGAAAAACTAGCAGGAGCACAGGAGTTGAGAATCACCAATTTTGTATTTGAAGATGTAGAACAGTTCGAGAGGAAACTTGAGGAGTTGGGGGTAAGGTGAAAATTGTTTTCTCTTTCGGCAATCAAAATCTAAACAGCAATGCCTTTTTTATGCTTCCAGAGAAAACGGGGTAAGTTGGGGCAGACCCCGTTTTCTCTTTCGCAGCTCAGTGCTTGTTATTTGCCGATCATGTCGTCTTCGCTCGTGTCCCACTGCGCCGTGGCTTCTTTGCACAACGCAATGATAGTGTGGATTAACCACCACGAGACGAGTTCGTCATAATAGGCCTGGATCCCGGAGGCTGCGACGACCAGCCCCAAGTGTTGGGCATCCCCGGTGTACTTCGTGTCGTCGTCATCCAGCAGGTGAGGGGCGAGAGAGCGAATCTCCTCTCCGGTTTTCCCGGTCTCCCACCCGCGTCGAGCCTTTGCCAGTGCGTACACCTTGAACTCTCCGGCTTTCGGCCCGATTTCGAACTCGCCAAGAATTGACGCTCCGAACGTGTAGTCCCCTGGACGCTTCCTGGGGTCCATAACTACCACGTAGAGTGAAGCGCCAACGAACGTGCCCGTTTCTGCGGCCGCTTGAAAGGCCGGCAAGACCATCTGAATGGCCTTCTGAACGAGCGCACGGTCTAGTGGCTTCTGAAGTCCCATCTGTTCCTCCTAGTTATAAACGAGCTGCGCAGGTGATTATACTATGGGTTCAGTATAACTTCTACTACTATCATCGTGAATTTTATCGTACATACATTATTTTGATATCTATATTTATAATGATTCTGTTAATAAGATAAATAATAATGATTAGGTAGAATAAAGTGTGATACAATCATTAAAGTAAACTTGTAACCAATAATTATGAGTCAACCACAACCCGATCCCTTTGAAGGATGGGAAACTATGACAATAGAAGATAGAACGAACCTTGCTCTTACGGTAATAACAAATTCAGAATTAGCTTTTGCTGATCCTGTCTTTTGGTCAGGATTTCAACACGTAATGAATACCTCAACTAATCCTGATGAGCGAAGAGAAGCAGAAAAGGTTCTGTTTGACAAAGTGTTTGAATTAAGACGTCAGGGTATGATGACGTTAAGGGAAGAAGTTCAACAAAAAGCACAACAAATTGCGGAAATAGTTCACTTTCGAAGTGGAGTATGGATCCATGTCATGGCACATATGTATGAATTTCAAAGAAGACGAGAAGGGCGTGAAGGTTCGGGATCACTACGTCCGTCTTTTGAGAGAACGCATCCCTCATAAACTCTCCACAAGTAGGTATGAAATCTAGGTGAATTATATATTCATCCAGTCAACATATGCTTTAATAAATGCTGAGTAATCAGAAATGCTTATTTTATGGTCTCCGTTAAAATCTGATCTCACATTGAAATTCTCAGTGGTAACAAATTCTAGATAATCATTTATAAAGAGTGAATAATCGGTGACAGAAATCTTTCCGTCTTTGTTGAGATCGCCTCGTAAATCTGGATCGTCGGGAGCGGGAGGCTGTTCAGGATCGTCAGGTGGATCTGATGGTGGTGGAGTGGGTGGATCCGGCTCAGGATGTATTGTCGGCGGAGTGAATTCTCGGTAACCAATTGTCGTATTAGCTCCCCACCAGGGATACGTTCCGTTATTTCCCGCATACAGAAGATATGCCTTTCCGTTTAATGATAAGAACATTGGTGAAAAAATGAATGTCGCATCCCAACTTCCTGATACCGCATCAAGTAACGTGGCTGTTTCTGAAAAGTTTCTACCATCAGCTGACAGAGCCATTCGAATTCTATCCGGTGGATCGAAAGGACGGATCCGGGATAGTGAGTAGGTGTACACATAACCTCCGCTTACCGGTACAACCCGTCCGCTATTAGCATTTGCCGGTGCATTGAGGAGTTCGGGTGCAGTAAAGTTTTGACCGTCGCTACTATTCATTCGATATAGACGACCTGCGTTTCCTACAAAGTAAACAACGATCTTACCATCGATGAGATAGGGGGAGGGAGTTTCCATGTAGCCGCCGTCATAGGGCTGTGAAATGCCATTCACTTTTCCAACCAGTGTCCAAGAAGTGCCAGGAGCTGGAGCGGTGGCGTGATACAGGTAGAGCGTCATCGGCTTTTCCCTGTCCGCGGTGACGAAATACATATGCCAGGTGCCAGAAGTGTCAATAACAACACCCGGAGAACAAACGAGGTCATGAGGAGTACCGATCGTTCCATCAATCATCATATCGTTGTTGAGAAGGTTGAAGTTGTGGTCGAATTCTGCTCTCCAGACCCGGTCCCGGTATACCCCGCCAATAGGAGTGTTCTTGCAGTAGTAGATAAGGTAGGTTTCCCAACCCGCTCGAGTCATAAACCAGGGGGAATACTGGCTGGTATCTCCACCCATTGGTGACAGAAGGACTTTCTTATCGGTCTGCGTATAGGTAGTCCAATTCGAAAGAGAGGATACGGTAACGGGATCGGAGGCCTTACTTCGTAGGTCAAAGTCATGTATTGCCGAAAGATAGGTGTATAACACGAGGGCACCTATAGCAATAAATGCAAGATACAAAGGATTGTTTTTATTTCGGTCATTCATGCAAAATCCTTTATATAGTTTCTAAAGCTTCCTTAATATGAATCTCAATAATATAGTATCATGGTATGGCTGTTACTTCGAGTCATGCGATAAATTAATGTTATATAAACCTGTGATGAAACAAAAAACTATATGCGTGAATTGTGGGAATGACTTGAAAGGAGTATCAAGTTTACCCGTATGTGAAGAATGCAGAATGAAAATATCCTTTCTTACCGACGATACTATTCGTAAACATATAGAATTGTTTAGACATGCCCAAAAAACTTCGTATAAAGAAGAAATTCAAAGAAGACTTACACTTGTAGAAAAAGAATATATAGTGAAAAAGTTAAAACTGTTGCATGTGCTTAAACGGGTTGAGGTGATAGAAACAGATAATTGATCAGAGAGATTCATTCAAATCGGTGTAGGTATTCTTTATACATTAAACCAGCATATTTCAGTTTGTCATCCACTGAAAGAATAGGATATAATCCTATATTATTGCTACGACCAATTTCTAATGAAAGCTACACCAGAATGTCTACAACAACTTTCAGAACGTGTCGGTTTCCCTGTGGCGGATTTTCCTGAGACGTTACCTCTGTACTGTAAGCGACTGCCACTTTCCGAAGCTATTGCTCAATTGCCAATTGGCGACCATCGATTTATCGCACATTTCACACAGGAATTCGAATTGCTTGGAGGTTGGAAACGATCATTAGGAGGGCTCGTTATTGTTGTCGCTCCGTTCAAGGAAGTAGATAAACTTCGTAGCCATAAAGCAATATCGAAAGTCATGGGTATGAATAAATCATTAGGTGGTGTGCTACGAGTGACACCGGAAGGTGCCGTAGAACCAGTCCTTGAAATGGGTTTTTCTCCAAACCTTGATAATCCTTATGTTAAAGGGGTTGACGAGATGGAACTCCTTGCGAGGTTTTTTACATTGTCACAGACAATAAGTGAAGAACTCGGGGTTGTTCTCGTAGATATTCCCGAATCGTAAACTCATTGCGTGTTCCGTGTTCTCCGCGTCATGCTGTAGTATTATTATGCGATGAATAGAAATCCATTCTTTGGTACCTCGTTTTCTCCTGAGTACGTAACTTGGGTTGCCAGAAATACCAATGTACCAGCGCTCGTTGTTCTGAAAACTATCAGAGAAAATCTGAACCTGTCCGATATCCGTTTAGGAATCCGGTGGAATAGGACAGTCAATGAAAACGATCCGCGTAAAATTAGCTTAGATTTTTACCGTCCATACCTCGATTATCTCTTTTCAAACAAATGTACGGTAACTCTTAATGTGGGACCAATTAAAGTCTTTCGCTGGCCAGAAGAACACATTCCTCTCTCTTTAGAGCGCTTCATAAAACCTACGATCTTTCCTCGAGATGAATTAGCAATTAGTAGTTACGAGTATCTTCATAAAATTCTTTCATTATTAAAACGTGAATATGGAATTTCATTAAAAAATGTGACGTTTCAACTTGATAACGAACCATACTACCGCTTTGGAAAATATAAGATCTTCCTTAGTGAGTCGCACGTTATACAGACTGTCCGTATTCT
>CAZDUZ010000012.1:12081-21944 GCA_964508755.1 uncultured Candidatus Saccharibacteria bacterium | reverse complement strand
ATCGAAATATTATACAGCTTAGTTGACGGTGAGTTTTACAAGAAGATTTTTCTGAGCCGCCTGGGAATCGAACCCAGAACCTAATGGTTAAAAGCCATTTGCTCTGCCAATTGAGCTAGCGGCCCACACAATTACTCTTCCATCACATCATACGGTCAATTCTAGCACTCCACACCTAATACACTGCAACTTCCATAATTCTAAAACGCCTCGAATTATACCAAGTTACGACGAGAAGCAGAATAGCTAATTTCTCTGGATCTTGTCCATGACTCATACACCATCGAAACCCCAGTCTTTGCAGTCTCCATACCTTCGTTCTGCTTATGCAGGCAGCAGGGGATAGGGGATTATTTTCCTGACTAAACATGACATTTAAGTCTTCACAACCTCCAATACGTTCTTTCATTACTTCATCATTAATTCTAAGATCCGTTGTAAAGGTTTTCCTAAAATTTCCTTTACAAATTTCTCCTTTCTCCCTCCATGACCTCACTTCCACAATAATAATTTCACCTGATACCTTACTTAATGATACGATATCAATTTCTCCCCGTCCGCACCTCCAATTCCGATCGAGTATCACATAACCTTTGTCAATCAGATACTTCACTGACACAGCCTCCGACTTCTTGCCAAGTGCAGTTTTTGCGGAGAAATTACTCATAAATAATCATTAGCATTCTCCCATGAAAAATTCCTTAACTAATGATTAAAAAGAATATCTTTACCCACCAAATCATTCAATAGGCTAACGTTCTCAACTTCGATCGTTCCCTCCTCCAATCATCTCCCTCACACCCCTTCAACAGTCCTTCGTACTGGTGCATAACTTTTTCTATGTAATTCACAGATACCGTACCTACTCATCGCTTCCATATGTGCTTTCGTGCCATATCCCACATGTTTTTCAAACCCATACCGGGGATACTTCAACGAGTATTCTGCCATGAGGCGGTCCCGGTACACTTTTGCAAGAACAGATGCGAGTGAAACAACATAGTGTTTCATATCCGCTTTATCAATTCTTAATCTTTTCCACACAGGGCTTTTGATATTCTTTCCATCTACAATGACGAGGTCGGGACGTACTCTAAGCTTATCGTAAGCACGCGCCATAGCCATACTCGATGCTTCAGAAATACCCACAGCATCAATTTCTTGTGCACTAACCACACCAATACCGTAACCATCGACTATACAGCAAATTGAATCAAAGACCTTTTCCCTTGATTTTCTCGACATAAGCTTACTGTCAACAATACCCGGGATATATGAAGTTGGGGATGAAATGACAACAATACCTGCTACAACAGGACCTGCCAAGCACCCTCGTCCTACTTCATCGACACCGGCAATACGTGAATATCCAATTTCAAGCAAGCTGTATTCGAGAGAAAATGTCGAATAGTGCATAAAATAACTGCGTTCAATTCAATACCAGATGAATAAGACTAGGTTGATCATACCAAAAAAGCAAGATCAATAACCAAAGGGAAATACTCAAGAGGATACAAAGAACCGTAAAAAAGGGGAAACACAATTACTCACACCTCAATCTCACCACTTACATCAATAATTCACTTACTTCGATTCACCATCTTTTGCATCCTCCTGAGCGGGGGCAGCCGCATCAGCAGAAGCATTCTCCGAAGAAGCAGTACCGGCTGGCTCTTCGTTTGTTTCTTCTTTAACTTCAGAAGCATCATTTGCGGGAGCTTTTTCTTTAGAACTTTCAGTAGATTCTGCGGACTCTGTAGGTTCCTCAACAGCAACTTCTTCACTTACTACTTCCTCATCACCTTCTCGAATTGCTTCAAAACCTTCTTTCGTTCCAGCATCCAGTGATCGTTTACCAACAGCTCGTCTCATATAGTAGAGTCGTGAACGTCGTACTTCACCACGCTGGATAATATCGATCTTTTTAATAACAGGAGCGTTAAGAGGGAGAATTTTCTCAACTCCGACACCATAGCTGATCTTGCGGACAGTGATAGATTTACCAAGACCAACACCGCTTACTGCAATAACAACACCTTCAAAGATCTGAATACGCTCCTTACCACCTTCTACAATGCGAAGATGCACACGTACCGTATCACCGGTACGAACGTCAGGATTACGCTTCACATACGCTGATTCGACTTTTTGCAATAAATCATGAGCCATCGGGCAAGAAAATACCATATCGCGGCATAATAGTCAACGAAGTACATCACAAGAAACAAAAATTTAGGCGGTAGACTGTTCAACTATCTCATAGCTCATATTCCTGTTGCAGTTACCCCTTTCCAAACGGTATAGTGGATGAACAGAATGGAAACCTTCCAATCAGTAAAACCACTCGTACTTATGGTCCTTGATGGAGTAGGGGTCGCCCCAAGTTCTCAGGGTAATGCAGTTACAAAAGCTCATTGCAGCTTCCTTGAGGGATTGTGGGATGCGCACCCTCACACTTTCCTTGAAGCATCAGGCGAAGCCGTAGGCCTTCCTATTGGAATTAAAGGAAACAGTGAAGTAGGGCATATGAATCTCGGTTCTGGCCGTACCGTTTACCAAGAACTTCCTCGGATTAACCGTTCGATCACCAATGGTCAATTCTTCAACAATCAAGCACTGCTTAGAGCATTTACCTATGCTCGAAATAACAATAGCCGATTACATGTAGCGGTATGTTTCAGCGATTCGGGAGTACACGGTACCATTACCCACCTACAAGCACTTCTCGAAATGGGTGCTCGAATCGGTTTCACCCAGCCAGTTATTATTCATGCCTTTACGGATGGTCGTGATTCACCTCCCAAATCAGCTTCAGTATTTTTTACAATCATAGAAGCACGCGCAAAACAGCTTGGAATTGGTGTATTTGGAAGTGTTATCGGGAGATATTACGCAATGGATCGAAACGGGATGTGGGACAGAATAGCAAAAGCATATCACACCCTTACGATAGGAGACGGTTTCAAAATGCCAACCTGGAATGCTGCACTTGATGCTGCCTACGCCCGTGGAGAAACCGACGAATTCATCCAGCCGACTCTTATTCAAAATGAGAGAATTCCTAATCCATTAGTTCAACCTCTGGATTCATTCATCCTCCTTAATTACCGAGCAGATCGCGCAGTCGAACTTTCTTCCGCCTTCATCCAAGAAAATTTCACAGGATTTCAAAGGAAAAACATCATCAATCCGCTCTACTACGTGGGAATGACTGAATATGCGAAAGGAATCCCTGAATTTGTTGCGTTTCCTAGCGAAGATATCGCACTTCCGTTTGGCCGTGTAATTGCTGAAGCAGGAAAACTGCAGCTACGGATTGCAGAATCAGAGAAATTCCCACATGTTACTTACTTTTTTAATGGAGGACGTAACATTAAATTTCCCGGAGAAGACAGAGTTGAAATACCTTCTCCTCGTGTGAGTACCTATGATTTGAAACCAGAAATGAGCCTGCCAGCAGTAACACAGTCACTTCTGAATAAAATATCCATGAGAACTTACGATTTCATTCTGGTAAATTTTGCAAATGGAGACATGGTTGGTCATACTGGTGTTTTTGATGCGGGAATACAAGCAATGCAAGCCGTTGATAAAAGTGTTGAACAAGTCGTTTCAGCAGTTCGTGCCATAGGCGGGGGAACTGTCATTACCGCAGATCACGGAAACGTTGAAGAAATGATAAATCTTGAATCGGGAGAAGTTGATACCGAACACTCAATCAACCCCGTTCCATTTATTTATATCCCTCCAGTGCAGTCATCACCCCCGCGAATGCTGAAAAAAGGAAAGCTTGGAGATGTAGCCCCCACAATGCTCTCTTTAATGGGAATCCGGCCTCCAATGGAGATGAAAGGAACATCACTCCTGGACACCATTTGATTGAGTAATAGATGATATAGGAATCAAATCAAAGGGATCAATAACGTTTCCTCCATCTAACCCTCTTATCAACCATCACCACTATAGGGTAAAATACCACCTTTGCATGGATACAACCCTTGTTAAACCAACAATTTATACCATTCAGAGCGGACTAAAAGCATCGTTTCATGGATTTGAAGTTACACTTCATTACGATAATGAAAGTGCATACGTAAGAAAAGAAGTCCCTTGTGATAACTCACCAAGATCCGTGGATCTTCATCAAAGGTTACAACGAGAAGCACACTTTTTGGTAACTAATACAGGTCATCCTTTACTACCAAAGGTGTATTCAACCGATGCAAATGGAATATCTATTGAATATCTACCTCCCCACAGATTCCATAAGGTTTCAGATATTGAGAAAGTTTTAGCAGTAATTCCTCACGTTCACGAGCTTCCTTACCCAAAAGAATTACCACCCTGGAATGCGGAGGATTTTGCAGCAATTTTAAGGACTCGAGCCGCAGATTTATTACAAACGAATCTTTTTTCTACTCAAGCCTATGCGATGGTTAGTAGCATTTCTGAGCACATACCTTTTCTCGATTGGAGGAGCGTAGGTACCACTCATGGTGATCTTCTCCTACGTCACGTACTCACCGATGGTAACAGCATAAAAATAATCGATTGGGAACAAGTAGCAGAAAGACCGATGGTATCAGATTATGTTGCTTGTTTACTTCATTATCCTCTAAAAAGAAGACTGATTATTGAAACAGCAAAAATGCAAACGAACCTTCACTATTCTCAAGCATATATCCAGTTATTGATTTTTGAACTTGAGAGACGTATGAAACTGGTTCAATACTGCTCTGAAGCCCCCTCCAATCCATTGTATAAAGGCGCTCAAAAGTATCACGAAGCATATATTCCATTTCTGCTAAGAAAAATATCGAAAGATCTACTGCCACTTTGAGACTTGTATTATTACCTTTCAATTCGTTCCCTGTATCGATTATATTTATACTTTAGGCATTACCTTACTGTTTTGAATTATCAATAACACATCTATCCCCACCACTTCTCAGAATTATTGATTTTTGACAAGTGTTAATTATGGCTTTCATTAAATAGCTGCATTCAATTGACACTACTACTCCGAGCTTCTTCCCACCTTGCAATTATAGGGTAAAACAGCTATAATTATGTCGTTACTCGACCACATTTCCCCATTCATCCTTAAGCTGCTCACTAGAGACTTGGGGTGTGGCCTAAATTCAAAAGCATTGTAATGAAAGGTTCATTTGGTACGTTGCAGAAGAGTGGAAAAATTGTTCAAAAAGTCATGCTATTTACCGTCTTAACGGTACTCCTTTGGTCTAGAGCCTTATCAGGCTTTGCTACCATCCAGGAAGTACAGTCTTCCTTTTCACTTCCCGAATTTGCTCCTGATACGGCTATCCCTACGACCGTTGCTGAAGACGTAACGCTTCAATCACACCTTACGTCTCAAATTAAGCTTGCTGGTGAACACGACGTTCGTTTAGAGGAAATGTCGGAACACGGCCAGAAAGTGCGTAGAATTCAGAACTTTTACGCACGCTGGAACGCTCCTTTAGCCGCACATGCTGACTATATGGTGCAGGTAGCTGACCAATTCGGCCTAGACTACCGTTTACTTCCCGCTATCTCAATCGTTGAGTCAAGCGGTGGTAAATATTGTTTCAAATCTTATAACCCTTTCGGATGGGGTAAGAAAGGATTTGCCAACTTTGACGAAGCAATCTATACCGTTGGATACGGACTTGCTAATGGTTACCGTACGAGCAACCCGTTTGCCATCGCCCCTAAGTACAATCCGGTAACCCCAGACTCATGGGGTACCAAGGTAAATGGATTAATGAACCAGATATAAGATCGCAAGATTTAGCGAAGGAATTGATGAAATTGAAAGGGCCTGCAAATAGCAGGCCCTTTTTAATGCTTTATTTATGTTTATAATCTCGATTATCCTCTAACTTACGGACGTCCCATATCGAGAATTAAACTTTCTCCATCACCAACGTAGGTTGGCAGCGTGCCATTCCACTTCTCAACCCACATTTTCTGAATGAGAAGATCAGAAAGGGTAAGTTGTTGCAACCGTTGCGCTTCAGCTTCTCCTTGAGCCTTAGTTATAAGAGCCTGCTTCCTAAACTCTTCTTGCTGGGCACGATATTCCTCAGTAATGACGCGCTCACTTTCAATCTGTTTTTCCTCAACAGCGCTTACATAATCAGGCTGAAAGGTTATGCTTCTGATACCGAATTCATCAAGTATAAGTCCATTTGCCTCGAATTTCGGTCGCAATATATCAGTGATTTCTTCACGTACCTCTCCGACATTCCCGCTATAGAGGTCTATTGCCTTATATTTGCGCGGTACTTCACGTGCATAGATCCTTGAGTCAGTTTTCACAATTCGTTCGACGACTTCCCACTCAGTACCAATATTGTTTGCTATATATTTAACTTTGCTCGGATCGATAGAAAATCTCAAAGTATATCTGAGAGATACCTGCTGACCATCACTAGTTGTCGTATCTACGGGATAATCTTGATAATCTGCATACGAAGTTGCTCCATCTTCCAACGTCTCGTAAATGATTTTTTGAGTTCGATACCTGACAACTTGATCAACAAAAGGCACCTTCACTCCAAGACCTGGCTCAAGTACGGTATCAGTAACACGACCGAAACGGGTAATAACACCAACCGTACCGTATTGAACCGTAACAACAGAAGAACGTATGGCTGCAACAACAATAATAAGAAGGAGTATGAGCGGCCACTTACGAAATAATGAAGCGATGAGAGAATTCACTTTTGCCGCTCCTGCAGCATTCAAGGGTGAACTTGGCATTGATTAAATTGAATAAAATAAGATGTCCTGAATATGATTCAAACACATCATCATTCAAGAGCTATACGACACACTTTACCTCAAAAAGACACAATGTCACCAACGGTAACCCCATTCTTTTCTACCCATCCGCCATTTACCTCAAGTACATAACGATAATCCGCCTTTGGACGGTAGGAGGGGCAGGGATCTTGGGCGCATGGTTCAAATTTCTCTTTTATATCAACAATTGTCTTATCTTTGGCAATAAAAATGATATCGAGTGGAATCTTGCAGTTTTTCATCCAAAACCCGCCTCTTGTATCGCTATCATAATAGAAAAGCATCCCACAAGTAGGACATAGTTCATCACGGTACATAAGTCCTTGTTGTTTCTCTGAAAGCGTTCGAGCTTCCTCTGCTAGCACGGTATATACAGATTCACGCGTTATAATAGTAATCTCTTTCGCATTATTCTCTTTAGAAGTCACACCTGCAACGGAAGGGTTTGAATCTATTGGTGTCGGGGATATGACTACATCAAGTAAATCCGTATAAGAGCCGAACTTTTCTCTGATAAAGATGAGGCCAATAATGACAAACAATATGCCACCGAGCCTAAACATCAATGAAAACCTTGACATCATGGTACAATATAACCACAAGACTATGAAAAATACAAGCACAGAAAAAAAACAAAATGATGGAGACCGAAGCGAGAAAAACTCTCTACATTATTCTACAAATACTCGTTCAGTCTTTGTAGCAATTTCAGGGGGAGTCGACAGCGCAGTTGCAGCAGCTTTACTTATCGATAAAGGGTATCCGGTAACAGGAGTTTTCATGAAAAACTGGTCAGGTGAGGAGTATGGTGTGGAAGATGAATGTCCATGGAAAGAAGATCAGAATATGGCTGAACTCGTGTGTAAGCACCTTGGAATACCATTCAAAACGTATAATTTTGAAGAGGAATATCGGACTGCAATTATTTCAACTTTCTTTAATGAATATCGTGCAGGAAGAACTCCAAATCCTGACATCCTGTGTAACAAGGATATTAAGTTTGGATCGTTTTTAGAACGTGCTGTGGAAGAGGGTGCAGATTATATCGCAACGGGACACTACGCAGACCTTCATGAAAATGAAGATGGTAGTTTAGATCTAGTCCGAGCTATGGATACATCGAAAGATCAAACATATTTTCTCAGTTCACTGAGACAGGATCAGTTAATGAAAACATTATTTCCGCTTGGTAAGTTAAAAAAAAGTGAGGTACGAAAGATCGCAAAAGAACGAAATTTTCCAAATGCTAACCGGAAAGACAGCCAAGGTATCTGCTTCCTTGGGAAAATTGATGTAAGAGAATTTCTTGAAAAAGAAATTCCTTCTAAAACGGGTGATATTTTAGATGCCGACACGAAAGAGATCATTGGTAGGCATCAAGGGGTTTGGTATTTTACACTCGGGCAGAGAGAGGGCATTGGAGTAGGTGGTGCAGGTGAGCCATATTTCGTTTGTGACAAAGATGTATTATCGAATACACTTTATGTCGCTAAAGGAAAAGAAAATCCTCGTCTATACACGCAACAAATCATTCTCGATAGCATTCACACAATAAATAATCCCATTCCCGAGAAAACTCAATTAACTTGTCAGCTACGGTATCGCCAAGATCCTGTACCTTGTATGATTGAAGGGAAAATCCTTAAACTTGAGAAGCCAATTTGGAAACCGTCACCCGGTCAAACAGCGGTGTTTCTTCGAAATAACGTGATCCTGGGAAATAGCGTTATCGAAAAGGTAGAATAGGCAGGACAGGGAATGCTATAATCGAGTTTAGATCTAGCACATTATGGGCTCCGTTTTTTGGAGTGTTACCCATGTAAAACAGGAATGCAAAGGGATTATTTGCAGTTCCAATCTTAAATGAAGATGCGGGGGTAGTTCAGCGGCTAGAATGTCTCCCTTCCAAGGAGAAGGTCGCGGGTTCGAATCCCGTCCCCCGCTCATGTGAGAGGTCTCTTCTCAATTTCTTTATCATCGCTCTTAGCTCATGCACCACTTCGCCATAGGGACAACTTCACGTTATAAAGTGAATGCTATTCAAAAAGCATTATTCGAACTTGATTTCGAGCTGAAATGCACTCCGGTAGAGGTTGAAAGTGGTATTTCCTCTCAACCTCATGAGACTGCCGAGACACTACGAGGATCAAGGAATAGAGCAATAAATGCTTTATCCATTGTCACGGATGCAACCGCAGGAATTGGCGTCGAATTCGGTTATGAACCGAGGGTTACACAATCTGGACATAACAAGACCTACCATATGCTCTGTTGGGCAAGCATCATTACTCTTGATGGTGCTATCTTTTCCGAACACAGTTCCTCTCTTGAACTACCAACCTCTTTAGTAAAAGCCCTAGAAGAGGGGCTAGAGATATCCGATAATCTTGAACTTGCTACTAAAAATCTTGAGGATATTGAGCATAACCGTATTTTCATTCAGTATCTTAAGAAAAGACGTTTCATATATGAAAGCGTTACCACAGTAGGAATGCGTTATTTACTTGCTCAGAAATTATATGACTAAAACTCAAGTTGAAAGGGAGAAGTATATTACGATAAAAGACATACTGAACACCTACACGTCCCCCCTCAAGCAAGCCACAGTAGCCTTTCCAATTATGGATGACCAGATTCTCCTCGCCCTTAAAAAAAGAGGCTTTGCTGAAGGTAAAATCAATGGTGTAGGAGGTAAGAAAACCGATGGAGAAAGCATCGAGAAAACCTCCATTCGCGAAACGAAAGAGGAGATTGATATCACCGTTTCCAAACAAGTGCATACGGCAACGCTTCGCTTTTATTTCGCCGATAATCAAGAGTGGGGCCAGGAAGTCTTCGCATTTGTTATCACGAAATGGTCAGGAACCCCAAAAGAAACAGAAGAGGTACGTCCCCAGTGGTACTCAATGAATAATATTCCTTATGATACCATGTGGGTAGATGATGAATTATGGCTTCCTCATGCACTTACTTTGAAGGAATTCGTTACTGGTGAGTTTTTGCTTAATACCAAAGGTGAATTACTTGACTACCGCATGACAATCACCCCTCTAGTG
>CAZDUZ010000012.1:0-11981 GCA_964508755.1 uncultured Candidatus Saccharibacteria bacterium | reverse complement strand
AAATATCCCTCCTTATAATCATCAACATTCTCATAATAAACACACCACTAGATAAAAGAAATACAAACCATAAAAATCACACCCGTAAAGCGTGCTCTATACAAGTGATCCAAGCAAACACCACTCTACCCACAGTAGCATCATCAATTGTAAACATGCATTTAGTAACAGCAAAGCATCATATTCTAACGATTATTAAGACACTCCCGATGTGTACACTCAGAATAGAAAATGCTATAATCAAATTACGATTTCAGTTACGAATTCTACTTATTCATCATGTCTGACTCTCAAGCACATCGACCTCAAAATAGCCATCCCAAGCAGACTATTCCTCCTGCAAGTATCGTTCTTTCACCAGCTTCAAAAACGACCTCTCATTCTTCAGTGAGGACAAACAATCTAAACGACAATCTAGGTAAACGATTTACTCCGTCATCAAGAACTCAAGCAAATTCAAAAAATACTGGTCTCTTATCAAATCAACGTGCCAACAATCAGTCCACCGATTCAAAACATTCAACCAATCCAAATCAGTCCTCCGATCCAAACCAAACCAAAGAAAATCAATCAAAAGATACACCCTCTGAATACAAAGGTTCAATACCACCAACGCATTCGTCTGTACCACCAGTAAATCAATCAATTTCGCACACGACTCCTGTACAAACCATTTACCCATTTCAACCCGGAAATCCATCACCTACCAATCCCTCCTCAAATCATTCTGACAATCAACCTACCAGTAGAATTCCTCAGAATCCTTTTCCTCCATCGGTAACGAGACCTCAGCCTCCGTTATCAAACAATGGCGGATCTCAGGATCCTTTTGGATGGGATGATTGGGGTGCAGGTGGCGGGGATCCTTTTGATGATTTTCAAGGTAATCTAGGAGGAGGCGCTGGATACAACATGGGTGGAGGTGGTAGAAGTTCTGGCTACAATCAATCGATGAATTCACCAATGCAGGAACCTCAGAAACGATTAACCCCTGAAGAGCGTATCACGATGATTGAGTCGGTATATCAAGAGATATTGGGAAGAAAACCCGACACGCGCGATATTAACTACTACAAATACAGCACCCTTAATGAAGACCAAATTAAAAAGCAACTTCTCGCTTCTGCTGAACACAAAGATATTTTGTCAAAGGGGAGAGAGTTTTCAAAAATGAAAGATCATGCTGATCAGCTTGAGACCCGAGTTCATATGCTCGAAGGTCAGATAAAAGATCAAATCGAGGAATTTAGAGAACTTACGAGTCTTCTTCAAGAAAAAAACCGTCATCTGCATGCTCTTCGCTCGGAGCTCTCGCAGAAGGCTCCACCTCCTTCAACCCTTGGAGGTCCTATTGGCTATACGGTACCATCGGCCTCACTACAACCTCCTGCTAACCATACCGTGGAAATCCCTCAACCAATTTCCCAACATACCACTATTTCAAACCCAGATTCTTCCCAGCAGTATACACAAGAAATAAATCAAACAACCTACACTCAACCAGTCATTTCGAAATCAGAACTTGCACGCATTACCCACACAGAAGAAGATTATGAGGAAGCTATGTTTTCTAACACAGAACATCAATCCTCCCCTTCATCTCAAACTTCAGGAAACACAGACGCGTTAACGAATATTTCATCTAATACCGAAGCTTCAGCAAATACTTTTCCTCAGCAGTCAAGCCAAGTATCGAACTCACACTATTCTCAAGAGCTACCCACTCAACAACAAACAACAACCCAGTCATCGCATCACACACAAGAGATTTTTACGGATAGCTCTTCTGCGTTACCTCCTGCTTCCCCCACAACGGGAAACGGAAAAGATAACAAAGATGATGCAATAAGTGCCAAACAATTGCTTAACAGCCTTGTTCACCGTCTGTTTTAAACATAATCTTTTATGCAAATTACAATGCTTAAGAATATCGGTCAAAGAATTAAAGAGGCGAGAGAGGAACTGAATGTTTCGCAAAAGGACTTGGGCATGTCCCTTGGGTTAAGCGACAAAGCTATAAGTGCATATGAAGCAAACCGTACGATTCCACCACTTGAGACACTTGTCCGGATAGCGCAGGAACTCCATAAACCGCTCGACTATTTTATACAAAGCGATAGCAATACATTTCGTATTGAATCTCAACTTTCTAAAATCGAGAATATTCTCACTCAATTTCTCTTCGAAATTGCACACATTCGAAAACAGTTAGACTTGCCACGAAAAGAAGGACCAATCGATCCAAACGCTCGACTACTCGCAACGGATGAATCCCCAATTGAAGCAACGACCTCACCTCATTCTCCCAAAGAAGACGAAGAGGTAGTCGATGCCATTGAGCAAGAAATCGAAACCCTTCTTACCGAGGAAGATGACGAAGAAAGTCCTCAAACAAACTGAGATCTGATACAATCTCATCCGTCTTGTGCATTTTTTCAATAATTGGGTTACAATAGTCCACCATGTACCGAAGAACAACCGAAACACATACTCCCGGAGAGTCAACAAGTATTGATATCAAAGGAGCTAAACTTCACAATTTGAAAAATGTTTCCGTTTCAATTCCGAAGTATAAGCTGGTTGTTATAACCGGAGTATCAGGCAGCGGGAAGTCTACGCTTGCTTTTGATACAATTTTCGCCGAAGGTCAGCGTCGGTATGTAGAATCATTATCTTCCTATGCGCGACAGTTTTTACAGCTCATGGAGAAACCAGACGTTGAGTCTATCACCGGTCTTTCACCATCAATTTCAATTGACCAGAAAACAGCAGGCAACAATCCTCGTTCGACGGTAGGTACAATAACCGAAATCAACGATTATCTCCGTTTATTATTCGCCCGCATCGGAAGACCGCATTGTCCAAAGTGCGGAAAACCGGTAAAAGCCCAATCAATCCAACAAATCACAGACGACATATTGGCTAAGTCCAAACAGCAGGATGGGACAAAAGTTCAAATTCTTGCACCAATTGTCAAGCAGAGAAAAGGCGAGTACGTCGATCTTCTTTCGGGACTTCTTTCGAAAGGGTACCTGCGGGTGAGGGTGGATGGTACTATACGTAACCTTGAAGAAGATATCAAACTTAAAAAATATGAAAAACATACGATAGAGATTGTTGTAGACCGCCTTAGTTACCGTACATCCTTTAGCCAAGAAGAGTTGCAGAGCTTTGTGAAGCGAATTACTGACGCTGTTGAAGTTTCTGTAAATCAGGCAGACGGAGAAGTCATCGCCATTGTTGATGAAGAAGAGTATTTCTATTCCGAACATAACAGCTGTCCAACCTGCGGTATTTCATTTCCTGAAATCCAACCGCATACATTCTCTTTTAATTCGCCTCATGGCGCTTGTCCCCATTGTAGTGGTATCGGATCAATTAAAAGAATAGTTCCGGAACTTACCTTTAATCCCCGTTTATCGATATCAGAGGGGGGAATTTTCCCCTGGTCGAAAATGACGGTGAACGACAGCTGGACACTAAAGAAACTCCACTCAATCGCGAAAGAACATAATTTCAGTCTGCGGATCCCTATCGGTGAGTTACCGCAGGAAATATTTGATCTGATATTCTACGGTAAGGGCGCGAAAGACAACTATATTATCGAGTTCACGCAAAAATCTGGCAATGTCGTTCGTTATGCAAGCTCGTTTGAGGGTGTCATTCCGCAAATGGAACGCCGATACCATGAAACTACCTCTGACTACGCGAGAATGGAGACAGAGAAGTATATGCGGGAGATTATCTGTGAAGAATGCCAAGGTAAACGACTTAAACCGACTAGCCTTGCGGTAACCGTTGGTGATAAAAACATAGCAGAAGCTCTTGACGCTACCATCCTTACCTTTCTCGAATGGATTACATCCCTCAGTTTGAGTAAACAAGAAGAAATAATTGCACAGCCAATTATTAGAGAAATTGTTTCACGGGCAACGTTTCTTACCAATGTAGGACTTGATTACCTAACCTTATCTCGAAAAGCAAATACTCTTGCAGGTGGAGAAGCACAAAGAATCCGCCTTGCATCACAAATTGGAACTGGACTAACCGGAGTACTCTACGTGCTTGACGAACCGTCCATAGGTCTCCATGCTCGAGATATCGACCGCCTTTTGACAACGCTGACCGAACTTCGCAATCTTGGCAATACAGTCATTGTGGTTGAGCATGACGAAGAAACAATCCGTACCGCTGATTGGCTTATTGATATGGGACCTGGTGCTGGTGAGCGGGGAGGCGAAATTATTGCTGAAGGTACCCCTACAGAAGTGGAACAGAATCCACACTCAATAACTGGACAATATCTTTCAGGTAAGAAGCACGTCACTGACACCAATCATCGAAGCCGCCAATCAATACAAAAACTTATCCTTAGAGGAGCTTCAGAACATAACTTGAAAAATGTAACGGTAGAAATACCACTTGGGTCTTTCGTTTCAATTACCGGTGTTTCAGGAAGCGGAAAGTCTACTCTTATAAATGACACGCTCTATAAGATTTTAATAAATGAATTGCAAAATGGTAGACAAACCCCGGGAGCGTATGAATCAATCGAAGGTCTAGAAAATGTAACGAAAGTTATCAATATTGATCAATCGCCGATTGGAAGAACTCCCCGGTCAAACCCAGCGACATACACCGGACTTTTTACTCCTATCCGAGAGCTCTATTCGAAAACCCAGGAGGCCCGAGCACGAGGATATGGTCCCGGTAGATTTAGCTTCAATGTCAAAGGAGGGCGTTGCGAAACGTGCAAAGGAGATGGCCAGATTAAAATTGAAATGCAGTTTCTTCCTGACATGTATGTGACCTGTGATGAATGCGGTGGCAAACGGTACAACCGTGAAGTTCTTCAAGTCGATTTTAAAGGGAAAAATATATCAGATGTTCTAGATATGACCGTTACCGAAGCACTTGATTTCTTTGGGGCGATTTCAGCAGTTAAACGGAAACTTGAAACACTTGCAGATGTCGGCTTGGGTTACATTCGTCTTGGTCAAAGCGCGACAACCCTTTCCGGAGGAGAAGCTCAACGAATAAAGCTTTCTACTGAATTGTCAAAAATTCCTCGCGGTCACACTATTTACCTCCTTGATGAACCGACTACTGGATTACATTTCGACGATGTAAGCAAATTAGTAAAAGTGCTTCACAATCTAGTAGATCTCGGCCATACCGTAATCACTATCGAACATAATTTAGATGTTATACGGGCTTCTGATTGGATCATCGATCTGGGACCGGAGGGGGGAGAGAAGGGTGGAACAATCGTAGGTACAGGAACGGTTGCTGAACTTATGCAAAACAGTAACAGCTACACCGGTAAAGCCCTCGCGGCAGAAGAGCAAAAACGCTGGTCAAAACAGGGGAAATAAAGGGTTTCTCATTTTTCTTTGCTAAATGAAAGAATTTGAAAGAATCCTATGGTTTGCCCGCACGGCGCTCGATATTATTCTGATACCAATGAACGGCCGTTTTTTCTTTCTGATCTGCTTGAACTTTTAACGTCTGAAGTTCCTCCTGCATGGGATAAAGTGTTTCTGTGGTAAATTCACTAAAGGCAGAAACAACATCGAGCTCGCTAATCTGTCTTTTTCTATCGACAAAGATATCGTCATACTTCTTTGCTTCATTGTAGTTACGTTCTGAAATGAGGCGGTAATACTCCACTTCAGCATCCCATTGTTCTTTAAGGAGTTGTAGATAAGTACTTAGTTCATCTAGTTCAGTATCGTACTCAATTTCCATTTGTCCTACTTTTTCCTGAATGGGTGTGATCTTTCCGGTACAGATCGAAACGGCGTCAGCAACTGCTGCTTCTGGGCTATTCCAGTTAATACCCATCAAGCAATTATCAAACACATTACGTAAAAGTCTCAGTTCATTTAAATCTCTTCGAGCTTTACTGACAGAAATGGAAAGGACGTTCACTTTCTTTTGCATGTTATTCAAGTCAGAAGCCAATTCAGCGTACTGTTGAACCATGGAGGGAAGCCTTAGTTTCATTAGTTCTTCATCCAGCTCTATCTGACGATCAAGAAGTGCCCCCAAATCTTCAAGAACAACAATTAATTCTGAATCCACATCCATCATTTGGGCATATCCTGCCTCAGAAGCTGGGATTTCTGAGTATCTCGCTTCTAAATCAGTAATTTGATCGTAGTAGGTAGCTGATGCTTCATTGAGTTTATTCTTTTCTTCCGTAACGGTATTGTATGTGTCAATTTGATAGTAACCGGGAACAAGGGAATAGAGACTGTCAATATAAGGCGAAACCCACCACCCGAAAAAGATTAGCAAGACAAATACGAGAAGAGCTATGACTACGGGTAGAAACGACCGGGTATCATTCTTTGCAGACCGTTGGAACAGTTTAGGAAGTTTTATTGTAGGTATTTTCATAGTATCAATCCTTTGCCATCCACTGGCGGTATTTATTGAGAGCGAGTTTAGCACCAAAGAATACAAGATTTCCAGCGATGATGACTCCAACAACCGTTAATACGATCATTATTGTACGGTTATTCTTGTACTCCTCCTGCATCGGATAGACATGAAGGTTTTCATCAATTTGTAATTCAATTTCTGCAGAAGCAACATAATTAGTGTCATATCGCCATGCGGTTACATCAGCAACAATGACATAGCGCCCTGAAGCCTCTGGCTCAACTTCTAGCGTGAATGTACGTGGAACATCTTTTTCCATGGTAAACCATCGATTTGTTTCAGACCGAGCAGTCAGTCCACGGGGAAGATCCCACTTAACTTCTGCTTTCTTAGAGTCGATTTTCGGGCGAATGGTCAGAGTGAGAGGGATTTCATTATTTAGTACACTTTGCGTACCAATTTCGGCACTTATCTCGAACATACCTTGCACCTGAGCTTTACTTGAACTGTCACCTGATGTTTGATCCACCAGTTCTTCATCGAGATATGAATCATCCATTACACCTTCTCCCTCATCAAACAATTCTCGTTCATTATCTTTTTCAGGAAGATCCTGAGCATGAGCACTCTGTAAGAAATTGAGCAAAGGTAGCGTCACCGCACAAACCAATATAAGTATTCCCAGTAACTTTTTCATGCAATACATTTAATTAACTAATCGTTTTATTGCCGAAGAGAAAACAGTTGTTGCTTTCTCCAATTCCTTCAAGGTCGGTGTGTTATTCTCGTGTACTATTGTATTTCTCATTTTGTGAGCAGCCCATAATGCATTATACTGATCTTTCTCGAATATGCGTCCAGCTTGTTTCAACCGTTCACCAACTGTTTCTCCCTTTATACCATAGTATGCCAGTGCTTTACCAAGCAATGTGTCGAGATTAATAACAGCCATTTTCCGTGATTCGGCATCACCTTTCGACAAGGATAAATTTTCTGCGACCTCGGAACGTATTGCATCACGCAACTTATCGTTTCCAGCTCTGCCAATTTTAAGAATGACAGCGAGGAGTATTACGGCAACGACAATAGCAACCCCAATCGTTTCTCCACTCATCTACATTCCCTTTCCATCAATCTTAGTGCCAGAAGAGTATTTTCTTCGCCGAAACACATTTACCACAAAGCTGCTCATTTTTGCTCCGGACCAAAAGGTCCACATAAATAAGAGGAACGCAATGATGGTGATCAACCAAGCAACCGGACGGACCCACCAAAGTGGTACCACGGTAAACGAATCCTTTACCGTTTCCACCAGTTCCGTTCCACCAGAACTTGCGGTAACCGAAAACTCTATCATCTTCTTGCCATCCACAAACCATTCATACGGATCCACCGTAAACGGGATAGAGATTACTTGTCCAGGGATAAGAATCTCACGGTAAAAAGGTTCACCAATACTCAATGGCACATCATCAGTTTTTACTAACTCGTAATCAATATTTGAAATAACCGTATTTCCTATGTTTCTAATCCTCAAAACACCGTTGCCAATGGTTCCCGCTTTTAACGAAGAGGGAACCTCTAAAGCTGCTTGGATTCGAGATTCTTTCCGTGGTTCTTGATCGGTAGGGATAAATTCACTTGATGTTTCCATAAATACACCATGGAATGCAGGATCATAACTGCTTGCCGCGACAACTCTGTTTAATCCTGAAGATAGTAGCATTGGTAAATTGGTATATTTTTCATAGGCAGGATCCACTGAAACCCAACCAAGTTCTTCAGAAAAATATTGGGGCCATACATGAAACATTCCCAATTGGCTTTCTTCGATAGAGTAAGGATATACATATCCAGCCACCACACGAGCAGGAATACCAGTAGAGCGAGCTAAAGCGACAAACACATCGGCATAATCTTCAACAGAAGCGTTTTTATACGTTTTTAATGCAACAGAAGCACCCTTTCGATATTCAACACCATGTAATTCTCGAAAACCTGAGCTTAATATAAGTTCCTCTTTGGTATAGGTATAGATGGAAGAAATTTTCTCGAAAAGGCTAGGAAGATCTGACCATTGATCAACCATCCGGAGTACACTTGGCTCCGAAATAGACCACCATTCTGACTCGGTATCTAGATATGCTTTCTGTTCTTGTGAAGAAAGGTTGTACTGATCTTCTTTTGGTAATTCGTAGCTAATAACGCCTTGGATTCGAACCCAGAGAGTGTCATTTCCTGGAACAGAATACGTAAGTACAATGTTACCATCTTCCGTCGTTCGCGCAGAATCAGGAGATGGTGTTACCGCATTAATGATAAATGCCTGAGAGGTATACTCAGGAGGAATTGTTACTTCATGTTTTACAAAGCCTTCGGTTTCATTCTTAAAGGACCGTTCAAGGGTCACACTCACATGCTTTGCTTCACCAATTGATAAAAACAGACGAGGAACCTCGGAAATATTATTAAATTGCACCACATACGTTCCTTGTGAAAGAGCTTGATTGTAGAGCGCTGAAGAATAGTTAATCGGACCAAGACGTTCAGGATAGATAAAGGTCATCCGTTCGCCAGTAGAAATATCCGTTTGGTGAAATACTGGTAACTCCGCATCAAACGCACCACCCCTTCTTTCAAGAAAATTGTTGACCGTATACGAAATCGTTACCTCGAGGGAAGAAGACGGACGAATGACACTTTCTCCCAATAAAACCTGAATGATTGAACCTTTTGCTTCTCGCACTTGTGTATTGAGAACGGTGGTACCCGTTACCGCGGAAATCGAAACAGGATTAACATTTCCAATAACAAGATCATAAGCTGATATGGCAGCAGGGTTCTCTCCGTTATTTTCAAAAATCACCTGCACGGTAAACTGAGCTCGATTCGAGGTGTCCACTTCGATCTGCGTAGAAAAACGAGTAGCAACTGACGTTTCTTCAGCTGCTAATACGGGATATATGAAACTGGATGCCAACATCATCGCCCAAGCAAAGATTCCACCAACAATTAAAAACAATTGTATCAAACCCTTGCACGGATAATGGAGAGAGGGCGGGGCAGTGGGATGTTTCATAGCTTGCTTAGCACGGGAACCTTATCCCATTTAACCTTTGATGGATCGTGCAGCCAGGTAAACCGTTCATACTTTCGAAGGATTTGTTTAAAAATGGGAGTTTTCTCTGTCAGCCCAAAGAAGCGGTACTGTTCCGAAGGATCTAGAAGTTTTGAGCGAAGCACTCGACGGTAGTAAGGATTTTGAACAACTTCCTGTCGAGCATTTTTACGAATAATATAGCTTGCAGCACCACGACTATCATCTAAATCCTCACACACCTGAGCCTTCAAGCTTCTAATCATCGCTACCACAGAAAGTGTTTGCCTTCCGTTTACGAGTACAAAACTGGTATGTGGAGGAATAACAAGTTTTTCTCCTTTTTTAAGCTTCGCAACCACAGAACGAACCCCTTTATGATCAGAACCCGGATCACCACGCTGAAGGAGCGCCGTCACATATCCTTGCACAACTTCAAGGAGTAAAGGATATTCATTTGAACACATACCCTTCGTCTTTACATATTCAATACCCGCTAAATTCTGGGGTATGACAAAAAGACAGAGAATGAGTTTCTTGTTTCGTAACAGAGATTTCCGGTCAACCGGTTGAAAATAGGAATAAAAGTGATCTGGACAGGAGAGATCAGGGTTAAGAAGCTGACGACGCATATCATCTATCAGTACTTTGGTAGATGAGCCAATTTCAACTCCAGATTCAGCGCCGCGAAGTTCTCCCGAGTCGTAAACGAGCGACAATCCGGAATATTTTTTAAGCTCGACGGCTGCCATACGAATTCATTATATCATACGAATTATATAGGTAGTCCTGAAGCGACAGGACAGGCAGTTATGGTCGGGCGGTGTTGCGGGGTGTAAAGACATTCATGATTTCCATAGTGACAAATCCTGCAAGCATACAAACCGCAATAACAACAAGAGAATCTATTTCAATAGTAAAGCTTCCAAGCTTCCACGGGGAATTAACAATTCCAGTAAAGGGATCTACTACAATACCACTTACTTGATACACAAAAGAAACAATAGGGTTTGAGTCGCTTGCACCGATAAGTTTAAAAATAAACCTCAGCGACACAAAAAACTCAATTATGACAATCAAGGTATACAGCAACCTTGCAAGAAACCTGATTAGCATAAAGAAAGTATACCATTACTCAGAGATTTCTTCTATACACGTTCAACTCCTCCATATAACGAGCAACACCATTTGCCCAGTCATGAGTGGGAACCTGTCCGCACGGAGGACAATAAATTGCTTCCATACCAAAAGGCTCTGCATCAGTACCATACCCAATAGCAATTCTTGTGGTAACGTGTGTTATTCCATACGGCCATGAACCAAAATCACTAAACGCTCCCCCGGGTCCACCTCTCCAACCCCAAGCATTGTAGGAACGATAGGGAATTAACCTTCCAAAAGCTGATTCAACACCAGAAATGGAAGCCACCAAACGCCAATCGAGTCCGACATCATCAGCCACCACTACAAAAGTTTCCGCATAAGGTGCCATTGGTGACGAGTAATCCGTGAGAAATCTGCTCATGGCAATCACCCGAGTATCTGTCGTTACCAAATCACCATACATGCCATCGCCAACGTATGCGTGGCGTGTAGAGTAGAGCCCCGTAACTTTCGACATCGCTCCAGAACCTTCAGAGAAGAAAATGGGATCCAAATCAACTCCACGTGAAGTCCCCGAATAATTTTGGGAAGCAAGCACAAGTTCGGGAATTACAACCTCGACGATTTTTGGCTGAACAATGCTAGCAAAAACAATGAAAAGCACCACAAGGGCAATGTACTTTGTAACTTTTATTGATAGTTCTAACCAACGAGGCATGAAACTAGTGTAACGTATCAGACACTAGAGAGCAATTGTTGAGTACTACGGTTACAGAAAGGCGTACAATTCTACGTATAAAGATAAATGTTTCTACCCCAAATAGACCCTTGAAAACATAATGAAAATTTAACATCTTCCACGAGGGTCGCATGCGGAGGCTTCATTGTGTAGAATGAGCTGAATTATGTTTACGCATTTGCATGTACATTCAGAGTTTTCGCTTTTAGACGGTTTGCCGAGGATTAAACCCCTTGTCGAAAGAGCAAAAGAGCATGGAATGACCTCCCTTGCCATTACCGATCATGGTGTCATGTATGGAGTCCACAAATTCCATAAGGCCTGCCATGACAATGAGATTAAACCAATTCTTGGCTGTGAAGTGTATGTAGCTCCAAGAAGCAGAAATCAAAAGATGGCGAAAATCGACGATAGTCCATTCCACCTGGTGTTACTGGCACAAAACCGTGAAGGGTACCAAAACCTCATTCGATTGGTATCTCTCTCTCATGTTGAAGGTTTCTACTACAAGCCACGAATCGACAAAGAGCTTCTTGAAAAATACAGTGCAGGTCTCATCGGTCTTTCAGCCTGTCTTGGCGGGGAAGTCGCTCGAAATGTAAGTGCAGGAAACATAGACATGGCAAAAGAAGCAGTTAAATCCTATCAGCGAAT
>CAZDUZ010000011.1:0-22364 GCA_964508755.1 uncultured Candidatus Saccharibacteria bacterium | reverse complement strand
GGGTGATATCAGCTACACAAGCCGCATATACCTTCACTATACAATTTAAAGATACGTATCCGGAAGGAACGCAGCAATTCTATGTTATGGCACAAAGTGGTCTTCTTTTTACCGGTAACCGGGATGGAGGTCATCAACCACGCCGTACTACAAATGCTAACTGGACGTGGGGTTTTGATTTCCATGATCCAACGGGAACGGTAGCGCTATCTCATGTTCCCGGCGCTCCAGCAAACCAAATGCAGGTAACGAATACCATATCAGATGCGACTTCTGGAGTACGACGTTTATTTGACCGGAAATACTGGGTAGTTCGTGATGGAGCTACAGTTCTAAATGGTGAGGTTCCTCCTTCTCTCGTTTGGTTTATGGCAGAAAAAGATGTAACAAATGTTACTTCTGTTGATATTGCGGGACTTGAGGGAGGTGACGTCGTGTTTTCGAGTGATATTCGTGAAGATATCGCTTGTAATCAAATTGATTCTCCACAAAATATCTCTATTCAAGTAGGTCCTCGCTGGATCACCACGATGAGGAAAGAGGTATTCGGCTGGGGAGGTATAAATGATCCTATTCCAATATCTGGAATTGGTTTAAGTGAATTTTGGATGGGTACTGGAAATTCACGTGCAGAAACCAGTGCTGGAGTACCCAGTGTGAACGGTTGGTATTCTCCTAATTATACTGATGAGAACACCAATATTCGACGCTCAGCGGCTGGAAAAGTTCCTTGGTATAATGAATTATACGATCTTGCCAAAACCTCTGAATGGGTCGAGGCACTGCAAGGTGGATCGTTTTATACGATTGGTTTTGCGTCAGAATTGATTGATACCATTAAAAACCCAGCAAGAAATGGAGTATTTATTCTTGACGAATCAGTTTCAACGATTACGATTCCTTCAGGGACAAAATGCTCAGGGAAGAAGATCATCTTTGTTCCGGGAGAGGCTGGAAAAGTTGTCCTGAGAATTGAACCGGATGTGACGAATGAGAATGCCAGTTCTGCATGTCTCTTTATCGTCAGAGATGGGACAATAAAAGTAGATCCCGGAGTTGATAAGATAGTACCGACCATTGCCTGTGATCAATTCAATGTACCGTGTAATGGTGCAGATACAATCTCTCTTGGGTTTATCACTGACGGGCACTTCGATGTGGATGTTGACAAGTCCTTCCCTCGTCCTGACCGACTTGAGATTTTCGGATTTGTATTTTCCGATAGTGCCAATTTTGGAAGAGACATGTTGTGGGAGGATAACTGGGTATTACCTACCACGAAAATAACCTATGATCCGCGTTATGCAGTGCTTCTACGTGAAATGCTCGGCAGGAGACCCTATGCTGAACTTGAGTGTGGTATAGTGAAAGGGGTCGAAAGCTGTGGTGAATGGATTGAAACGTTATAAACTATTGAAATTTAGTTACCAACGAGACAGGAGATGAATCAACAAGAACCGATTCTCACAACAGAAACGACAAAGAAAAGGAAAACAGACACATCACGTAGTTCGACCATTCTTCTTATGCTATTGCTTGTCGTGTTGATACTTATTGGTGGTGTATATCTAATTCGTGACCGGTATCAGCTGTGTGAAGAGGAGTGTGAATACGTATTTGATAAGGATCTTGAATCAAGCGCTGACGAACTCGGAATTTTTGTAACGAAAGACGTTAGTTCTCGTACAAATACTTCAGCATCACTTCGCATTAAAGGTTCTATGCACAAAGTCGATGTTACGAACGATACGTATGTAGTGATTTTTCGTAACTTTTTTGAGCAATCAACCATAAATAAGTCGATTCCGGAATTCAGGGTTACCATTGATGCAAAACGTTGTAGTGGCACATGTGAAGAAACACTTCTCACGTTAAAGAAAGAAACTGAAGAGAATTGGTATAACCGTATAACTACTCTTGAGATCGATTATTCTATTATCGATAATGAACTTCCCCTCAGTCAACGGCTTTCATTTGCTTTTGCAAAAGTAATTGCCGGTTTTACCGATAAAAAAGTTGATGCAAGTACGTTTGCTTCAATGAATATCAATGTGACAGCAATTTCTCCTGATGACATGAAAACTGCATGTGTTGCAAATGTCGATCAAGTTTCAATGACAGAACTTGCTGAGAAAATGTATAACGGTGTGTTTTCTGTGATAGGTAGAGCTGATGTATATGATTCTGATGCTCGTGACCTTGATATCGTAGATAGAGCGATACGATATGGAAGTTTTCATTGTAATTCATGTACGAAGGATTGTACGATTGTGAGCGCTGGTACTGGACTTGATTATATCTTCATTCCATTGTTGGTATCCTATTTACGTGAACAAGGCTCAGAAGTTAATCCTTCAGAAAGCTTAGAAATACTAGCGAGATCTTATGGTAGTTCTTCTCTTGATTCATTCGCAACGTACGTTGATTCAACGGAGGGTTGGTTAGCAAAAGGTACAAATTTCAAATGGGGTACGGATTCGGTTTGTTTCCCCTATTACTCAGCAGAGAAGCTTGGACAAGTTGATGGAGATTTTTATCAGGTAGCTAAGAAACTCTGCGAAGACAGAGCCTTTAACACGTGGTATGGCAATACCGACGCCCGTCTCTTTGAGCCGTTTATAAAGTTTAGTGAAGAAGCCACTCTCGACGGTCTCAATCTTCTTCTTGAAAATAAATCAGCTTTTCAAGCTTCAGATCTTGCACAAGATCAAACCGCAAATGACGGATTTCTTATTCGATCGATGGATGATTACGTATATGGATACGAACAAAATGACACGACCTTTGTTGCGTATGGAAATCAAGGTTTGACCCTTGCTCTGTGGTATTTCGTGAATGTGTATGAAGAACGCGGTGCCATTCGGTCTACTACAAATCAAAATCTGTATCGAGATCTTCTTCTTACCCTACTTTTGAAAAAAGAGCTAACAACAGACATTCAAGTCAAGGATTCAACTAATGAAATCATTACCAAGCTGATTGCTTTTGCCGGCGGTAACGAAACGGTTACAAAAGCCTTTGATATGTCCATTACAGATTCTTCTCCTCGGATTGATGATAATGACAGATCGAGAAGATCATTAGGTGATCTGTTGAAATTATGGCTGACTAATAGTGATTTTTACAATGAGTATTTCGAACGAAGTTGGCAGGAATACGCTCAAGATTGGTTTTACTCAAGTTATCAAAGTGAAGAATGTGGTAAGGCGGATAAAGGATTCTTTTTAGGAATGGATTCGGATGGACGGTGCTTAAAAGGGTATGTAAATATTAGAGAAAATTTTACCTCTATGCTTTATCTTTTAATGCTTACTAGTGGTGAGTGATGTAACCAGGAAAATAAACAAACGGAAAATTGTCTATACAGGATTAATTCTTCTTGTCGTTTTGGGAGTCTTAGGCTTTGTGTTATGGCGTAACGTAGATACGTTGCCAACACCTATTACTGCGCAAGAACATGAATCGTGTCTACAAGGGACAAGTTGTGTAACGTGTGAAAATGGAGGTTGTTCTCAGTGTGGCGGAGATTGTGTTACCTGTCGTTGTCCTGGAGTTCCTGTGGGTGAAGTATGCGATTGTGTGTGTGGCAGCTGTTCTGCCAGTTGTTTAGGTGCAGATCAACAATGTCGTCAGGGAGGAACAAGTTGGTCCAATTGTGCTTGTGACAACAGCGAATGTGATTGTTCTAATGGTGCGTTTTGTGAAGAAATCAAATGCGATATTACCTGCCCGTGCACACCAGCAGCTTGTCCTTCAGGATGGAGAGAAGGCGGAGCTCCTCCTGGATGGAGAGGTGAATGTCTCGCTAACCCAGATTGTGACGGTACTGAAGAGGACTGTAGTATATGTGAGGGTGAAAGAAACTGTTTCCGACCAGAGCCCACTTCTCAGCCAGCACTTTCTAGCCGAATGCTCTATTGTTTTGATGGAACGAATAACTGTATTGAGTTATCAACCAATCCAGCAAGTCCAACAAGAGTAACCCCTCCTCGTCCATCAACCGGGGGTTTTGTCGGAATGACGCAAGTCACTCCTCCAAGTGAATCTCGTGGAATGTACTATGACATGTATTTGCAGGATATAACTACAGGATCACTCATTTTCGGGTATAACGGATGGAATACAAATAGGTTTGATACGGTAACTACTTCGGTAATATCTGGCAGAACGTATCATGTAAAGGGAAAGGATGCTTCACTTATGAGATGTATTGATAATTACTGGTGTGCGGGTGATACCAATCCTTGGAATGGAGAAAACTGTTCAGAGGTGCACGGCTATTTTACGGTCACCTACCCTCCTGTGGTTGAACTAATTGAAGTTGAAATGGATGAGCGAATTACATGCAGATTACCAAACGGCTTGCCTTCGAGGTGGTCGGGTAGTCGTTCATATGGAGAAATTATTGTGGATGTTATTACCAATCCTTCCAGCGCCACAGACAGTTTTACTTTTAACACAACGGGGTTTGGATATGATCCCTTTTCTCTTACTCATTCTGCAACCCCAAATGAGCAATCGCTTTTAAGTGGTAGCTATTCGGTAGTACAAGTCATACCGGCAGGATGGGTTCAGACAAGAGTAAGATGTTTGGATGATAATGGCAGCTCAAGTACTTCAGATGATATCGAAGTAAATCCAAACAACATGAACTTGCGAAGTGGGCATAGAATAACTTGTACCTTTACGAATACCAAAACCTCGCCACTTTTGAGTGAAGAGATTGAAAACGATAATCAATCAAATTCGGAGGTAGTTACACAGGTGGAATCTGAGATAAATGCGGCTGTCCTTGCGGCATATTCTCCATCAATGCCGAATAACCCAATTGATATTGCCATAACCGTGAGTGATGAAGATGGGTGGGAGGATATTCAACGGGTGTGGTTGGATTTTGGAACTAGACTCGATCAAGGGTTTAATACTGACTTTTATTGTAGTGGCTCTCAAACGAATTATCTTTCTATCGGTGATAATCGTGAAGAAGGTGGAATTTGGTCTGAAGCTCCGTCTACTGAATGTACTCCGGAAGAATGTAATACATGCTACGGTCTTCTCGATAACCCGCTCTACGTGATTTTGGACTATTCGAATGAAGTAATATCTGACACAGAGATCCGATATGTATTCACCGTTCTTTTCAAGGGGGGGTATCCTCCTGGAATTCAGCAAATGTATGGAATGGCATTAAGTAATGACTTGTTATTCTCAGGAGAAAATGATGGCGGATATTTGCCAAGAAGAACAACGGATAGTACATGGCTGTGGGGATTTGATATGCGGGCTCCGGGTGGTTCGATAACCATATCCCATCCCGATGATAGTGATAGAGCTAATCAAGTAAGAATTCAGCATTCGATTTCTGATGCGAGAAGTGGAGTAGAAGTGTCCGGTGTCAGACATCTTTACAGCCGTTATTACTGGGTTGAACGTCCAAGTGCAATACCGCCCGAGGATTCAACACCAGTTGATAGAACACAGCTAACTGATCCTGCGGAGGTATGGTATAACGGATCGTTAAGCAATGGATTAGAGAGCAATCGGGCGTTATCAGGACAAGTTGTCAGTGACGTATATATTCCTGAAGACAGTATTCAAGCAGGTGATAGTGTGCATGCCTCAGATATGCGTGAAGATCTTGCTTGTAATCAAGACGATAATATGTTTGCCAATGAATTTACCGTCGGGATCCCATGGCTTAAAACGCTCTATGGGAGTGTATACGGGCAGGGTGGTATGTATGATATGTTACCAAACAGTACGGAAACATTGAGCCAATACTGGATTGGTAATGGTACTACTAGTCGTGAATTTGGTTCGGGACATCCGAGCATTCAAGAGCCTCGCGATGACGGGTGGTATTCCTCTAACTATAGCGATAACAATATCAATGACGTTAGGGTCGATAATGGTTATCTTTCCTGGTATGAAGAGCTTTACAGCATTGCTCTTAACTCCGATTGGGTTGATGTAAACCAGGAGGGTAATATCTATGAATTTAATTCGCTTGCAGCTCAAACAGTTGTATCAAGTCCAATAATGCCGGATGGCTTTTACCGCGTAGTTGACGCTTCTAATCAGTTATCCCTGCCGTCCATAACCTGTCGTGGAAGAAAAGTTATTTTTCTCCCCTCCCCTATGTCATTGTATATTGAGCCTGACTTCAAGAATGCAGAGGAACCAGAGCTTGCTCCTGTTACTGCTTGTTTATTTATTGTCGAAAGTGGAGAAATTGTTATAGGTGATGGATCAGATAAAAATCATCCATCATCTTCAGCGGATATCGTCGATGCGCATTTCATTACTGACGGAGGACTTTCTATTGAAGAAGATACATCATTTCCATTTCCTGATCGGTTAGAATTTATCGGTTCTATCTTCGCAGATGTTACAAATTTCCAAGTGAGAGATATGCTTTGGGAGAATAATACGCTATTTCCTGCGGTCACTGTTACCTATGATCCTCGTGCTCTTGCGCTTTTCCGAGACATGCTCGGGCAGAAGGTTTATTCAGAATCGGAATGTGGTATTGTGAGAAATGCAACAAGCTGTATGAATTGGGCGGACACATCAGAACCTCCAGAACCTTGATCCTTTTTCCTTATGATTGTGGCTATGCGTCGTCAACATGTTTTCCTGACAGCTCTGTGCCACTATTCGTTAATTCTGTTACGCCATCATTGACATTGGGGATGCCTCTGTCTATCATCTAAATAGTATTTTGAACATTCTGGCCATGGATTTAAAACTGCCCGATCATATTGGAATAGACTTTGGAAATCATAGCGTTAAGGCTGTCCAATTAAAGGATTTAGAGACTAATCCATCCCTTGTAGCATTCGCTAGTCAGCCCACTCCTATAGGTGTTATCAATTCAGAAGATGAAGATCATCAAAAGCAGTTAGCGGAAGCTTTAAAGATTCTTTACGAAGAGGGACGTTTTCGTACGAGAAATGCAGTAGTAGCGCTTCCTGAGTTCTCCATTTTTACCCGATTTCTTGAGTTTCCCGGTGTTAAGGAGGACGAGCTCGAAGATGCCGTGCATTGGCAGGCAAAACAAGTTGTTCCAATTCCAATTAATGAGGTTCAGACAAGCTGGATATTGCTTGGTAAAGACGAACTCCGTAACGCATACCGGGTATTACTTGTAGCTGCTCCTAAAAAACTCATTGATCTCTACGTGAAGATTTTACAAATGGCCAAGATCGAGCCGGTTGCGGTTGAGACAGAGGGTGTTGCTGCGGGACGTGCGGTGTACCGCTCTGGGGGTGTTCAAAATGCAGTCATTCTAGACTTTGGATCCCAGAGTACAGATATGGGAATAATATCGAATGGTGATCTCATTTTCTCACAGAGTATTTCTGTCGGTGCGGATGCTCTTACTCGGGCGATAGCTACTGATTTTTCGTTTGAATATAATCAGGCAGAAGAATACAAGAGGAATTACGGACTTGATAATACTCAATTAGAGGGAAAAATATTTAATAGTCTAAAGCCTGTTGTAGATTCTATTGTTGCTGAAATTCGAAGGGGTGTTGAATTTTATAAAGGAAGAACACTACAAGCTCCTCCTGATCAATATATGCTTATAGGAGATGGTGCGTTACTTCCCGGTCTTGTTCCGTACATTGCTCAGGAGATGAATGCTACCGTCCTTCTTGCTGATCCATGGGCTGGTATTCGATTAACATCTCAGCAGGAAAGTGTTATTTCGCGTGGTAAGCCTGCCTATGCAGTAGCTGTCGGATTGGCTCTTAAGGTTATTTAATATAGTGTAGCACCTTTTGCTACGCATACTTGATGGAACTAATTCCATTCAAAATACAATTACAAAATGAATGCTAGTATGCCTTTATCAAATGCAGTAACACCTTCCCAGACGATGAATGGTTCGGTAAGTTCGTCATCATTCACAGCTCCCACGGTGCAACAAAACGTCCCTAGTACACTACCGGAACCTATCAATCAAACAACTCCATCCTCAAACACTATTTCTAATACTGTAAATGCTATTTCAGAAGCAAAAAAACAAGCATTTACGACTATTCCCGCTTCGACACAGCCTTCAGTAGATGCAGGGGTTCCTGCAGTCTCTCCTAAGAGAGGTGTTCGAGGAGTAGCAATCGATCTTCTTCCTGAACTTTCAGATAGTCAAGTAAAGAAAATTGAGAAGAAAGGAAAATCGAACGTATTTGCGGTTCTTTTAGTCCTAACCGTTTTAGCCCTAACTGTTGGAGTGTTGGTTTTGAATTTCCTTACAAAGATGGAGTTAAACATGCGTCAGAACCAGCTTGCAGAGGAAAAAAAGAAGATAGTTTCACTTCAATATTTAGAAATGAAACAAAAAACGCTTGTTACAAAAGTTAATGCGTATACTGCTGTTCGCGAATTTGATTTCAGCCCTGATATTGTACTCACCTATCTTCGTGATACTGCAAGCGGATTATCAACGGTATATGCAATTAACCTGAATGAAAACCTTGAATTTGCGATAAGTGGTTCTACAGATAGTTACATGAATGTCGCACGACTATGGCATACTATGGCTTCTCAGGAAGATTACTTTGAGTATATTACTTTGGATAGCGTGACAAGAATTGAAAGTGAGGATGATAGTACAACGGTTCGGTTTATCTTTGCTGGTCGAATGAATAAAGAAAATATTGATAATATTTAGTAATTAAGCAATGGCCGAAGAATTGAAAAATCAAATTATGCCGTCAGGAACATCGACACCGCAAACAGGCTCGGGAAATAAACCAACTGAAATGTCGGTAACGACGGCAGAGATGAAGAAAAAAGGCGAAATGATGAAACGCCAACGAGAGATTATTCATGCACGCGAGGAAGACACTAAACTTTCTTCCCGCCTTGGAGATCTCATTTTACCATTAGTTATTCTTGGTGTTATTGCTCTTATTATTTCATTTATTCTGATCCCCTTCTCTACTCAAATTGTTGAAAACAGAAAGCAGTCAGCAAAGTTAATGGATGAAATTAAAGTTAAACGTGAAAAGGTAAAAACATTAAAAAGTATTCGAGTGGAAGAACTTGAGAGAAACCTTAGAACGGTAACCAAGGTAATTGGTGACGATAAAAATGTATCTGCGCTTGCTAACGAAATTGATTATCTTGCCATTGAAAACAACCTGGTTCCTGAATCTGAAGAAATTACGAATAGAATAGTCATTGATAAACTGTCGCAAAGTCTTGAGTCGGAAGATCTTGATTGGAAACCCGAACGCTCAGATTCCTTAGTCGGTCCCTTTAGTTTTTACGGTTCGTTTGAAGATATCTCTAACTTCATAAACGATTTACGATTAAGAAGTGCTACGATTCTTTCGCTTGGTGAAGTCTATGTCAGTCAGAGACGGGTAGATCTATCAGAAACTAATGTAACGCCTAGTGAAAACGGTGCAGAGAGTGCGTGGTCAATTGCCATTAGTGTTAAAGGCTTTACCGTTAAACCTGTTACCCGCGTAGGGATTGATGACACAGTAATTATCAAACTTAATGAAAACATTATGAAGGAAATTTCGGAACGCGCTTCATACAACCATACACTCTCACAAGAAAATACTAGTGGAGAGGAACAAGAGGATCAATCTGCAGGTGAAACGGAAGATCAATAAACGGTGCTTCTTAATAGTAATCGATTTGGAATTGCATGAAATGGCATTTTCCAAAGAGAGTGGAACCCTTAGAAAGCCGAGAGGCGATTAATGAATAATAGAAAAAAGATGCTTTATGTAGTTTCTTTCTTCCGATCTTTTTCTTAATCTACGATTTCCAATCGTACCTTTTTATTTTCTCTTACCGCCTTGATACTGAGAACATCACGAATAGCAGAAATAATACGGCCACCCTTTCCAATAATAATCCCTTTGTCTGCATCATTTGCTGAAATCATATAGGTCACAAATGTTGGATCATCTTCACTGATGCGTTCTTCAATCTGGATCTCGTCAGGATAATTTGCTATTTGCTTGAGAATGAGTTCGAGGAGTTCCTGCATGGTGTAATTCTAACAATTAAGGAGTAGTCAGTGCTCAGGCTGCAGATGTATCAGCAGTTGTCTGCTCTGGTTCTGCTGTTTGAGCCGGTTCGCTCGGTGTTTTTTCAGCACTTTCCGAGCTTTCTGGCTGATTAGTCTGTGGAACAGTAGCGGCTGTTTCTGTAGGAGCCTCAGGTTCCTTTAGTTTCTTTGAGCGGGAAATCATAGCTTTAATTCGTGCTTCGCGTACCTTTAACGGTTTAACAACCTTTTCTTTAACAAATATATCGTGAATAGTGTCTGTCATTTGAGCACCTTTAGCAATCCATCTATTGAGTGCTTCTTTGTCGTACACGAGGGTGGATGGTGAGGTAAGTGTGTTGTAATGTCCAATCGTTTCGAGCACCCTTCCACTTCTAAAATGGCGTGAATCCTGCGCAACAATCCGAAAGTGCGGCTCGTGTTTTTTTCCTATTCGCATTAGACGTATTTTTACCATAACGGGCGCATTCTATCAAAATAATCTTATTGTATCAAGGTCTATCAAGACTTTGTTGAGTTGCCAGTCTTTTTGCTTGATTGATCGTTTTTTTCTCCTTCATTCTCGGTAGAAATTTTCTGCAATGCCTCAATGGCTGCGGATTCTTCGGCTCGCTGCTTGCTTGATCCCTCTCCCCTTCCATACTCTGTTGAGCCAAGATAGACACCCATTGTAAAGATTTTATTATGATCGGGTCCAATTTCTGAAAGAACATGGTAAGTCGGAGTCATTCGAAGTTTTTCTTGGGCAATTTCTTGAAAGCGAGTTTTGGGATCAATGTCGAGTCTGTTTTCGACAATGTGGCCAATTTTGGGAAATAATACTCTCGAGAGAAACGCTTCGCACGTCTTCATTCCTTGGTCAAGGTACATTGCACCCAGAACCGCCTCAAATGTGTTTGCAAGTAAATAATCTTTCTCTCTTCCTCCGGTTTTCTCCTCTCCTTTGCTCATTCGTAGAAATGAGCCATAATCGAGTGTTCGAGCTATCTCTGCGAGAGTATCAGTTTTAACCGATGCAGAGCGGTAACTGGTAAGGTCGCCTTCAGCGTTATCAGGAAATGTTGCATAGAGAAACTTCGAAACAAGAAATTCAAGCACTGCGTCTCCGAGGTATTCTAACCTTTCATTGTGCTCTTTTACCGAAGTATTTTCATTTAAAAAGGATCGATGGGTGAGCGCGAGTGTCAGAAGCTCTTTATCCTTGAAGGTGACGTTTAGCTTTGCTTCAAACTGCTTTATCTTTGTTGTCATTGTGTTTTCTTTCATATAATGATCCAAGAACTCCATTTATGAATTTTGAGCTCGATTCTCCCCCAAACTCTTTGGCAATTTCTATCGCTTCGTCAATTGCAACTTTTGGTGGTGTTATAGCACCGACAAATCCCTCCCACAACGCGATACGTAAAATCTCAAGATCAACCTTTTGTATCTGATCTATCGGCCATTGAGGAGCATATGACGCAATTTGGGAATCCAATTCCTTCTGCGACAAACGAACTCCTTTAACGATTGAAAGTGCGAGAGTTGAGTCATAGTGCGAAATTTCTGCTGCTTCTGCTACGACTTGCAGGGATTGCAGCAACTCGTTTTCATCGTGAAACGAATTGTTACTTCCATCGAGAGAGGAATCCTGTGAGAAGTGTTTCGAAAAAAGAAATTCTAATGCGAGAATCCGTGCTGAATGTCGAGGATCATTTCTTGTTTTCATTCTTCTTTGGGGCTGAAGATTGACTTGAAGTACTTTGCTCTGTCTGCTTCTTATCGTCAACCTCTGCTTTCACAGGACCTGCTGATTCGACAGATCCGTAATGTCCGCAGAACTCACATCTGTAATGCGGCCTCTTAGCCTTCTTACATTTCGGGCAGATACTGAGAGCAGGCATTTCCAAATGATCATGCGCTCGACGTCTGTGTTTGCGGGCTTTTGAAATTTTTCGTTTAGGTAATGCACCCATTTCGTGACGGATTATAGCATGGATAAGCTATGAGTCAACGTATCTCTGGTTTTTATCCTCGTGGTCTTCGTTAATTATTTACATTTCCTGATTGTTGATTGTTCAACAGAACTTCTGTATGAGGAATTGTTTGTTGACGTGACCGTAGTAAATCACTTGTAAATGTGAAGGTATCACCGCTTTTAAGGTTACCCTCTAAAATCTCTTGCGCAATAATCGTTTCGATTGTGTCTTGAATATATCTTCTCATTGGTCGAGCTCCTAATCCCGGCTGATAGGAATTTGAAACAATTGAAAGAAGCAGGTTATCTTCCCATCGAAGGGTGATTTCTTTTTCTAGCAAGCGATTTCTTAACTCCTTTAACAGAAGCTCTGCGATTTTAATGTAGTTATCTCGAGAATGCGGTGTAAATATAATAATTTGATCAAAACGGTTTAGGAACTCTACTCGAACTGCTTCGCGTAATTCTTCAAGGACTCTCTGTCTTGCTTCTTCAAACAGAGTATTGTCTTTTTCAAGGGCATCTAATAGGGTTTTGCTGCCAATATTACTCGTTGCAATAATGATAGAATTGTCAAAGGAAATTGATTCACCGTGCGTATTTGTCATGTGACCTTCATCGAGTACTTGAAGAAACAAATCAAGTATCTGCGGATGAGCTTTCTCCATTTCATCGAGAAGGATAACAGAAAAAGGGTGTTGCTTCACTTCATCGAGAAACGACACAGAAGCTTGAGCATGTTCAGCGGTTTGCGCAGAGCCTAATAGCCGTTCTACGCTTGAAAGTTCTTTGAACTCCGACATATCTAATCGAATCATTTGATGTTTTTCGCCGAAGTACTCCTCTCCTACCGTTTTGGCAAGTAACGTCTTACCTACTCCGGTTGGTCCAAGAAAGAGAAAGGTTCCTATTGGACGATGCGGGTCTCGGATTCCTGTCCTTGACCGTTTGAGAGCTTCAACAATCTGATGGATAGCTGTTTCCTGACCGATTACTTTATCCTTAATTCTGTTTTCAAGGTCGAGCAGTTTGGTTGCTTCGTCGGCAGTGACGTCGGTGACTGGAATTTCTGTCATTTGTGATACAACTTTAGAAACCACTTCTGTAGTTAGTGTCTTGTCTTGTGTTTCTTGTATAGAAGCGCAAGCAGCCTCCATGATATTAACTGCGCTGTCCGGCAGCTTGCGGTCATAAATGTATCGCTGAGCGAGCTCTACTGCGGCTAGAATTGCTGGAAACGTGATGGTTATCTGGTAGGTGCTTTCAAGTTGTTCTAGTTGTGTAAGGATTATTTCGAAAGCTGCTTCTGGTGTCACTTCGTGGATCTCGACCGATTGAAAGCTTTGCCTGAGTGATTCACGAGAATAGAAGAACTTTTTATAGTCTGCGTAGGTTATGGTTCCAATAATTGGAAATGAGCTTTCGAGAATATAGGGAAGCATGATTCCTGCAAGCGAATGCTTGCTCTCTTCTCCTTGCATACCAGTAATTTCTTGGATTTCATCTATGAAAAGTATGGTATTACCAGCTTTTGCAAGTTCTTTCATCGTTTCTTGTACTAACGATTCTAAATTGCCATGCGCCCCAGCACCTGCAACAAGACTGTTTACATCGAGTTGAATAACCCTATGCTCCCGAAGAATTGGAGGTACCGTTCCTTTATTTATACGCTCTGCGAGTCCTTTTGCGATTGAGGTTTTACCGGTACCACTTTCTCCTACAAGAAGCACGTGTTTTTTACTCATTTTGCTGAGCACTGCAACAACTTCCTCCATCTCGCTGTCATGTCCGATACCGTAATGTCCCCCTTTGCGGGCAATCTGCTGGGTAAGGTCTTTACTGTAATGACTTAATACATATGTGTAACCATAAATCCAGCTGTTTGCTATACCTCCGGTTCTAATATATGGAATGCGCGGATCTAATATTTGGGTTGATTGGAGTGATTTTCTTTTAATCTCTAGCCAAGACGCAACAAATCTCATTAATTCAATATTCAGTTTTCGTTCCTTGAGAAATTGAGCAAGTGGTTCAAACACTTTGAAGTATGATATTAATAAATGTTCTGAACGGGCATAGGGACTATTGGTCGCTATAGCTTCTTCTACCGAGTAAAGCAGAAGACTCCTTATACATGAAAGACTACATGAGGGTAATGGTGAATTATTAAGTTGTGTTTGGAGTGAAGGAATTTCCTCTGCCACATGAAGACGTTCAAAGAGTATTTTGCATTGAGGGTCGTTAATCAGCGTGTTGAAAAGTTTGTTAGTGTCAAGTTTTTGATCATGTACCGCATGCGAGATGAACACTAACAAATCTGGATCAGTGACCGGGATTGCACTGCGTTTCTTCTTTTTTTGCAGGCCAAAATCACCCTGTTTAATTGCTTTTAAATCCAACTCGCTAAATGGTTCGGAAGGGGAAATATGTTCTGCTTGACGAGATGTTCTATACGTTTCATGCCAGAGAAGCATTACACCAAGGACAGCGATCCAAAAGGTAAGATTAGTTGTCCACCCTGGAATAAGTGAGGAAATTGATTCTGATCGCGCTAAAGCGGTAATGAAGTCAACAATATAGAGTAGTGCCGTGATAATCCCGGGAATAAGCAAAATGGTAGATATTGAGTTCTTAAATGTTCGTATGGCCGCTCGAATTGGATATTCATTAAGTTTGGCGTGTATCTCAGCGGTTTGGGTGATATATAGCTCATGTGACGTTAAAAGAAATGGTTCATATCGTTCAGTGTCAAAAAGGGGGTACTTATTTCCCAGTGTCGCATATTGTTCTTTTTGTTTGTCATGGTAAGCAAGTAGTGTCTTCATACAAATGGCGATCGAAGTATTGAAAATAACGCAATAAATGGAAGAAATGCCCATACTATGGTTACCGCAAACATTCCGAGTATGAGAAGAATAGATAGAAAAGCAGCAATGGGAAGGTAGATCATCCTCATTGCTATTCCAAAACCTCTTCCTACTGGAGAATAATCTCTATGCCACGGAACAAAAAATGTTTTGATGAGAAGGCTCATGGATAACGTATCGTCGCAAATTACGATAATACGCTGGATTATTCGCAGATACCACGCGGGCATTTCTATATACCACCACGACACAAAATACTTGATTTCTGACAATATGACAGCCGAAGAAATACTAATCTTTGATTGTTCTGAAGTGCCCGTATGCAAGGCAGTTTGCGAGTTCACTTGTTTTATAATACCATCATTCTGCTCAAAGGTGTCAGTGCCACTGTATTGCTTCTATACCGATGTTTTTGTGTCGTGATTGTTGCTGTCGGGTTTCATCTTTACCCAAATGCTGACTGTGCTTTCACCCCAATCGCGAGAATCAATAAGAACAAGCTGTTGATACGATTCTACGGTAACTCGAGGAGGATGCTTAATGATAATAGCTCCACCATACGGTAGTACTGGTTCAGATAGCGTAAGCAGTGTTTCAATTCTGTGTCGGCTCTCTTTATAAAACTCATACGGAGGGTCTGCAAAAATGATATCAAAGCTTTCTTCTTCCTGATCATTCAGAAAATGAAAAACCTTTTCTGAATGAACGGTGCCTTTCTCGATGAAACCAGCCTTTTGAATATTTTTAGTAAGAATTGTTGCAGCATGGTTATCTGAATCGACAAACGTGCAAAATGCAGCACCTCTCGATAAAGCCTCTATACCAAGAGAGCCTGAACCTGCATAGAGGTCGAGAATTCTTTTTCCTACAATATCGTCAGCAAGAATTGAAAACAGTGAAGATTTTGCTCGATCCCCTATTGGACGAGCTGTATCAGGAACGTCAAGTTGTATGCTCCGCGCGCTACCGCTTATGATTCGTACGATTTTGCAACTGGATAATAATTAATTAAATAGTAATCCAATTTTGAAATACTATTCTGAATTAACCTTTTGAATTGATAATTGTGTAGTATATCCTACCCCACGTTCTTCTTGTAGATTCCAGAATCCGAACAAGTGGATACCACGGAGAGAGTGGAAGATCATGAGCTCGAATGACATCCTGTCTAAATCCTCCGAAACCCTTTTTGAAAAACGTAAATCCTGCCCACGGATGTTTTGGGTCATCACTTGGAGCAATTCCCCAAAAATCAAAGTAGTGTTGACCTCTCTTTTTGGAATCCTTAATAGCCTGCCAGATAAGAGCGTGTGCAGGAAATACATTGCGTTCTTCTGAGCTTGATGCCGCATGAAGGTAGTATGAAGTATCTCCATATGAAGCTATGAGAGCTGATGCAAGAACCTTTTTCTTGTATTCAGCCCAGTATATAGAATAGGTTTTATCAGACATGAATGATTCGATTTGCTTGATGTAGTAATTTTTGCTGTGTGGTACGAATTTTTGGACTTCAACGGTTTGTATAAACAAGTTCCAGAATTTGTCGAAGTGCTTACTATCACTACTTGATTTGATCACGACGCCTTCTTTTTCTGCTTTTCGTATTGCGTAACGGGTATTCTTGCGCATGTCGGTGAGGAGTTGCTGCTCTTCAGGGGTGATATCTAATATCCATTTGTTTTCTGCTTGAACATTTGTCTTTGCCTGTTTAAGTCCCCTTCTTGCTAACATGGATAGATTTTCGGGATTATCGATAAGAAGGGGGTCAAGTCTAACAAATAACGCATTTTCCTTTATGGCAATCTTCTTAAGATATTCGACGAGTGCGGTGAAGTATGGTTCTGCAGTATCCCAATCGAGGACCGGACCATTCGATGTGTACAAATGAGTCCGCATTCTGGTTGGAATCATGTGACAGAGACAGGTTCCCACCAAAGTGTCTTTTTCATATATCCCGAGATACCAGACCTTCCGTTTTAATCTTTTTTGGAACTGTCCCCAATTCCATGACTGGAGGACGATTGAAGGAGAATGTTCGAACTGAAATGAATCCCAGATGGATTGATCGTGTATTTCACGGATTGAGATTTGTGACATGGTGCTTTATTGTAACTGAAAGGTAGGTAAAGGTTAAGAAGGACCTACCTCGTCTGATAATTGCTTGTCAGTAATGTAGATATTACTGAAGCTTCTTGTGTACTAATACCAATACTCGTGGGCAAATTAATTACAGTTTTAGATACTGCTTCAGCGATACGGCACGTTCCGGGCAGATAACCGAGTGTCTCGGGGGCCATATTTTGAGGATAGATTACTGAGGTATACCACCGTCCTGCAATTATTCTCTGCTTTGTTAGTTTTTCGAACAAGTGTATTGGATTTGCATGACGAAGTGGATAGCGAAGCATTGGATACTCTGGATGTGGAACAGCGAAAGATTTTGAAAGATATTCATAATATCTTTTCGCAATGTGCATTCTATGTATTTGAAAATCCGATAGTTTCTGTAACTGATTCAAGAGCATATGGCATTGAGCGTTTGACAGCTTTTTTACTGGTGGCTTTCTTCGAAGTGAGCGTTTCGAAATAGCTACTTGAGATTGCAGTAATCCGATTAATCTGAACAGTAAAATGAGCCCTCGCCCGAGGGTAAAAGAACCAGTGAATGAAGGAACGTAATATGTGTAGTTAATAATTGTCCACAGTATTGGATGCAGTATCATACGGAATGTATTCCATGGACCTTGACTGCGAATTTTCAGATAACTTTCTGAAAGGCTTTGAGTAACGGTTTCCTCATGACTTATTACTGCTCCACCTTGGGTGCAGGAAACAACTTTTTCCTGTCCAAAGCTGAAAAATGCTGCATCACCCCACTCTCCTACCCGCTTTCCGTTATACAGGGTTCCCAGACTATGAGCGCAATCTTCGATTATGTAAATCTTTCTTTCTGGGGTGCGGGTTGCGTTATGTTTTTCAATTATTTCGCGTACCTTTTCAACAGGACTAATAATGCCGAATGTATGTTGCACTATCACCGCTCTTGTCTGAGGGGTTATCGCTAAGTCGTATGAGGCGGCTGTTGCGTTATATGTTTTCTCCTCAATATCAACATATACGGGGGTAGCTTTACTCCAGATAATGCCAGTTGGTACTGCTGCACAGGTAAATGCTTGGATGATTACTTCGTCACCCTCTCCGATCCCCATTGCTTTAAGTAATTCATACAACGCCGTTCGACCAGTGTTGTAAAGAAAGGCTTTCTGAGTATTGTGTATTTCAGCAAATGTATTGCGAAGTATTGTAAATGCGCTATGTTCTCCTTTTGCATACCATTGCCAAGGAGAAAACAACTGCTTAACAGCAGTTATGACATCATCAGATTCTGTATTTGGTGATGACGCTATGAAGATAGCTTTTTTGTTTTTGACTTGCTTTTGCCCCATACTGAACGTGGTGGAAATTTTTGATATGAGAACCAATCTTTGGCTTGACGAGGAAAATTCTTAAGATCAGCGATTTTTCTAAACGAACTAATTAAAAAACGGTGCGGAGTTCGAAAAAATGTGTATGTGCGTGATAATTTCTTTCGAGGATTATAATTGGACGGTTGGGCCATATGGCGGTGTCACAATCATTTTAATGAAAAAGAGCTCTCATCCATGGTAGCACGAAGGGTGAAGATAATAAAGGATTACAGAAACGGTATTAATTTATCGACCTGAGCGCTTCATATATTATTACGCTCCCTGCAGTCTCAACATTTAATGAAGATTTTGTACCTCGCATGGGAATTGAAATCAACTTGTCAGATTTTCTAATTATTCCTTCCTGTACACCTTCAAGTTCATGGCCGAAAATAAGCGCGATAGGGAGAGGATAATCCACACTTCGATAATCGACACTGTCCTTTGTGTATTCACATGAGTACAGGATAATCTTCTGTTTTCGTATTGCTGTTACCGCTTCATCAGTAGAGGAATAGTATTTCCATGCGACAGTTTCTGTCGTGCCTAGTGCTGTTTTCTCTAGTTTGGGATTGGGAGGATATGCTGTGATTCCGCACAAATGGAGCATGGTACACCCGGTCGCGTCAGCTATGCGAAAGAATGCACCCACATTGTATGCGGATCGTACATTATCAAGAATGATATGAAGCCGATAATTCTTAAGTTTTGTGCACAATGGGGACGAAAGTGTATCCGGGATAGATGTCTTCATCAAAAGAGTCTTTTGATGTTTTAATGATAGTTCTGATGTCGTTTTCATGAGTTGGGTAGACCATTATACCACCGGTTTTCAATGCTTTTATGAGCTTATGCGGAATTTCATTAAAAGCTGCTCCTGAAATAATTCTATCAAAGGGTCTATGATAGTAATAGCTTTTCTCGTAGTCTTCGTTAAAAAAATGAATAAGCGGAAGTAACTCTGGAGGTAAATCACGGTGAAGATTCTTTTTTCCAAAGTCGGCAAGTTCTTTGCGGATCTCGTATGTATAGATCGAACCTTCCTGTAAAAGTGTTTGTTTTTCTTGAGTATTTTGAGCTGTATCTTCTGATGAGTCTTGTTCTGCCCGACTCATTCCAATTATTCTCGCTAGTATTCCTGTTTGCCATCCAGAACCGTACCCAATTTCAAGAATCTTGTTTCCTGGACGGGCTTTAAGAAGACTTAACATGAACGCAATAACGAGAGGTTGTGATGTTGTTTGTTCTTGTCCAATGGGAAGTGGGCTGTCAATGCTTTCAAAAGATCGGTGACGTGGAAGGAGGTAATGCCGTCGCTGAGTTAACTTCATAGCCTTGATAACCAGTTCATCAGTGAGAATATTTTCATTGACTAGTTTTTCGATAAGCAACTGATACCGATCTATCATGTTTTTATTATATAGTAGAGTTCTTCTGTTTGGTAATGAGAAAGAAGGGTATTTCTCTGGTTTAAGAAATCTTGAGGATATTTCGCGCGATACGATCTGCTGCTGCAATCTGTTTGGGATCGGTGATGTCTGCAAATCGGATAGATAACAGACCTGATTGTTTTGTTCCAAATACTTCCCCGGGTCCGCGTCGTTTCAGGTCGTATTCGGCAACCTCGAACCCACTTGTGTGTTTACTGAAGTAGTGTAGCCGGTCAACGACATCCTCTGTTTGAGATGTACTAAAAAGAAAACAGTATGCCTGTTTTGACCCTCGTCCTACTCTACCTCGAAGTTGGTGGAGTTGCGCTAGACCATATCGTTCTGCGTCTTCGATAATCATGATCGTTGCGTCTGGTATATCTATTCCTACTTCGATAACAGAGGTTGCAACAAGTACCTGTATGATTCCTTCGCGAAACGCCTGCAATGCCGTTTTCTTTTCTTTATCGTTCATCTGACCGTGAATTATCCCGATTGAATAATCTGGGAACACTTCACGCTTGAGCCGTTTTTGTTCTTCAACGACGGATTTTGCTTCTGTTTTCTCAGATTCTTCGACCAGCGGACAGACATAAAATACTTTCTCTCCTCTACTGAGCATTTTCTGGATCCACTCTTGGGCGTCTTTTCGTTTCTTTTGAGGTACAAAGAAAGTCTTAACCGGTATTCTTCCCGGAGGGAGTTCGGTAAGAACGGAGACATTTTGACTGCCATAGAGCGCCATGGTAAGGGTTCGAGGAATCGGAGTTGCGGTCATCGTCAGGTAATGAGGCGAATATCCAGGAATTTGCGAAACCATTTCAGTTAATTTTTTCCTTTGCTTAACCCCAAATCGATGTTGTTCGTCAATGATAACCAATCCTATGTTTTGAGGAAGTGTTTCTGAATATAAAAGGGCATGAGTTCCCACGATGATATTGGTGTCAGAAACTGGTTGGATAGAAGTGGAGCTGGTAACAAGTTGCATCTTGATAGGTATTCCAGACTTTTCGATAAGTTCCATCATTGTTTTATAATGTTGCTGAGCAAGGATTGTTGTTGGCGCCATAACTATCGTTGAATGTTTATTATCGGCAGATTGAAGTGCGGCAAGGAGCGCGACAATAGTTTTTCCGGAGCCGACATCCCCGTTAAGAAGCCGGTACATCGGATGGTTATTTTCAAGATCTTGTTGAATGTCGCCGAGTGCCTGTTTCTGTGAGTATGTTAATTCATAAGGCAGCTGAGAGAGGAGTATACTGACGAATCCGTTTGGTAAGAGTGGTAATGAAATACTCTTCTGTCTCTTTCTTTTTTGCGCAAGCTTTAATGCCTGTATTCTAATATCGGTAAGTTCATCAATTCCTAACCGGTATTGGGCTTTCTGGATTTCCTTCTCGTCTGTACCAAAATGCATTGAGGTGATCGCTTCAGGTAGTGTCATAAGCTCTTCTTGCACCAGCATGTCTGGACTAATAGTCTCTTTAATTATCTCTGGGATGTGCGGTTTGAGCTGTTTGATACGAGCACGGAGCCACTTTGACGAAACACCGTATGTTTCGGGATATACCGGAGCGAGTTTTCCGAGGTGAGTCGTTTCTCGTGATTCGTGAGTAACATCGTCTGTTTGAGTAAACAGATCAATACTGAGCGGGTCTTTCTCGAACTGAGGACTCATGAGGCTTATGCCCCATTTCGTGTTGATTTTTCCAGAAAACAGATAGGTATATCCTTTTTGAATTGACTTTGTTAAGTATGGCTGATTAAACCAGGTTGCTTTGATCGATCCTGTTTGATCTGTCAGTTGTGCTTGCGTGAGCCACTTCCCTGTCCGTGTCCGTGTCGTTTGGATCGTGATAACTTCTGCACGTATTGTGCCTTCTCCCTTGTCTTTTAATGCTGAAATTGTGCTGATATCTCTGGTATCTTGATAGCGGAAAGGGAAATGGTAAAGGAGGTCTTTTACCGTAAATATGGATAATCGTTCAAGACGCTCGCCATATGCAGGGCCGATAAGAGACAATTCCTGTACAGGTGTATCGGCTGTTATTCCTTTTGGAATTACTGTTTTCGATGTGTAGGATCGCTGAGCCATTCCCCTATTATATGCTTTTGTGGGTAGTTAGGGGTAACAGGAGGGGAAGTATCACTATGACTCTATAGATAAGGACTCCTTGAGTATTATCCTCTTACAGTCTTACAAAGGTAAAGATATCCTGGAGAGCCCCGAAGATGACCTGGTAGACCGCTTCGGTGGATCGTGGAGTGATGGCAACTTGTGATTCAGAGAACCCGGTGTTTCCTGCCGGATCCTTGGATATGATCCGGACATGGTAGACCTTTGAGGGAATCAGATTTGGAATGACGACGACATGGTTACTGGTGAGGTCGGTGACTTCGGTAGTGTTTTGGGTAAAGTCTCCGGTGGATCCTTCCCCGAACTCAACCTGTGAGGTGGATGGTTCATCGGTATCCCATGAGACGATGAGCTGAGCCGAGGGTTGTTCGTTTGCCGACGGTGCAGGAACGATGGTTCCCTCAACCCTGATGTTAGAGATCGCAGGAGGTCTGCTGTCTGTAGCGGTGGTAAAGGTGAAGGGAGCGGAG
>CAZDUZ010000010.1:0-25970 GCA_964508755.1 uncultured Candidatus Saccharibacteria bacterium | reverse complement strand
TTTTTTCCTTTTCCCATAATAAAAATCTTACCTTCGTCATTAATATGGTCGAGATTTAAGCTTAATAACTCAGAGATACGCATACCGGTACTGAAAAGAAGCTCCAGCATTGCGCGATTTCTGGCTGCAACACGGGGATCTTTCTCAAACGTGCTTGGAAATTCAATTAATGAAACCAATTCTTGCAGTTCAGCCACTTGTGATTTTTTACGTTCAGCTTTAATTAGTTTTATTGCATCCGCAGGAATAGGAACTGGAATATCATTATCGACGGACCAGGTAAGATACGAACGGATTGCAGACAACATCCGGTTGATACTTCGACTACTCAAGCCGAGGTCAACCGACTGGTTTCGGTTACGTCCAGCCATCCCAAGAAGCTCGTAGGACGTTTCCCTTGAGATAGAACCGTTTTTCACTTTATCAAGGATAGCTACCAGGGCTTCCTCACGTAATTCATTCGTTTTAGACCCCTTCCAGGACCTTGGTTCGTTTTTCGTTGTTTTATCGGCGTTTTCAGACTGTTCGTCAGATTCAGAGGAAATTTTTGACTGTAATTCTCGTATTCTTCGCTCAATAATCTCCTTATCACAGTCATGTACCAATAAATGCTCACTATGTTGAAGATATCCCTTGTATAACGTAATGACCTTCTTATCCGTCTTAGTAAATGCGACCTGCATCTCAACTAAAAACCGTGCAAAGATAGATAAATCTCGGTCATAATTAAACACCGTTTGTGCACTGTAATTGTTATTTTGCAAATCAAGGAGAAAATCCTCTTGATTTGGCAATTTATAGTATGTTAACAACATTTCTTGGCATCCCCTTTCACAACGAAACTAAGAGGTGAGGACATAATTAAATATATTGTTTTATCAACGTTTTTACTACTTTTACTCAATGTATTGTGCAGTAGGGGCTTTAAAAGGTAATTTTCAGGAAACGTTACCATGACAATGATTTTCTACAAGGACCCTGAACGATAAGAGTAACGAAATAATTCCTTGATAAATCACAGAGATTACCCTCAATAATTAGCATAACTTGATAATAACAGCAACATATTAAGCAATTATTAATACCTTCAAAACGACTACTCCCCCTCTACACCCCTCGCTTTTACCGAGTATAAGGGTGATTATACTCGGTTCTATGTATCGTTTCAATACGCAATATTTTAGTAATAGAGTGAGTCTTTTTGAATGCACTAATCAAAGGCTTGTCTTCAACGTTTTTCAGCATACACGTACTTCAATTACGCTCTTCTTTCATGTATCTGTATCATTTAACCGGTAAGAAGGTGCAAAAGGTATATACGGCAACGATCAAAATAGTTATCCACACCCACCTGGCCAATGTTACGAATAACACAAGTTTCTCGAATCGTGCAAACCACAACACCCTATAGTATTGTAACTGTCCGCGATCACTACAGGCTTAAATATCCCACTCTCACTATAGGTCTTCATCCCCTACCTCACCGACACTCTGCCATAAAGACAAAACTAATTTAAGGATTTATTTACACATAATTAATAATGATGCTCTATCTTTGATAAGTATCACCATTTGAAAACGATTTATTACTCATAATTTCAAGAGAACAATAACGGTTGCAATGAACTGACGCAGTCATATACCGTTACATCCATGCCTTACCACTTATCCCCCACACACTAGAGGTAATGATGATTGCAAGTACAATAAGAATGATTACGACATACTCCCAATTAATAAGAGTTCTGAAGATCTTTTTCGCGTCATGCATCACAAGTCCAATTCCAACATAACACGCGATCGTAGGAAGCAAAACTCGAAATATTGTTTCGACCGGCCAGAGCATCATAACAAATGCAACAGTGCTTGCTAATAATGAAATTGCTATTGAATACCATATTACATACTGTCTGCGAAAACCAAAATGACTCAGATGTAAGAACACAGCTCCGAAATATGCAATTGCTAGAAGTACTACAGTAAAGTAAATATTTGCTCCAAGACTTACTAAAAAGAACCCAAGAAAAAAGGTTGTAAACAGGGTTATAACATAGGATGAAGTATGAGCTACTTGAAGAAGTGGAATTTTCCTTATGGTTGCTACGTTAAGAATATTTGCCGTTAAAAACGCAATAACAAGTCCACCCATAAATACACCAAGAAGACCGACAAAAAGTACTGCTTCATATATTCTCTGAAATTGAGCAAAGAAGAAGAGCTCAACAAAAAGCACCGTAGAAAAAACAAATAACGTGGGAAGCGGAAGAACTGCCCAATACCCAAAACGTGATAGTTCAAAACGATACGCCCACATCAACCCAAAATAGGTCAACAGCGATGACGCAAGGGCCACTTCAAGCATTTGACGCACACCCCACTCGTCTATCCCCCACGTCCGAAGCCCGAATACAAAGAGAACAATAACGCCTGAAACTACAAAAATTCGCTGTCTTTTACCAGGATCACGCTGTGGAATAAGTACTGAAGTTCCTGAGTCAAACGAAACCTGACTTCTTTTACCACTTTCTAGCGGGGAATCCTCTGCCTCTTTTCTTTTATTCTCTGAGGATCGCCGCTGAATTGAAAACAACTTCTCAGGATCAAAAAATGTTCCCTCAAGGTTGTACCGTTCCCTTTCAACAGTAGGGATGATTTTTTGATTTCGTCTTTTTAAAAGTTTCGTTAACGGATCAAGAATACCCATTGATCATGTATTATACTTCATTTTAACGTGACAAACCCTCCTTGCTCAGCTATCGATTTTGCTACTGTATGCACAATTCCAAGGTGTTCATATGCTTTCGGAGTCGCAATCCTTCCTCGAGGAGTTCTTTGCAACAATCCCCGCTGAATAAGAAATGGCTCATACACCTCTGAAATGGTCGGAATATCTTCAGATAACGCTGCCGCCACAGTAGAAAGACCCACCGGCCCTCCATTAAATGTATCGATAATCGTGAAAAGAATGCGCCTATCAACATCGTCAAGGCCCAGAGCATCAATTCCTAACTCATCGAGTGCTAACTTTGCATAGATAGCGGTAATGACATCCTCAGGATGATGTACTTGCGCAAAATCCCTCACCCTACGAAACAATCGCTGAGCAATCCGCGCTGTTCCCCTTGAACGGATTGCAATTTCTCGAGTAGCACTCTCTTCAATGGAAACCCCTGTTTTCCCAGCAACCCGGTCTATGATTTCAACCATTTCATCATCATCAAAGTAATCAAGACGCTGTACTACACCAAAACGATCCCTCAATGGCGCACTAAGCATGCTTACTCTCGTTGTAGCCCCGATAAGGGTAAATCGTTCAAGAGGAAGCCGTACAACTCGGGCAGAAGGACCGCTTCCAGCAACAATGTCGAGACAATAGTCTTCCATTGCTGGGTACAGTATCTCTTCAATTGACCGATGCAATCGATGAATCTCATCAATAAATAGCACATCACCTTTCTGAAGTGTGGTAAGAATTGAGGCAAGATCCCCTTGTCGTTCAATTGCCGGACCTGACGTTATTTTAAGGTTTGTTCCCATTTCGTGAGCAACCACATGCGCAAAGGTTGTTTTACCCAAACCGGGCGGTCCGTGAAAAAGAATATGATCAACGCTCTCATTACGTGCCCGAGCAGCGTCAATTAAGACCTTAAGCATTTTCTTCTCTTTGCGCCGACCGATGACATCACTTAATCGAGCTGGACGAAGTGCTGCATCTTCGTTTGTTTCAACTATGGACTCAATATCTTCAGAGGTATCCCGCAACGATTGTAGAGGTAAGTCAGAGAAATCTTGAGGATTAGACTTCGAAGGCACTATATCTTCTTGTCCGTCAGAAATTGAAGAGAAATTCTTTGCCGTCTTTGGGTCTATATCAGTGCTCTTTTTTCGAGAACGAGCACTACTATTTCTGTTTCCTTTAAGTTGTGCTGACTTCAGTAGCGTCACAGTGGTATTGTAGCATGGATTAAGGCATAACCCTCCGGACAAATCACTTTCTGCTACAATAGACTACAAGAGTAACTTCATACACGTTGATGATTTCAATGAAAAGACAGCCTTACCGTAGAGCACTGAACAAAGATAGAATAAGAACCAGGAACAACCGTTCTATAAACACACGAACTACCATTGAACGCCCTCACAAATCAACTTCAGGATGGGATACCGTTAGCAGGTGGTATGACGGAATGGTAGGAAGCAAAGGAAGCAGAACCCATCAGCACACTGCAATATCTACTGTACTTACCCTTCTTGATATAAAAAAAGGTGACAGGATACTCGATCTTGGATGCGGACAAGGAGTGCTCGCTCCAGAAGTTAATAAAGCTGGCGCAGACTATTTTGGAATTGACGCAAGCAAGAATATGATCGACCAAGCACTTTCAAGGCATAAGCGAGATGGTAATTTTTTCGTCGGAGATGTTGCAAAGCTGCTCTCCCACCAAATTACGAAACTTGCACCTTTCAGCGGATGTGTCTTCATGTTGAGTATTGAAGATATCCGTTTCGCTGAAAGTGCTATTAGTCAGGCATCTTCCCTACTCTTTCCCAATGGAAAGGTTGTTATTTTCATGCTCCATCCAGCCTTCAGAATTCCTCGACAGAGCGGTTGGGGACTCGATCCACAAAGAAAACTGATATACAGGAGGGTGGACAGTTATCTCTCGACACTAGATGTACCAATGAGAACACATTACACAACAGGCAAGGTACTTACAAGAAGTTTTCACCGACCGATCAGTTACTATGTAAACGCTCTCGCTAAAGCTGATTTCAATCTTCATACCATGCTGGAAATTCCAGAAGACCCCGGAAATAGCACCATTAATAAAGCGCAGCAAAAGGCTTTTTCTGAAATCCCTCATTTCCTTGCCATCAAAGCAATCAAGAAAGCATGAACGAAAGGAAGTAGCTCTTACCTTACTCAGGTTCGTAGATCATCGTCTTACCTTGAAGAATATAAAACTGCCCATCAGCATATGCCCATTCGATTTTTTGTGGAAAACCACAATGATCGAGAGCTTTCTGATAGAGGTTTGTTAAATACAGCAATTGTTCGTTTGTAAGCTTTTTTGCACAGATTCTCGGTTCTGGAATATCAGAAAATCGCAATCGATCCCCCTCTCGAACATACTCTTTCATTTGTTTTCCAATTGAAGTTTCTGCAATTTCTCCAATTTCGCAGTCAATTACATATCGGTCTGGAGTAACAATCCCTGAAACCATTGTCTCTCCGAGCCCCCACCCCGCCTCTACCACCAGACGACTCGGTTTCCCCGAAGAAGTACTCGCACAATACATGACCCCAGACACTTGTGCATCTACCATCGCCTGTACGATGATACCCACTAATACATGCTGTTCGATCAACTGTTTTCTAAACAAATACTGCAGAGCTCGCGACGAATATAATGACATCCACACACGTTCTATGTTTTCGATTAGATTGTCACACTTAACATTCATCGTGGTAGCAAGTCTTCCAGTAAACATAACATTTTCATTCTCGGCCACAACGGCTGAACTACGAACAGCCACATACGGCACCCTAAGGTTTTTCATAGAGGTATTTATTTCTTCCCTCACCTGCTCATTAATATGGTACTGCAAGGACCATCCTTTAATCTCTTCCGCAATAAAGGACATATCAGGATGAAGTACAGGATCAATAGATTGAAGGATATCTTGAATCTGTTCGCCTAATCCGCTTTCTTTAAGAAAATTCGCATACACTTCAGTGGAAACAATAAAGCCGTCGGGAACAGGGAGACCGGCAAAAGCAAGCTCACCTAGTTGTGCACCCTTATTTCCGCACAAAAGCGCATCTTCTTTACGGACTCTTCCCAAAGGAATACAGTTCACCGAGCTAAACAGGAAGAATTAAGTGTTCTAATGTCATCAGTATATACATGACCTACTCAGTTAGCAAACAGAATTCACAACTCCCAACAGGAATTCAGAGAAAATTCATTAAAAAAATACAGGGAATCAAGACTTTTCGTTTTTCGTTGAAAGTAATAGCTTCAATACTTCTTCCACAGATTTTCCCTCTAGCTGCTTCTCATCGGAATTATTAAGCATACTTTCACGCTCCCTGGCGTTAAAGCCTAACTTCTCAAGTGCCTGCACCACCACAGATATATTTGTATCCTTAGTAGATACCTGTTTTCTTTTACTCGATGAAACAACGGTAGTATCTCCACCCAATACCCTGTCACGAAGATATACAATAATCCTTTCTGCAGTTTTCTTTCCAATACCCGGAACGGCGTCAATACCAGCTACATCTTCGGATAAAATCATATTTGCAAGAGCTTCCTGACCAAGAGAAGCAACCAGGGTTGATGCGAGCTTTGGACCAACTCCTGAGACGGTAAGAAGTTGCTCAAAAAAATTACGTTCTTCCCCTGAGCGAAAACCGTACAAGTCCTGCCCATTCTCCCTTATTTGATGACTGATAAACAGAGAAATCTCTTCATCAATTTGCATTAATTCCCAAAGAGATGACGCTGAAGCTATTGAAACTAAGTATCCCACACCGGAAGAAGTTTCTATCACCGCATACTCATCACCCTTTTCTCTCACTGTACCTCGTAAGAATGCAATCATATGAAGAGTGTACCACAATTAAGATGCACACTTCCCAAGTACTGAGTAATAGTAGTCTTGAGCAAGACACAAAGCCAAAGCGAGGCCATCTGCCGCATCATCGGGTTTGGGGATCTCCTTTAAGCCAAGTATACGTTGAACGGTTTCTTGCACTTCACGCTTTTTTGCTTTGCCATTTCCACAGACAAGCGACTTCACTTGCAATGGAGTATATTCCACCGCCTTACAGCCAAATTCTCCGATTGATAATAAAACTACACCACGTGCCTCCCCTACAGCTACCGCCGTCTTTTGATTTCTGCAAAAAAACAGCTTTTCTACAGAAACAATATCGGGAGTATACTCGATAAGAACTTCAGACATATCCTGTTTCAACTCGACCAAACGTACCGGTTGAGAGTCCTCCTTAGGCGTCGTAATAACACCATAGTCGATACATTTACAGTGAAGGCCTTCATCAACACGAACTTCAAGCATTCCCCACCCCAGTGTCGCGACCCCTGGATCAATACCAAGTATTTTTATGGAATTCCCCTTTAACTCTGAGATAGTATCTGCATGAAAGTCTTGTACGGAAGAAGGGCTCATATCGCTTGTGTGCGTTCTGCCGTAGTCCATACGTTTTCGACATCGTCCTGCTCTTCTAATGCTTCAATAAGACTTTCTAGCTGGCCTCGTTCACTTTCTGCAACAGATTGCGTCCGTTCCGGTACTCGAATCATCTCTGCTGAAGAAATGATATACCCAATTTCTTCTATGCTCTTTTTAATCTGTGCAAGATCTTTGGGCAGAGTAATAACCTCACATAATTGGATTCCACTTTCATCATCAGTTCCGCCATCTTGCACATCTTCGACACCTTCGATATCCATTATGGTAAACAGTACTTCGTCGAGATTTACTGGCTCCACCTCATCTTCTTTCCCAAATTGAGCGGATTTTTTCAGTTTCGCCGATTTGACAACAATAAGTCCCTTGTCATGAAACTGCCACAGTACAGATCCTGCATCCGCAACACTTCCGCCATGATCAGAAAAAATGCTTCGAATTTCACTTACCGTACGATTTTTATTATCAGTCAATACATCGACAACTAATGGAACACCACCGGGCCCATACCCTCCATATACACCTCTTTCATACGAGCCGCCTCCTTCAATTTCCCCGGTTCCTCGCTTGATAGCTCTCTCTATATTGTCCATTGGCATATTTGACTGCTTGGCCTTGTCCATAATGAGGCGAAGAGTGAAGTTCGTTTCCGGATCACCTCCTCCTTCTCGGGCAGCAATTGAAATTGCTTTGCCAAGCTTAGTGAAAATTTGCCCACGCTTTGCGTCTGCAGCACCTTTTTTTCGTTTGATTGTTGACCATTTCGAATGTCCAGACATCAAGAGGATATTACGCTATATGACCACTTGTGAGCAAGGGGGCATGAAGAACACAGTAACTAAGTTATTCCTAGTACACTAGATAATCAGTGCCATTTTTTACGTTAACTTACAACGTAACTTTTACTTCAGAAATACCCTCTTCCACTTGTTGTGCAAACATATGCAGCTGTTCAATTATTCTACTTTGACATTCAATATGTAGACGAACATCATCAGAAAATCCCCACGCCTCATTAAGTCCTTTTTCCATCATTCCCTCAAGTGTTCGTGCCAGTTCTCGAAGAGTTTCGGGAAATAAATACACTACATTAGGCTCATGACCTGGAGAACGTGAGCGTTTGCTTCCAAACACAGGTACATACTTTCTCTGGTTAATATAATTCTCCAGGGTATCAAGTTGAGAAATACTTCCAGGTAATTGTTCGTACCATTCAACTTCGAAACCTGCTAAATCAAATTCCCCTGAAAAACAAATACGTCTTTCAAATTCGTGAAAACGAGCAAGCGCTCTATGCTTGGCCATAGAAATTGTCTCGTTACCGACATAAGCGAGAAATGCATCGCCATCAATTTCAACGAGGTTCTCGTCTCCTTCAGTCCAGACCATCGACACTTCAAGGGATCTTGTGTTTACAAGCATAACGGAAGCAAAAACGTGTAATATTTTTAGTTAATATTCAGCACTTGTAATTTTTCGTTTTCCTACAGACGAGACTTACTTTGTTTATCTAATTACTCGATGAGGGTTTTGTATTTTTTCCTGCTTCACCTACAACCGTTGTATCCCCTGACCGATTTCCTTTTTCACTATATACCTGCATCGTCCATCTTTTAACCTTGTCCTCGACAATAGCACGGGGCACTCCGTACCGTTCACGTGAGCGTCTAAGTACTTCATCTTTGTATCCTCCGCGTTCATAGCGAAGATCAAGCGACCGCGCACTAAACGGTATAGAAATCCGTCCTTCAATCATCATTTTCATATACAGCGAATGACGATCCATAGCAACCATATCTTCTTCTGTAAACACGGGGGCAAATTGCTGTGCCATCATGGGAGCGTCTTCCGGCCCCACAATGTAGGATAGAATAGTACCGACATTACCAAAAATTGATTGACGCACCGTTTCTGGTAACTGGTTTAAATATTGATGTGTCATATGCAAGCAGAGACGATATTTTCGTGCTTCTGATAATATTTTTGCAAACGAATCAGTAGCATAGTTCTGAAATTCATCGACGAATAGAAAGAAATCCTTTCGTTCATTCTCGGGAATACTCACCCGCTCCATAGCTGTCGATTGCAGTCTGGTAACAATCATTCCTCCAAGTAGTGCGCTACTTTCCTCACCAAGTCGTCCTTGAGAAAGATTTACCAATAGAATCTTACCCTGGTTCATGACCTCTGAAAGATCTACCGTTGATTTTACTTGACCCACAATGTTTCGAATAATTGAAGACGAAAGAAACCGTCCGACTTTATTCTGTATAGGTGCCACCGCCTCAGTCACTAACCGTGAATTCGTCGCCATGCTCGCATACTCCTCTTCCCAGAATTTCACTAGTACCGGATCTTTTACCTGCTTCACGATAAATTTTCGGAAGTTCTTATCGATAAGAAGTCGTTGTACCGCAAGCAATGTCTGTCCTTGTACCTCAAGAATAGTAAGCACACAGTTATGTAATAAGTATTCAAGTCGTGGACCCCATGAAAATTCAAAGTGTTTCTTAAATACTTCCACCACTCCATCAGCAACAAGATCCCGCATACTGGGGTCTTTCAATTCAAGCATATTAAACCCGATTGGATATTCACTATCAGCGGGATTAAAATACACTACGTCGTCAATCCTATTCGAAGGAATAAAATTCAACATATCCTCCACAAATTCCCCATGAGCATCGATCACCCCTACACCATCACCGTTAAGAATGTCTGAAATCGCCATATTCTTGAATACCGTCGACTTACCAGCACCTGTTTTCCCAAGCATATAAAAGTGCATTCTCCTATCAGGTCGAAGGATTCCGAAGGGATAACGTTTTCCACGGTAGTCTGTCTCTGCAAAAATAGTAGCGTCAATTGAAGGAAGGTTCATTGGAGGTTCTGATTTTTTCGCCCTCGACCATTTGATGTTTGGGGTTTCGACCGAAATGTTTGGAAGATGATACAGCGAAGCAAGCTCGGAAATGTTCAGGATATCGACACTATTCGCACTTAAATATCTTCGTTTGTACCTTTCATATACTTCGGAACCGGGAGGGGTATCTTTGGATTGAATGAAACTATTTAAGTTTGCCGTGGTGAATTGTTTAAATGAGGCAATAGAATCACCGAGAAGCTGTTCAGCTCGCTGTGGATCTGGAGCTTTCGTTACTAACCTTATACCGACTTCGAAGCCTACTTGCGTCATTTTTTCAGCAATTTGCTTCAGCTCCTCTTCTTGTCCAGGAAGAAGTTTCACAATAGGTTTTTGTTCAGTCTTTCCAGACTCAGTACTCGTAGAACTAAGCAAGGCTCCGATGCCTCCAATAACTACATTTGCCGCGGTTCCAGCAACGGAACTCCAAAAACTTTTGGACTCTTGGGTTGGATCCTTACCCTCACGTATCGCTTCAATGTAATCTTTCGCGTAATCTTGCCAATAATTGTCCACCGGGCGGATAAGAATTTGAATCATGACCTTTTCTCCTTCACTGATATCAGACAAGGCGCTGGTAATAGATGACAGCGGATCTACATCAAAATCTCTGAACGTCTTAATAGGAAAAATAAAATCTCGTGAATATTCGACTTCCCCAGTAGCAATATACGTTTTTGAGCCTTCTTCATATACCCCCACCGGTTTATCTACATAATCATCCACCATTGCGATTTCAGCATTTGGATATTGTGCATATATCTGCCCCTCTACGAATTTCACAAGATATCGAGGAATGACTGCATAAAAATTCACCCCTTCGTGCATATCAGAAACAATTTCAAAACTCACAAAATCAAGCGATCGCTTATTATCACGTAGAATTCCGTGAATTGAGGCAAACATCTGCTCCGCAGCAAGAGGTGTCTTATCATTAAGCCTGGGCACTGCAATATGAAGAACTACCGGATCTCGAACTTCCTCATTAACCGGATCCTCCTCTTCTTTTTTATTAGAAAAGAGAAGGTATAAGAGCACCCCAATACCAATCAGGAATAATATCCCTAGAATAATAACCATGCACTCAGTATATAGATAGCCTCACTAAAAGTCTACGCCCAGAAGTACAATTAAGTCGCCTGTAGTAACGAAATCAGGACGGCCCTCTATAACTTCAACCTCATCAAAGAGCGATGAGACACGTTCCAGAGTGTATGGATATTTTTCAGGTTCAACTATATATATTTTTGTTTTACCTGTCTGTTGAGGAGCATTCTTAACACGAATTACTTCAGCTCCTACGTGTTTGATCCACCGCTCATTTCGTGACCCCCATCCATTTATTTCTGTACCATTAAAGACCTCTACTCTCGCCTGCTCTCGTCCCATACGTTCATCTGCAGCGAAATCTGACAACACCGCATCAATACGTTCAAGAGTTATAACTTTTATCGTTTCTCCCCTTTCATCAATAACTTCTGAATAAGAAGAATCAGGAACAATATGCTTATGAACACTATCCTCAGGTAACGAAGAAAGGTCACGTGCAATAGAAAAAACATCAACGACGGAAAGATTGCTCTCTATTCTTCCTACCAAATCGCGATTCAGCCATACATTTACGAGGGAAAGTGATCGGAAGTACTCATTCCAGTAGGTAACCCATGCTGAGCTCCACTCGTCATAGCTAACAGGTTTTGCATGTACGGAGAAAGGAGACGTCATACCTGCAATCGCACCTGCCTGATCGGAAACATCAGCAGGAAACACAATATATCCATCAATAGAAAGCGCAAAGAGCTCCTCAACTTGATTAAAGAAAAAGGGAAAGGGCGCAGGATTAGTTTGCAACTCACCGATCAATCGAAGATCCTTAATCCGTGAGGTTGAGAGATTAAGCGTATCGACAGCGAAACCGGGAATATATTGCAAAGGGACAGCAATATCTGGATGAATCGTCATAATGTCAGCCTTTTTCGTTGTCATATCAATTCTAACAAGTACAAAACCATACGTCACAATTTTTTGATTATTCTTCGTTTCGGTTACAACGAGCAAGGTAAAAACTTTTTCAGGAGAATAATTAACAGGAGGAAGACCTTGAGCAAATGTATCCTCGATACTTTGAGAAAATCGTAGTGTTTTTAGGGACTCTATCTGGTTATCAATCCATCTCACCACACCCCACAACGCAAAGAGAAGAACAAAGACAACCACAATTGCTGCAAAGCGTTTCAAAATCAGTGACATTTGTCCAGAAATTCTCTTCTTCTCTAGGCTCTTTCCTTTTAATGTACTTCGAACGAATTTCACCATCTATTCAACAAATATTAAATCATTCTACAGGGTTGGTTTTTCAACCGTAAAACATAAGTTACAATTATGTTACCTATAACACCGAACAAGCATCACTACATCAAAGTCAATCAGAGATCTCACATCATTCATTTAAACAACCACTTTATCGACCCACCGAATCTTTAGCAACACTTACACCACTCGAGTATATTTCTTACCCTAAATATTCCTTACCACAACAAAGCATTTTCACTCACACATCTGTCACCCCCTCATTGATCACTACAGGTAATCAAGACACAAAAACTAAGCTACATTACCAATTACGAGTCCAACACACATCACTATAAGTTTATCGCAAGCAAATCTTCAATATCATATAACTTTTCTCGATTTCTCATTATCATGCAGTCTTATCAATTATAAGGCTACGAGTCTCCTCATCATTCATTCCATATATTAACACGTTCAACGGTAATTCGTTCTATATTTTTCCAAGCACTTATTCCAACCTCGTTATTTAATTTGTCTTGAAAACTTCTTCTATCCATACGCCAGGCTGGAATAAATGATATCTTTTCGCAACGGAGTTTCATTTTGCCCTTTGACACTCCATATACTCCATCACCTATGATAGGTAAACCTAACGCTGCAAGCTGGGTACGTATCTGATGAGTTCTACCAGTAATAATCTGTATCTCTAATTCAATTCCAGCTGAATCGACGTTTTTAAGGGTCATCCAGCTCGCCGCATACTTAACTGGTTGAGAACGTACCCTATCAATTCCGTATGGATAGAAAACATACTTCTTCCTGTCATTTTCAGATCTTCCTACCCATCCTTCCACAAGCACAGGAACATCATGCTTTAACCCAGACTGTGTCAGTGCTCTTTCAAACCGTTCTTCCACCAATGCTCGATAGTATTTCCACGCTTTATAGTCCACGTTTAGATAAGTATGACTTATACCTTCACTGCTAAACTGTGTAGATAGATATTCGAGAGATTTGTCTGTTTTGGCAATTATTACCAGCCCGGAAACTTCTTTATCCAGACGGTGGACCAGACCGATTCTCTTCACCACTTTTATTCCCTTATTCTTGAAATATCCGGCAACGGCATTTGCAAGGGTACCTGAAGTGTTTGCATAAGCAGGATGAATCACCATTCCCGCAGGTTTATCTACAACAAGTACGTCCTCATCCTCATAAACGATATTAAGGGGTATATCTTCAGGAACTACTGCACTCACATCCCCGGTATATCCGAAGTCCTGCACATTTCTTCGCGTTTCAACTTCTTGTTTGATATTTTCAATAACAGCAGAATTGATAGTAATAGTTTGACCTCCATGTACTTTGCTCGTCCCCTTTGCAACGATATTTTCTCCGACTTTCACAGCTTTTCGAGAAACCAAATCTCCAATATCTCGTCTTGACCATCCATCTAAAAGCCTTGATAAAACACGATCCACTCTCCATCCAGCCATTTCTGAAGGAACGGTGACAGTAATGTTTTCACTTTCTAATTGTTTCATTCATTACCCCAAATATACTTAATAATACGCCAATCGTAATAGCAACATCGGCAACATTTGCATGAACGCCTCCTACTCCGAGAGGAATCCAATCCACCACACACCCAAATATGAACCTACTAATAAGATTACTAACCCCGCCAGCACTAATCAATAGCACTCCTCCCCACTCCCATTGATTGACCACAGGTTTCTTGAAAAGCAAGATCACTAACCCAAGAAGTGTAATAATAATAACACTATTTACTATCCCCCCCCGGTATATTCCCCCCGCAATTCCAATATTACATACTGCAGCGTTCTGCCCTACTACCAGTTTAGTTAATAAATCAGTTGCAACGATAATGAAAGCTATCAGAACACTCATTAATAACCGGTAGTTCCTAATCCTCATTAGACTCCTTGGATTTGGAATCCTCATCTTTTCCAACTTCATTTCGATTTCGAAAAATTGCTCCGATCGTTCTTTCCCATAACTGTTCCCATGGTTTTGTGTAATCTTTGTATGTAAGACTAAAATCCCTCTTTACCGGTTTCTCATTAAACACTTTCTTTTCCGGTTGCTCTCTGAGGAATCTTCTCCATCCAGATACTACTCCGGATGAATAAACCTCTGACGATACAGGAACAATCACGGGACTTAGCAACGTACCTTCACCGTATCGCAAGATCTTAACGTACTCTATCAATTCACGAGCCATCAGCCAAAAACCCAATCCAATGGAAGCAAGAGAGATAAAGATAAAAAAATCTTCAGCATAAATAGTGCGATAAAAGTAATCGTACACAAGAAATGCTGATGGAAGACCTACAATAGTAGTAAGTTTCCAAATCACAGAGATTGTCATATCTAGTTTGCTTCCCTTTTGACCTGGTAGCTTCTTTTGAGATAGAAATTTTACAATTCCTAACAATACAAGAGGAATCACCACTAACAATGGTCCAACGACCTCCCACAATACACCAAAATAGATCTGAACAGCTATAAATATTACCCAAAACACATCAGAAATGCTGTTTGATACAAAACCCCATGGAACCCGCATAAGTCTTGATAAAGCGATAACAGAAACCATCCATCCAAGAACAAGTGATTGAATTGGCAAGGACACATCCCATAAGCGAAAGAGTAGCCACGGAAGACTTCCTAAAATCATTACGTCTCCATCGATCTTTTCATAAGGCAACCAAAACCATCGAACATCATCAAAAACATCTGGATTCACGATAAGAACGCTCACGCGTGCTATAAACAATGCACCAAGTATAGAGAGAATTGCAAGATCAAACGCACGAAACCCCCATCTTCTTGAATCGGCTTCTATCTCTTCTTCTGTTCTACCGTCATTGACCCTTCTTACACTATTCCGTAATGCTCTCCAAAACAAAAATAGAGCCAGAGAAACGACCAAGATAATCGATCCAATGAACCATGGCATTGTAATAAGTTCTCGTAAAATGTCATACATAACACCCTCCCAACTAACTCTAGATCAGTACGTTATTTCTTTCGTTTTTTTGCTGACGATTTCTTTTTTTTCTTCTTCTTAAAATCTTCCTTAAGTGGAGGAACGGAAGTAGCAACTTTTGGTTTACGTGCTCGGCTTCTAGCGTCAAGGAGCTTCATTGGCAATGCGCCAATATATTTTACAAAACCATCCGCTTCTTTAAGCAGGTTTTTCTTTGCTATCGTTTCGGAGACAGAGACAGACGACGCAGAATTACGTGCGCCATCTTCTTTTATAAGAGAATCATTATGAACGGCATCTAAAGATTCAAGATCTTGTGTCTCGCCTAAAGCACCTGCAGCGTTTGTTGAAACAGTAACAAACTCCTTAGCGACAGGACTATCTGGTAATGATGCTTTAACCAAAGCACTCTCGAGAGAGCTCATTTCATTATCATCATGTGAAGCGTTCACCCTCTTCGTACCACAGAAGGGACACGTTTTCCAGGATGGTTCTAGATAAATATCACAGGAGTCACACTTGTATCTCAATTCTCTTCCGCATTCAGGACAAAAAACAAAATTTGGCATAAGTTCGTATCCACAGGTTGGACAATCCCCAAGACCCGCAGCTTCAAACTTGAGGTATCTTTTTTCCAAGGTAGCCATTTCTTCATCCTCAGTGGTAATACGCGGCCTGACAATAAAATAGATCAAAAGTCCAAAGAGAGGAAGCAAAATAACCACTGCGACAGCCAATGCTTGTAGCCATTTCGAAGAAAAACGATCTCTAGAATCGGAAATCACCCATCCAATCACGACAACCCAAAACAAAAGAAACCCAATGCCAACTAATTGAAAAATCGTTGCAAAATCAACTCCTCGAATCCAATCAAGAAAGCTAAGTATTATCTTCTCCATGTGGAGGCTCTGTAAACTTATGAATAAAATGCAGTATAGATATTATAGTGTTAATAAGCCTAATCTGCAATGAATGCTAGAGTACAATATCGAGGCATACTTTTAAAGTCATTCTGCTTCAGCAACATACCCTCAGTAATTCCCACCTTTTTTTACACTCTTCCCAAATAATCTCCTGATTCGGTGTTAATTTTTACGACATCCCCGACCTTAGCAAACAATGGTACATCTATTTCCAGTCCGTTTTCCAATGTTGCTTTTTTCGTAGGATTGTTAGCGGAATCTCCTTTTACACCAGGAACTGTATCACTAATTGCCAATTCAACAGTTTTGGGAATTTCAATAGATACAGGATCATCGTCGATATAAAGAGCCACAACTTTCTCACCTTCTTTCAAATATTTCAGCCCATCTCCGAGCACTGATACCGGCATTGTGAACTGTTCGAATGTCTGAGCATCCATAAAGGAGGCTGTATTTCCATCTTGAAAGATGTATTGAACATTCGCTTTGTGAGTATCAACCGCTTCGACGGTTTGGTTCTGACGGTATGATTTTTCAACCACATTACCATTTCTCACGTTTCTTACCCGCACCTTCACCACTCCACTTCCACGACCGCGAAAATTATGCTCGTATTTAATAACGGTATATACCTCGCCGTCATCACGGAAAACGGTACCGTTTTTAAGATCAGTATTTGAATACACTGCCATGACAAAAACTTACTCAGAAATTAAAGCAAGCCGGAAACGAGAGAAACGAGAGCAACAAGCGCCCAAAACATGTTCAATGCGACAGGCTGGTAATTCTTCGCGTTCCATGCATCGAGCATTATTGCTATAGAACCGGCAATATTGAGGAGCAAGTATATCACACTCGTGCTTTGTAAAAAACCAAGAAGGAGAAGGGTATATGCCGAAGCCACCGCAACGACCCCAAACCAACCAAAGAGATTAAGAATACGAGTTTCTTGCGCCTTGTTCATGAAAATATGGGGGGCAGAAAGTTAGATGATGCAAACGTTACATGAACCGATGCACGCTTCATACTACTTCAGTTCTGCCTACTGGGCAAGGAGGGAATTGAACCCTCACCCTATTGCTAGGACGGGATTTTGAGTCCCGCGTGTCTGCCGATTCCACCACTTGCCCGTATATTCTTCTGAAAACAAGCACCAAAAGAGTATATCGGTAAGAATGGTAGCAGATGCGAAAGGATTTGTACAAAGAATCTCTTTACCAGAACGGTATCAATTTGAAGATCAGGAAACTAAAATAACTATAATTATTCTACCCCACCTCTTGGTTCCCATTCGCTTCCATCATATTCACCATTCATAAATACGTGATCATAAATCTCGGGACTCACTACTCTATCAATAACGAATTCATTATGAAAAGTGACTAAGTCTCTGGGATCAACATCTGCAGGATAAGGTCGGTAATCTCCTTTAGATCTTCTTTCTAAAAATGCAGCTTGTTCAGTAGGATCTTGAGGAACCTGTTCGCCTGGAAATTTCCATATTTTATAATCATAATCCCATGTTAACCCTCCCGGTGGATTTGCCAAAAAACCACTCCGAAATTGTTCCTGAGACATTCTGTAACCATAAACACTATTTCCCATTAATATAAATGTAATCAAATTATTAGCTGAAAAAGCACTCAAAGCGCGAAGCCGAATACTAGCACAGGTATGAGATACAAGCTAGTATACAAAAATGAAGTTTCATCAATGAAATCAGAGACATCAATAAAGACGTGTACCCCTACCCCTCTTTACCCCCGCCATCTCGCTTTTCCAAATTTCTGAAGCTACCAAGTTCTTTAACAAAAGCAATTTCATAGCGTCCGGTCGGACCATTTCTGTGCTTGGCAATAATAATATCCGCTATTCCTTTTCGATCTGTCTCTGGATTAAATTGTTCTTCACGGTTTAAAAAGACTACCACGTCAGCATCCTGCTCAATGCTACCACTTTCCCGTAAATCAGAGAGCTGCGGGATGCGGTCTGATCTGGACTCAACCGCTCGAGATAGCTGTGACAAAACTAGTACGGGAACTTGCAATTCACGAGCCAAGGTCTTCATCCCCATCGAAATTTCAGAGACCTCCTGGACACGATTTTCCAAATTGCGCGAATGAAGGAGCTGTAAATAATCGATAACGATAAGATCAATCCCCCGCTCAGCTTTCAATCTGCGTGCTTTGGTACGTACTTCAAGTACACTTTGTCCGGGAGTATCGTCAATCATTAACTCGGACTCGGCAAGTTGTCCCATCGCATCAGCAAGCCTCTCAAAAGCCTCATCTTTAAGCTTACCAAGACGTAAATCCCAAAAAGGAACCCGCGCCTGCATTCCCAACAAACGATCCATAAGCTGTTCGGCAGACATTTCCAGAGAGAAAAACGCAACCTTTTTCTTCTCAACCACAGAGGAATGCCTCGCTATATCAAGAGCAAATGCGGTCTTACCTACGGATGGCCGCGCAGCAAGGATTACCAAGTCAGAAGGCTGCAACCCCCCAAGTAACGAATCCAATAACCTGAAACCTGTCGGAACACCAATAAGTTTATCTTTTCGCTGATCGATAGATTCAGCCCGTTCATACGCATCCTTTAACAGATCACGCACATGCACAAACTTGCTTCGCATACTGGCCTGGGAAATTGCAAACAGCGATTGCTCAGAAACATCAAGTATTTCTGAAATATTTCGCTCTTCCTGATACGCAATCTCATCCATCTGTGCTGCCGCAGAGATGAGTCGGCGGCGCATGCTCAGCGATTTGACAATATGAGCATACTCCTCGGCATGAGCAGCGGTCGGAACGCTTTCGACAAGTTCTGCAAGGTAGGTTCTTCCTCCCACTTGCGTAAGTCTTTTTTTCGCCTTAAGACGATCAGAAAGAGTCACAAGGTCAACTGGAAGACCTTCATCGAATAGCTCCATAACCGCTTCGTAGACAATTCCGTGTTTAGGTTCATAAAAATGCTCTGCTCGCAAAAATTCGGCAACTTTAATCATAGCCTCTTTATCAAGAAGAACCGCGCCAAGAATTGAACGCTCTGCTTCGACATTATTCGGTGGAACTCGTTGTTGCGCCATGAATTGAGGTGCTAACCGTAATTAATTTGATGGCAGTGTATTGAACTATACTACAAAACAGGTGCTTCAAACATGTCGCACGTTTTATGCCTTACGCATCAAGCGCAATGACTTCGTACGTCTCTTCTTCTCCAAGAACCACATTTTGCAAACTCAATTTCTTTTCATGTTTTACCTCACCCGCTCCGAATTTCTCTGCGAATTCCTGTAGAGACTTCAATTTGTCATATGGATCCTTCATTTCATCTTCTCGGTAACACGACGGAACGACTACGCCAGCTTCCATTTCTCGCAATACCACGTCAAGAACTTTCCAGTCCAAACACAGCGAGCTATCTCCGACGGGGACAATGAGATAATCAATGGTTGGAAGCTGTTCAAAATCGACATCTTCAGGAAGTTTCGCATGTATACCGACATAACAGATATTTACATCTTCTACATTTATGACAGCAACATCAGGATCTCCGAGAACTTGTACAAAAATTCCTCCAGCTTCATATTCACCAGGTTCCGTAATTTCGACAAGTTTCTTTCCTTCTTGCTCTCTAACAGGAGAAACCTTAACACGTGCTCGTGCTTCCGCTTGATAAAACGTAGGATCAGAATACAAAACCAAATCAGCTTCAACAACGGGAAGAGCCATGCCAACAGCTTTCGGGTCAAAGGGATCAATAATGAGCGAAGTATCATTTGCTTTGATTTGAAAACAACCAAAGCCTAAACGTCTTAATACCATTATGTTTTCTATACTAAATTAGAATTCGTACTACACCTCGTCATTCGGCTCAACCTCCAAAGAATTATCTTCGTTATTGATAACTTTTTCAGAATCATTCTCTGCCGACTCTTGAAAATGACGGCTCTGCGATAATAACAAGTCGCTCCTTCGCCGTCCAGAGCGGAGTACAAGTATAGAGAGTAAGCTGGTGTTCTGCCGTAGAAGCTTCAACTTCGATACGATCGGGAGTAACGACAAAAATCTTTTTAACAAGATAATCATAGCGCTTACCGTCCCAATAAACCACCACCCCATCACCAACAACCACCTTATCTAAGTGATAAAACGTCAAATTACTTGGCGGAAGGTACTTGAAACGATGTCCGGTCACCACCATATTACCTCCAACCACAGGAGTGCCTGTACCGGGGCGATGCCAAGCGCCACGATCAAGAGCACTATCATTAGATCCTTCAGAAATGGGAACCTTGATCCCAACTGTTGGGATTTCCAAAGTATTTACTTCGGGTATCTCATTTTCCAGATCTTCTCTACGTTCAGAAGTCAGACCACTTTCAGATGATCCATCAGTTTCCTGGGGAAGATATACATTTTTACCAGTCAGCTCACGGAAATAGTATGGGATGAGAGGTATAAACGGCATTAATATAAGATATAGGGAAACAAGTGTTATCACACCAAATACGGAGTATCTGAATGCTTTGCTGTTTTTTACAGATTTTTTTCGAAAGCTACCATCCTTTTCTTCCGTTGGATTAGGGTTCCTTTCCTTTTGTGAATCAGGTGAAGTGACATTTAAAACTTGATTTTTAGCCTTTTTTCTATGAAACAAAGGTAAAGGAAGATAAACTTATTCAAGAATTATAGCATTATTTGTCTACCCGACTTCTTAGGTAATTTCTGGTGAATTTGTTGGTATTCTTGACCAATTATTAATAGTCACCGGTAGAATAAATACTTCCGGAGGTTTTCCATCTTCCCCTATCGGAGAAATAAAAGATTCTTCCAAACCTACAATATTTAATACATATTGAGGGAAATATTCATTTTCTTTCGTCAAATTAGCAGAACCGATGCTTCCAAATCTGACATTCTTTTATAAGCAACTATCTCTACAAATTCATTCAACTACTTCAACATTTCCAGTGCATCTTCCACCTGTTTTGTAACAGCGGAGGAAATTTGTTTACGAATTATTTCTCTGCGAAAACTTTCTAGGCCAGAAATGACTGCCTGCACCTGGATCATTATATTTTCTATGTCTTCTTCTGATTCAATCATTTTCTCAACACCACTGAGTTGACCCTGGATTCGGTGAATTCGATCTTGTAATGAAGCTCTTCCTTTCTTAGGCATCAGAATAACTTATTAATAATTTACTTGACCCCTATTATATACCCCCACCAGCATACGTCAAACACGTTAATAACCTGAACTATACAAATATTCAAATTGTAAATAATTATCCGGTAAACGATAACCGATACTCTCTTCCAACGTAAGTAAAATCGTCAACTCGACTACCTGTTTATCTTTCCACCCCCTTTCCATTTTCCGTATATAGTATGCTATAATCCCCCACGCAATGAAAAAAGGAATTCACCCACAATATCATACTGACGTAAAAGTAACCTGCACCTGCGGAAATACGTTTGTCACTGGCTCTACCATAGAGTCCATTACTACTGAGCTTTGTTCAAAGTGTCATCCTTTTTATACCGGTGAAGAAAAAATCGTAGACACAGCAAACCTCGTCTCGAAATTCGAGACCCGTAAGAAACAAGCCGCAGAAAAAGTTGTTTCCAAGAGAGAAAAAGCTGCAAAACGAAAAGAGACCCGATCCTCACGACATGTTGCCCGCCCTGGAAGCGGCCAGACATTACAAGACATGTTGAAGAATCTTTCCCGTTAGCTATCCTCTTTCACAAACAATACCGCAATGCAGAACGTCGCTGACGATAACATTCTCAAAGAGTACCGGTCCAAAATTTCATCACTCTCCCAGCCTCAAACGTCTTCTGAATGGAAGCAGTTTAATAAACTACAACCAATCGCGCAAAAGATTGAAGAATTTGACAAGCTAACACAGCGAATTTCGGATGCGAAAACGATGCTTCAAGCTGAAACTGATGAAGAAATGCTTACCCTTGCACGTGAAGAACTCGCTCAGTCTGAAGAACAACGTGATGAGATATTTCAACGGATTCTTCAGGAAATCAATAATCTCCAGCAGTCAGCACTAAACCAGGATGACAGAAACGCAATACTCGAAATCCGCGCAGGAACGGGAGGTGAAGAAGCTTCTCTTTTCGCTGGCGATCTCTTCCGTATGTATTCACATTTTGCTCAAAACAAAGGGTATTTCGTTGAAGTACTCAACCAGCACCTCTCTGAAACGGGTGGTATTAAAGAACTATCCATGCGAATTGAGGGAGAAGGAGTTTTTGGCGAATTGAAGTACGAAAGCGGTGTTCACCGAGTACAACGAGTTCCCTCTACAGAAAGTGCTGGCCGTATTCACACATCCACCGCTTCAGTCGCCGTAATGCCGGAAGCCGAAGATATTGATGTAGATATTAAACCAGAGGATATCACCCTCGACACATTTCGGGCATCAGGCGCAGGTGGACAGCATATAAACAAGACTGATTCCGCCGTAAGAATCACTCACCACCCTACTGGAATTGTCGTGTCTTGTCAGGAAAATCGCTCTCAGATTAAAAATCGTAAATCTGCCATGAGCCTACTGCGATCAAGGATTTATGATCATATGCTCGAAGAACAACACTCAGAAATGGCATCACTTCGTAAATCTCAAATTGGCAGTGCAAAACGGTCGGAAAAAATACGAACGTACAACTTCCCTCAAAACAGAATTACTGATCATCGTATCAAAAAAACGTGGCACAATATAACGGAAATTCTTAACGGATCGATGAACGAAATGATAGAAGACCTGAAAACGGCTGATCAGCAACCAGTTAATCTTTAAAAAGATCTCTCTATCAATGAAAACTCCGAGCAACTCAATGATTCAAACAAGAAGCGTTAAGGAATGTATTGAGTATATTAACCAAACAGTACGGGAAGTATTACCCAACAAAGATGCTGATACGATTAGAATCTTAGAATCTGTACTAGAGGTAAACGAAACCGGAGTACTACAATCTCTTAATACAAAACTTACTCTCAAACAAACACGTAAGCTAGAACGGATAATTCAGGAGCTTCAAGCCGAAAAGCCACTTGAATACATTACCGGCATCGCGGATTTTCATGGAAGAAAGTTTTATGTCTCCCGTAATACACTCATCCCTCGGGTTGAGACAGAAACACTCGTCGATTTAGTCGTTGGGTTTGCTACAGAAAAAAGCCTAAATAATAAGGACAAAAAAACACTTTCCCTCATCGATGTCGGTACTGGCACAGGCTGCATAATAATCTCCACGGCACTTTGCCTCCGAGATGATAAAGTCCGTTTTTTTGCTACAGATATTTCTGACAAAGCTCTCACCGTTGCAAAGAAAAACATCCGTACCTATTCGCTTGGTAGGTCTATTAAGGTTCTTCATGGCAATCTTCTCGAGCCAGGTGGTGACGAAGAGAAATATGACATCATTGCTGCTAACCTACCCTATATTCGACATGTTGAAATGACGGAGCTGGATCAAAGTGTCAAAGGTTACGAACCGCATATCGCTCTCGACGGAGGCGAGAACGGAGCAACCCTTATTAAAGAGCTTCTCGTACAGTCTATCGACCGTCTTGCACCCAAAGGAGTTATTGTCCTAGAAATACAACCAGTAATAATTGATACGGTCATGACCTTTGTAAAACGTTTTTATCCACATGCGCGAAATTCGATTCTTCCAGACACGTTTGGAAAAAACAGGTTCATCACGATTGAGACATAGCTTAAAGATTTTTCAGGATTATCATTGACTCTTCATCTTCAGAGTAACTCAGTTTTTCACTCTGCTTCTTCAAGAGTCACATTCAGAACAAGCATTTCACCGTTTCTCCAGACAGTCACAGCAACAACATCATCCACGTTATACTTTTGAATCAGAGACGAGAATGATGATTCGACCGCAGAATCCCCCAATTTGGTTATGATATCACCAGCTTTGATTCCAGCTTTCTCAGCAGGACTTCCACTTACCACACGTTTCACAAATGCACCAGGGACAACATCACGGTAAAACATCGCTTCAGACCGAGTCACCAGCTGGTACTCAATGCCCATGTATGGCCTGATGAATTTTCCAAACTGCCTATACTGAGCAATACGTTCCTTTGCCTGGTTTATGGGAAGGGCAAAAGAAATATTATCTGCACCACCCGTAGTGGCAAAATTAATTCCGATAACACTTCCGTCAGCATCAAGAAGAGGACCGCCGGAATTACCCGGATTAATTGCGGCATCAGTTTGAATTACATCTTCATATTGACGTTGTGTTCCCCAAAATCCACCGCTACTAGCATTTACTGATCTACCGAGACCGCTTATTACACCAGTCGTTACTGTCCCAGGTAAATCCCCAAGAGGAGTTCCAATAGCAACAACATACTGCCCGGGTTTTAAACTCGATGAGTCCCCTAAAGGAAGCGCTTCTAATCCCTCTGTGCCTGAAATTTTTAGTATTGCTAAATCGTTAGCATCATCGCGTGCAATATCTACAACAGAATGCTCCTTGCCATCACTCGTAACCACGATATACGTTGCCTGTATGTCAGATACAACATGCTGATTGGTCATTACTAATCCAGATTCATCAATAACAAATCCCGTACCAATATTTGAAGAATTTTGAACAGAACCGCTTTGTGGGTCAAGAGATGCCTCGGAAATAGCAATACTTACTACTCCTTTTTGCGATTGCTCTACCACATCAATAACCCAATTTTCTTCAGAAACGACTGTTCTTGAACCACGAGTAACACCACTTCCATCTTCAGCTTCTTCATCGATAGCAATAAAGTTATGCTCAGCAAGCCATTCTTTAGCAGAAGGAATTGCCACAAGGCTTAAGAATGCGGTAAGACCACCAGCAAGGCCGGTAATGACAACAAGAAAAATACAACCTTTTAAAAGCATCATCTTTAGCTTGCTCGGCTTTTTTTTCGTCACCGACTTATCGACGGTTTCAGTAGAAACCTCCCGTAAACCACTTTTTGATTTATCTTCCATTGTGGTTTCTTCAATTTCTGTTTTACTATTCATATGCTCGTTATTAACAGTTAAGTTCAGGTTTAATACCTCTTTCGAGGGTATACCATTTCACCTTACTGCGCAACAACCGAGAGAATGATATCGTGTTTCTCGCTGATACTGCCAGTAGTTATTTCTATAGAGAGCGGATAGCGTCCTGCATCCCGAATTGGCTGAGCCAGATCGACTTTTATCTCAGATTCAGTATTCTGGAGCCCCCACTCTTTTCGCAAGGAGTCGACCACTTCGTTTTTCGTAAGAGAACCAAACAAACGTCCACTTTTACTTGCTTTCACTTTTATCAAGAAAGTTTTCTTCTCAATCTTCTTCCCAAGAGAGGCCACCTTTGACTGTGTCTCAACTTGCTTGTCAGTTTTTCTCTGAGAAAGTGCTTTTGCCCGGTTAACTGAGTCCGGTGTAGCAGCTTCAGCTAATCCTTGAGGAATAAGGAAGTTCACCCCATAGCCACTCGCTACGTCTACAATAGTCCCTCGTTGACCGACACCCTTTACATCTGAACGCAGTATTACTTTCATGGATCAATCAATAATTGAAGTTA
>CAZDUZ010000009.1:0-26788 GCA_964508755.1 uncultured Candidatus Saccharibacteria bacterium | reverse complement strand
GTTTAATCTGCACAAGTTCCAAAGCAGTGCAAATATCAGGTTTCATAAACTCACTCACATCGAGACACTGCTCACTTAAATATGCGTTTACGCAAAATTTGTCCCTTACAATTGTGTCGTTGTATGCTCTCCTCTTGCTCAATGCACGAAACATAACATATTCAACCAATCGGGTAATCCAGAGTCTATGTCTACTGACAACAAGAAACAGATCAATATCATCGTCTTGTTCCGCGTTTAAGTAGGATACTGATCCAGATACTCCAACAAACAGGACCCAAGGTATATATCGGTATATACGACTTACAGCCTCAGCTTCCTTAAGCTTTTGCATCGAGATAGACCGTTTCTTTATGACAGACTGAACATTTCCGCGGCCAAGGAATGCAGGGTTTTGTGCTAATTCGAAGTAGTGCTTGCGGAAGATGTGAACAGTATCTCTGCCAAAAAGGCGCACAGCGATTCTTTCATCAAGTAGACTTCCATACATCTCAGCAAGTAGTACGACAGAAAGTATACTACGTCGACTCGCTGAGAAAGCTCCTGTTACCAAATGAAGATAATTCTGCTAAACTAACGGCGAACGCATTATATCATCCGATATCCACAAGAGTGAGAACACACGCAGTACCACAAGAGATTATGAGCGTCGACTTTAAACTATTTGGAAACTTCCTTTCTTTGAGGGAATTTCTTTTTATCGCTGTCGGTCTGGCTATTGCCTGGTTTTTCTGGTTTCTCATGCAGCAAAAACTCATTCCCGGCATTATTGCTGTACCAATTAGCTTCATAATCGGTGGAGGAGGAATCATGGTAGGGCTCGTTCCAATTCAAGACAGACCACTCGACAAATGGATACTTGCTTACTTTTCAGCTATTAACCGACCCACACAGAGAGTGTGGAAGAAGACTGGATATGTTCCTTCAATGAATACCGACGCATCCTCCTTGCAGGTAAAAGATTATGCGATAACACCTCCTACCCAAACACAAGGAGTATTTGTTTCTGCCCCGTTAACAACCGATGCAAAACGTCCAGACACCTCAGTCATTGAGGTTGAACGAACCGAAATACAGGATATGCAACGAATCGAGGAAACCCTCAAAACTATTTCCGAACCGAAATCTATTCAAAATCAAACAGTTGTCACCAATCTCCCATCTTTTGATACAAGTAATTCACTCCCGCAATCGAGTTCCATCGGAACATTCAATACTCAGCAACCACCGTTCAATACACCTGCATATCGTACAACCCAAACCCAAATTGCCCCTTCAACCACGTTTTCAGACGTCATATCTTTTCAACCTAAGGAGGTACACTCAATGAATACGTCAGCCACGTCAGCTCAAGAGGAGCAAACATCAGCACTTTCTGGAACGATACTTCTCGGTAATTCTGCAACAACTCCTGGCTCATCAAGGGATACAGAGATATCAGCTGCAGCAACCTCTCCATCCGCCACTTTTTCTGAAGGAAATTTTCCTCCGGGTATTACTGTCTTACCTGTCGCGGACTCGACTCAAACCCCACTCGTGAATCCTCAGCAACCAATCTCAAATACCCTCAATTCTCAAAATCAAGTGCCACCACCTCCGTCTGATAACACTCCCGTTTACCCCCTCCACCCTGCCCATCCAGTTCAACAGGAAAATGCTCAACTACCTCCCGTACTTGTAATTGATGACGATAATATTCATGAGTACTCAACGACCATTCCTGGACTTGAGGAGAAAAATAACACAATCAACATAGTAGTAAAAGATGTAAATGGTTTGATTATGTCTGGAGTCGTATGTGTCATTAAAAATGCGAACGGTGCCCCGGTAAGAGCTGCAATTTCGAATATTTTAGGACAGATCATGAACAATATTCCACTCAAGGATGGTATGTACAAAATTACACTAACGAAACAAGGTTATGTCTTTCCGGAAGTAACACGAAATTTAACCGGTCATGTATATGCTCCAATTGAAATCAAATCTTTGTAACTATGCCTACTGCCAAGCAAAAGGAATTCGCACCAACACAAGATCATCTCGAAATAGAGAAGATCGTTGACGATCTGGTTATTCTCAAAGATGGAAGTGTGGGACTCGTATTAAAAACAACATCTGTAAACTTCGATCTTCTTTCAGAAGTTGAGCAAGATGCAAAAATCATGGCGTTTGCACAACTACTTAACTCTCTAAACCACTCATTCCAAATAGTTATCATGACGAAGAAAATTAATATCAGAGGTTACATCGACTATATTCGCTCGTTTATCAATAAACAAATCAGTGCTGGACTTCACCGGCAAATGACAATTTACACAAAATTCGTCCAGAACCTCATTATTAAAAACGAAATCCTCGATAAGAAGTTCTACATCGTAGTGCCCTATCGCGCGGCAATTCTTACTAAAACGGATCCTATGAAGCAAATGATGGGAAAAGAAGAAAAAATAACAAACATTGACTATGTAATCGATCAGGCTAAGTCCTACCTCTATCCGAAAAGAGACCATATCATGAAGCAACTGCTTAGAATGGGCCTTGATTCTCATCAATTAACGACAAAGGAGCTGATAGAGCTATTCTTCGAGTTATATAACCCGCTCGTATCTGCAAGTTATTCAGGTGAAGCTTCAGTAGCTGATACACAATCTCAAATTGCAACCCAGTACAAAGCAAATGAATCCTAACACCTCTACCCCGCAAACAAGTAATTCTTTCTACAATAACAATCCTCCCACCCCATCGTCTTCCTCGCCAAGAGCAACATCACCAAACCCGCTTACCGGCATGCTTGGTGGTTTCAGTACGATGTTTAACAAGAAGAAAAAGAATGCTGCAACAGGTATGACAGCACAAGTCACAACTGATTCACAGAAGGAAAGTACCTCAGAAATCGAAATGACTCTCAAAGACATCATCGCTCCCCCCGCTATTGAAGTTGATTTCAATCATATACAAGTTGGAGAAAAATATTACCGGACACTCTTTGCTTCAGCATATCCGCGTTTTGTTGGCCCTAATTGGCTTTCACCGCTTATTAATTTCGAGCACTCGCTTTCCATCAGCACTTTTTATTACCCGGTTGATTCAAAAGAAGTATTACAAAAGCTGAAAAGAAAAATTAGCGAGATGGAAGCTTCTCTCTATACCGATGCTGAGAAAGGGAAGATCCTTGACCCGACAATGAAAATTACGTTAAGCGACGCACGGAAATTACAAGAAGCCATTGCTGAAGGTACTGAGAAATTCTTTCATTTTGCTATGTATATCACCCTGAATGCTGATTCTAAAGAGATCCTCGACAAAATAACAAAAAACGTCATCTCGACACTTGCAGCGATTAATGTCGTGGCAAAGCCTGGAACGTTACAGATGGAACAAGCATTTCTTAGTTCTATGCCCACGGGTGTCGACAGTCTGTATGTAACAAGAAACATGGACACGACTTCTCTTGCGACAACATTCCCCTTTGTCTCTTCGGAACTCACCATGGATCATGGAATTATGTACGGAGTAAATATCCACAACCAGAGCCTTATCATTTTTGACCGGTTTGATATGGAGAATGCAAACTCGGTCATATTTGCAAAGTCAGGTGCGGGTAAAAGCTACTTTGTGAAGCTTGAAGCACTTCGAAGTCTTATGCTTGGTGCAGATATTATTATTATCGACCCAGAAAGAGAATTTGAGCGGTTATGCGACTCGGTAAACGGAGCCTATATCACCTTTTCACAGGACAAAGGAAGCAAGATCAACCCATTTGAGCTTTCCGGCCTTGTAAATCCCGACGAAGATGAACTGAGAATGAAAATTCTTTCTCTGCACGGTTTTTTTAAGGTTATGTTTGGTGGAGTAAGTAGCATTGAAAGTTCAATTATCGACCGCGCCCTCATACTCACCTATCGTGAAAGAGGAATAACAACCGATCCCGATACTCAAAAAGGAAAAGAACCTCCACTCCTTGAAGATCTCTATAAAATTCTGCAAGGAATGCCGGAACCCGAAGCAAGAAGTCTTGCAGGTCGTCTTGAAAAATTTGTCATTGGAAGCGGTGCTGGAGTTTTTAATGAAAAGAGCAACGTGTCAATTAATAATCCTTTCACGGTATTTAGCCTCCGCGATTTACAAGAAGAACTGCGCCCTATGGCAATGCATCTCATGCTTGATTTCATCTGGACAAAAATTAAAAAAGATCAAAGACGAAGACTTCTCATCGTTGATGAAGCGTGGCTTATGATGCAAAACGAAGATTCAGCAAAATTCATATATTCAATAGCAAAACGAGCAAGAAAGTATCACCTTGGACTTACCACAATCACGCAAGACGTAGAAGACTTTCTTAGAAGTAACTATGGGAAGGCAATTGTTACAAACTCCTCTATCCAGGTACTCCTTAAGCAAAGCCCCGCCGCAATTGACCTCATTCAGGCAGTCTTTAACCTTTCTGACGGTGAGCGCAGCTTCCTCCTTTCATGTGACAAAGGAGAGGGAATCTTTTTTGCTGGAGCAAATCATGTGGCAATAAAGATAATATCGAGTATAGGTGAGCACCTCTTAATTACCTCTGACCCGCGCGAGGTCGAACTGATGAAAAAAACTGGCATGAATATCGATGAAAAAGAGATCACTCACTTATCAGCTGTTTTCGACCAATATTCCGCTCAACGAGAAATACAAAAAGCAGCCGTAAACGAAGCGGAAGCAAACCTCAAAAAATATGAGGCCGAAGAACAGCAATCTACAACGAATTCTTAACTTTTTTGTGACAGGAAAATGCTTGGATTTCTCTCACGGCTATTTAATCGACCTTCGCCTTCAACACCTGATCAGACGACTCAAACGCAGTCCACTCCTGTTGAGGAGGGACAAGAGAAAACCCTTTCAGACCTAGAACTTCTACAACAGGCCGAAGAAATGGTAAAAAAACAACGGGAAAAGGAATCCGAAGAATTTCAAAAAAGCCAACCAAAACGCAACACCTCACCTGGTTCTTTCGGATATGTCGGCAATCCTTTCCGAGACACCTCAGTTACCCCTGCTTCACCAGTAGGCGATCCGGTTCAACAATAAATCGAAGAACCGGACCGCTCGTATTTGGATCTAGACTATACAACTTCCCCTTCTTTTATCTCGTCATCTCCTGGTTTATTGTCTTTAGTAGAACTCTTGTCGGAAGAGCTATTGCCGGATTTCGATGAGTCGTCTTTCTTCTCATCTTGCTCGACTTCCTTTCCTGCTTCTTCGTACATCTTCTTTCCAATTTCTTGAACTTCCTTTGACAAGGCTTCTGTCATTTTTTTAACCTCTGCTGTGTCAAAGTCATCCTTTTGAATTTCATTCCTGATCTTGGTTATTTTTTCTTCAACACTTTTTTTCACTTCATCATCGACTTTTGCCTTCTCATCTTCAATAAGTCGTTTTGCGGAAAAGCAGAGGGTATCAGCCTCGTTACGAACTTCAGCTTTTTCCTTCTTCTTTTTATCTTCTGAAGCAAACTTCGAAGCCTCCTCAACCATTTTGTCTACTTCATCCTGACTCAAGCTGGTTGACGCAGTTATCGTAATTGCTTGCTTTTTGCCGGTCGCCTTATCTAGGGCTGAGACGCTGAGAATTCCATTTGCATCAATTTTGTACGTTACCTCGATTTGCGGGACTCCTCGAGGTGCAGGAGGAATACCATCAAGAATAAACTTGCCAAGGGTTTTGTTATCTGATGCCATCTCACGTTCTCCCTGCAAAACATGCACTTCAACCGCACCTTGATTGTCCGCAGCGGTAGAAAAGACTTGTTTCTTCTCAACGGGAATCGTCGTGTTTCTTTCGATAATTTTCGTCATTACTCCACCAAGAGTTTCAATTCCCAGAGATAGAGGGGTGACGTCAAGAAGAGTAATATCATGAACTTCTCCTCCCAAAACTCCAGCCTGAATAGCAGCACCGATCGACACTACCTCGTCAGGATTCACGGATTTATTCCCCTCTTTGCCAAAGATTTCCTTTACTTTACGAGCGACGAGAGGCATACGAGTCATTCCACCAACCAAAAGTACTTCGTCAACATCTTCCGGTTTAAGCTTGGCATCTTTTAATGCTTTTTCACAGGGACCAACCAATCGGTCAACAAGGTGCATCACCAATTTTTCGAGCTCTGCTCGAGTCATTTCCCGGTTCAAGTGCTTTGCACCTTTCGCATCCGCGGTAATAAACGGAATGTTAATAGTCGTTCTCTCAGATGAGGACAACTCGATCTTTGCTTTTTCAGCAGCTTCTCTCAAACGTTGAAGCGCAGTCCTATCAGAACGCAGATCAATACTTTCCTTAGCTTTAAATTCATCCGCAAGGAAGTTAATGATTACTTCATCAAAATCATCTCCTCCGAGAAATGTATCTCCGTTCGTTGAAAGTACTTCAAATACACCATCGCCAATTTCAAGGATAGATATATCGAACGTACCACCGCCAAGATCGAATACCGCAACCTGTTCGTTATTCTTTTTATCTAACCCATAGGCAAGTGCAGCGGCTGTCGGCTCATTAATAATTCGTTTCACCTCAAAGCCAGCTATCTTACCGGCATCTTTTGTTGCCTGCCTTTGAGTATCGTCAAAGTAAGCTGGCACCGTGATCACCGCCTCCGTTATGGATTCACCGGCATACGACTCAGCATCAAGCTTCATTTTCTGAAGAACTTTCGCAGAAATCTCTTGTGGTGTAAGCCAATTGTCCCCGAACTTGATTTCTACCCCTGATTTTTTACCCTCACGCATCTCAAACGGAAGGTTTTCTCTCGCTTTTTTCACCTCTGGATCATCCCACCTTCGACCGATAAGCCTTTTTACTGAGTAAATAGTGTTTTCCGGATTGGTTACCGCTTGATTTTTTGCTGGTGCACCTACAAGCAACTCACCGTCCGTGCCGACAGCAACGACAGACGGTGTTAATCTACCACCCTGTGCATTTGGAATAACGGTAGGGGTACCTCCCTGCATAAAGGACATTACGGAATTCGTTGTCCCTAAATCAATTCCTAGAATTTTTCCCATTTTATTTATGTATTTATTTTAGATTACTTTTTGGGGCTGTTTTTGCGAACAATAACCCGGGCAGGTCTGATTACTTTTTCTCCCAAAACATAGCCGTTCTGGACCACTTGAGCAATAGTGCCGTCTTTACCTTCATTCACAATTCCTACGGCTTCGTGAGCTGATGGATCAAAGGAATCATTAATCTGCACCGGAATAACCTGTGCCCCTGTTTGCGAAATAGTCTCCTGAATTTTTTGGAGAATCATCACCAGTCCATCACGCCAACTTTTAATATCATCACTATCCTTATGAGTAAGAGCAATATCCATATCATCTGCAATACCAAGAATAGAACGTAAAACATCCGCCCGAAGCATATCACCTTCAAATTGTAGCCGTTTCTCCATATCACGCTTAAGCACTTGGTAGTCGGATAATGCCTGTTTGAGTTGCACCTCAAGCTCAGATACACGAGTAACTAATTCTTGTTCATGAATTTTCATATCCGATGTCCTTTGACTAAAAGCTTGAGTGTTTTTAGTTTCAGAATTGACAGGTACCCGTCCTTTTTGCTTATTGTTTTCATGTTTTCTTTTTGACATACGCATTTATACTAAATTATTACCACCCCCTTGTTGAATTACTCACAACTTGGGATACCGAACGAACAACCGGAATGACCCGTGAATACTCCATTCTTCGAGGGCCTAACACACCAAAACGTCCCTTTTTACCACCATAGCCTTGAAACGAAGAAACAACCATTGCACAATTTTCCATACCTTCTATATTGGATTCTTTACCAACAATTACATAGACATCACCCGGAATATCCCGGTACATAAGCCGTTTAATTAGCACGTTGTTTTCCAACATTCTGAGAAGTACTTCAAGAATATCTATATTGCGAAGTTCAGGATAATCCATAAGAGAAGAAATTCCACGATAGCGCAACTCTTCACCAATGAGCGATACCGCTGCATAGCCTGTCTGCTCAGCCAAAAACTCCAACACACGTGAAATAAGTTTTTCTTCGTCAAATCGCTCCTGTGAAAGCATAATACGTACATTAACCTCCTGAGTGTTTTCAAGAGGTTCTTCCTCCATTATGTCATTAATAAAATATTTGATTCCAAGATCAGTTGGAATTCTTCCTGAAGAGCAATGAGATTTTACTAAATAGCCTTGTTGGGCAAGTTCGACCATTTCGTTGCGCACAGTGGCTGGACTTGCATCAATTCCGTATTCCTCGACAAGATGCATAGAACCAATAGCGTCTGCACGTTTCATGAACTCGAGAATAACTGCTTCAAGAATTTGCTTCTGTCTTTCCGTCACGGCTTGTTAGCAATCAAGTTAACCAAGTGCTAAGAGAGAGAATACCTGAACACGAATTAAATGTCAATCATGAGGATATAGCAATATTACTTAATAGAATAAGTCTTCTTGAATTAATTAATAACGATGAATATTCCTCCTCTATCACCTTTCGATCCTATTTTATCCTCGTTTTCGGGTATAAACCTTGTTATTGTTCATATTTTTTGCTATATTCCACAGGTCATGGCACGATTTACCATAAAAGCACATAAAAGATCAGAGCTAAAAAAGCTCAAAAACTTACTTAAAAAAGGCTTCACGCCGGCTGTTGTTTATAATCAAGCGGGTGAATCCATTAGTATCAAAATCGCATCAAATGAAGTGCAAAAGATGCTTGAATCTGTTAAAGGTACTCCACTCGTCAATATCTCCGTAGAAGATGATGAACATCAGACTGCGTTAATTCGTGAAGTGCAAAACGATCTTCGTACCAATACACCGAATCATGTCAGTTTTATGGCACTTGACCCCAATAAAGAGGCTGTATTCGATGTTCAAATCAATCCAATCGGCGAATCCCTTGCAGTTCGAAACAACCTTGGAGTTCTCATTATGAGTAGAAATTCACTTGAGTTACGTGGTCTGCCGAAAGATATTCCTACTCACCTCGAAATTGATATTACCTCCCTCCAGCAAGTTGGAGACAACGTTTCCGTATCAGATCTACACATTCCAGAAGGTCTCGATTTTGTTCACGAAGAAGATAAAGAGCTTTCAGTAGCTACCATACAGCCATTCCAAAAGACATACGAGGAAGAGAAGCAGGAAGAGGAAGCCGCTGCTGCTGCTAAAGCCGCTGAGAGCGAAGAAGAAGGCGAGGAAGGTGCTACTACGGATGCGACTTCCACAGAAGCAGCATCGAGCGAAGAATAAATACTTTCATCCACTAGCGTTAATCCCTATACCATTTATCCCTTTACCTCTCGTCAGTTTTTGACGAAGACTCATGTGCCCACTGATAATAATGGCGACATTGTCACATAAAGGTATACCCTTCGCGGTATATCCCCTATCATTTCATTATGGGTAAATCATGAGTAATGAGAAGAGAAGATCTGTTCTATGTCAGAAAATCAAAGATGGAAAAAGTACCCCTTTGGGGAAACCATTATCAAAACAAAGATGAACGAGAGATTACCAGCGGAAGTGTGCGAACGCTTTGTTGGCTTCAGCCATTCGCTCGGTATCCTGTTTGGTTTTCACGGCCTGTCCTTCACCTTTATAAGCGCTTACAAGCTCTTCTGCAAGAGCTTTATCGAAGTTCTTACCCTTGCTCTTCCGAGCAGCACCGACAATCCATCGGAGTGCCAATGCAATTTGACGAGCCTCTTCAATTGGCACGGGGACTTGGTAGTTTGCACCGCCGACTCTTCGAGAACGAATTTCTAGACTCGGTCTTACATTACCAAGTGCACCTTCAAGAACTTCAACGGGATCTTTTTTCAATTTCTCCCCAGCCTCCTTTAAAGCACCATATACAAACCGTTCAGCAATAGATTTCTTGCCATCTAGCAATACAATATTGATGAATCGAGTAATGGTAGTATTACTGTACACTACATCGGGGACAATTTCTCGTTTTGGTGCTTGTTTACCTCTCATTGTCGATTATTATTTGTAGAATAGCTTATTCTTTAGATGATTTCGCTCCATATTTCGAGCGACTTTGTTTACGGTTCTTAACTCCTTCTGTATCGTACTTTCCTCGTACAACGATGTAACGAACACCAGGAAGGTCCCGCTTACGACCAGCCTTAACCATAACGACAGAGTGTTCCTGTAAATTATGGCCTTCTCCTGGAATGTACGCAGTCACCATATGACCGTTAGAAAGACGAACTCTAGCAATCTTTCGAAGGGCAGAGTTCGGCTTTTTCGGTGTCATAGTCTTAACCTGTACACAAACACCTCGTTTAAACGGGTTGTTTGAATAGGAAACCGTATTCTTAATGGTATTTCGGTTCATCCGGAGACCAACGCGTTTCTTGCTTTTCGCTTTGGTTTCTCTCGGTTTTCTTATGAGTTGACTTATTGTTGGCATCTATAGTTATTCAAGCATCTAATCTTTGAACTCCTCGAGGGAGTCGAACGTATCAATACGGGCACGTTCCCCTACTGGAATTGGGCGACCGATGATAACATTTTCCTTGAGTCCACGCAAATAATCGACTTTACCAATGAGCGCTGCTTCTGTCAGAACCCTTACCTGCTCCTGGAACGACATTGCGGAGAGGAAGCTTTCTGTTTTAAGTGACGAAGCTGTAATACCCATAAGCTGATCAACTAAGTACGCTGGCTTCCTAGAATTATCCTGTATCATCTTGTTTTTGAGACTAGCAACATACTTGCTTACGAAAGACCCAATCAAGTATGGCGTATCTCCTGGTTCAATAACCTTCGACATTCTACCCATTTGACGGACAATGCACTCAACGTGCTTGTCGTTGATAGAAATACCTTGCTCGGTGTACACGCTCTGGACACCGTCAATAATGTATTCCTGTGTCTTTAGGAGACCTACAATCTCAAACAATTGTTTAGGATTAAGGCTTCCGTCAGTAATAGGCGTTCCTGCAACAATTTCTGCACCGTCTTTTACAAGTATCTTGTAAATTGACGGAATCGTGAATTCTTCCGATACCGGTACCAAGCCTCTTACTTCAAGAACATTTCCTACAATCTTCGCAGTGCCTGCAAACGGTGCTTGATGTTCACGCTCATCATTCGTAATGAAGAGCATTTGTCCATCCTTAATTTCTTCACCATCCTTTACCGCGATCTCTTTTGCTTCATTTAAGTAGTACCCCCTAGTTTCAAGACGGTTACCTGTCATCGTTACTCGATACAGATCTTCGTCCACAGACTCAACCTTGACAGTGCAATCGAAAGGAGCAACAAAAGCAACCTTCTTCGGTAATCGAGACTCAAACAACTCTTCAAGACGAGGTAAACCTCGCGTGATGTCTGTCTCCCCTGCTCCACCGGAGTGGAACGTGCGGAGAACCATCTGTGTTGCAGGTTCACCCATAGCCTGAGCGGCAATGACTCCAACCGCTTTACCAATTTGTACAAGTTGGTTAGTACCAATATCATATCCATAACACTTCCCGCATAGTCCGAGTGGTGCCTGACAGGTTAATGGTGATCGTACATTGACCGTTTGCACACCTTTTGCAACAAGTTCCTTAGCAATTTCATTTGTAATTTCCTCGTTTGCACCGAGAAGTTCTTTACCGCTCTCTGGATCAATAACTGGCTGTGCAGTCCATCGTCCTTGAATAAGATCGATAAACGGTACACGGCGGTTAAGTTTCTCATCATCTCGAACAATCGTGTGACCCTCTCCGACAACACCACAATCATCCATCCGGATAATAAGCTCCTGTGCCACATCAACAAGCTTTCGCGTCAAATATCCGCTTTTAGACGTCCTCAAAGCCGTATCAGCAAGGCCTTTTCGTCCACCACGACTCGCAGCAAAGTATTCGAATGCGCTCAGTCCCTGGTTGTGATTTCCTTTAATTGGAAGTTCAACCCATTCACCTTGCGGATCACGAAGCATTCCCTTCATTGCGATAACTTGACGAGCCTGATCTGGATAGTTACCTGCACCAGAATTAACTTGAATTGAAACTGAATTCTTTCGATCAATACGATCCCAAATCTTAGAAGACATCTCCTGGGTGATTTGGTTCCAAAGATCGATAGAGAGCTGTCTCTTTTCATCATAGGTCAAAAGACCCATCATATAGTCTTCCTGTAACTTCAGTTCTTGTTTGTCACCTTTGGCAAGTAGTTCTTCACGATCAATATCGATATCAAAGTCCTCCACTGCTAAGTCATAAGCAAAGTGTGTCGCATACTTAAAGCCAAGATCCTTAAAAGCATCGAGGGTTTTTACCGTAACTTCAATTGGATATGTCCTTACAATCTCTTTTACAAGAGAACCAAGAAAACTCTTAGTAATCTGTTCATTAACAAAGCGGAATCCTTCAGGAAGCGCCTCGTTAAAGATAAGCCGTCCAATTGAGGTTTCAATAATTTCTCCATCAATTCTAACCGCAATCTTTGCGTTAAGCGACACAGCTCCTGAATCAAACGATGATATAGCTCGAGAAATATTCCCAAAAGTAACCGGGTATTTCAGAGTGTCATCAAGAGCGGTGAGAAGGTAAATACCAATAAGCATGTCCTTCGTTGGCAACGCCCAGATATTTCCATCACCCATACCCACGATATTGTATTGTGCAAGCATCAGACTTCTCGCCTCTTCGACGGCTTCATCTGTAAGTGGTACGTGAACAGCCATCATATCTCCATCAAAGTCTGCATTGTATCCAGAACAAACGAGAGGGTGAAGTTTAATGGCATCACCTTCAACAAGTCTTGGAAAGAATGCTTGAATACCTTGTTTATGAAGTGTCGGTGCACGGTTAAGCAGTACAGGTCGATTTTGAATCAAACGTTCACAGATATCCCATACAATCTCATCTTCATCATCAATCAACTGCTTTGCAACTCTGATATTGGGTGCCTTATCCATAGCAAGAAGCTCGCGTAGCACAAACGGTCGAAGCATTTCGAGTACCATCGCTTTGGGAAGACCGCACTCGTTGAGTGTCAGATCAGCAGAACCAATAATAACAGCACGACCAGAGTAGTCGACTCTTTTACCAAGCAAGTTCCTTCGGAACCGTCCTCGTTTACCACGTAGTTGATCGGTAAGTGCCTTATAAGGCATTCTTCGCAAATTCACTACCGGACGACTTGGACGATGAGAATTATCTATCAAAGCGTCGACAGCTTCCTGTAACATACGCTTTTCGTTTCTTAAAATGACATCAGGCGCACCGATCTGTATTAGACGCTTCAATCGGTTATTTCGATTGATTACTCTGCGGTACAGGTCATTCAAGTCTGATGTAGCAAACTTACCACCCGGAAGTTGGATAATTGGCCGTAGGTCCGGAGGAATAACGGGAACGACATCGAGCACCATCCATTCAGGACGAAGTCCGTTTTTCATTAATCCTTCAATGAGTCGTAACCGACTTATTAGTTTTGCACGTTTTGCTGCAGATTGAGTAATGTTCACTTCATACCTCAAACGACGACTCATCGCGTCAAGATCTACTTTCTGCAAAAGATCCTTCACCGCCTCTGCTCCCATTTTTGCAGTGAAGAAGACGAAATTCCTATCTTTCAAAATAATGAATTCATCCTCAGAAAGAACTTCACCCATATCTACCTTTTCTATTAGTTTTCGAAGATCGTCATATTCTCTTTCGAGAATCTCCTCACGTTCAGCAAATTCTTTGTGAAGTTGTGCCGTCTGCCTTTTTATTGAATGCTGAAGAGTCTCAATCTTGAATTCAGTTTTCGCACGATCGCTAGCATCTTTACGCATTTTCTTAATCTCTTTTTCTGCGTTACCTTCAAGTTCTGAAACCGCTTTTTCAAGCTCAGCGTTCTCAGCTTCTTTTTTCGAATTCAGCTCCTCATCGATTATCGGAAGGATTTCCTGTTTACGCTTCTTGTCCACCTCGGTGATAAGATAACGGGTGTAATACACTACAGAAAGCAGTTTTTTCTGCGAAATATCAAGGATGGTTGAGATTTTATTAGGAATGCTATACGCGTACCATACGTGGGTTACTGGAACGGCAAGCTTTATATGGCCCATTCTTTCACGGCGTACTTTGTTATGGGTCACTTCAACTCCGCATTTATCGCAGATAATACCCTTGAAACGTACCTTACGGTATTTTCCGCAATAACACTCGTAATTCTTGGTAGGACCGAAAATCTTTTCACACATTAAACCACCGACCTCTGGTTTGAGGGTACGGTAATTTATTGTTTCGGCCTTCTCAACTTCACCGAACGACCAGTTAAGAATCTGATCAGGCGATGCTATAGTAACTTTGATTGCGGCGAAATCAGAGAGTTTCCTCTTCGGTCTCAGCGGGTTGTTCCTGCTGAACTCCTGACTCGGCCGGTTCTGGTTCTGATCCTCCATGTTCCGGTTCCTCTTGTTTTTTATAAATTAGATCGATATTGAGCGACAGCGCATTAAGCTCCCGCATAAGTACCTTAAATGATTCAGGAGAAGAAACTGATTCGATCTTTTCTCCATGAATTATTGCTTTATAAGCATCCGCTCTACCTTTAACATCATCAGATTTAATAGTAAGCATCTCCTGCAATGTTGCTGCTGCACCATGCGCTTCAAGCGCCCACACTTCCATTTCTCCAAACCGCTGACCACCCATCTGTGCTTTACCACCGAGAGGTTGCTGTGTAACTAATGTGTATGGACCTGTTGAACGAGCATGGATCTTCGTGTCAGAAATATGTTTGAGTTTCTGAGTGTATTTCGGACCAACTTTCACTTTCTTAGGGAATGGTAGTCCAGATCGGCCATCAAACAATACCGCGCGTTCCGATGAATCGACACCCTGCTTTTTAGCCTCATCATACAGCCATTGAATATTGCATTGTTCGAAGTTTGGAATGGCAATTTTTACTCCAAGTTCTTTTGCAATTTTTGCGAAGCGAACTTCGAGAAGCTGTCCGATATTCATTCTCTTGATCATAACCGGGTTAATAATGATATCAACCGGAGTTCCATCCTCAAGGAAAGGCATATCTTCAACGGGAAGAACACCCGAAATGGTACCTTTATCTCCATGACGGCCCGCGAGTTTATCACCAAGTGAAATACGCTTGGTCTGAGCTACCCACACATTTACCTGCTTCAAAACACCAGATTGAAGTTTATCGTTATTTTCAACCGACAGTACCTGAGTGTTAATGACAACACCACCCTGACCATGAGGCACTTTAAGCGAATTATCACGAACTTCGTGAGCATGTTCACCGAAAATCGCTCTCAATAAACGTTCTTCTGCGGTTAATTCTTGTTCACCTTTCGGAGCAATAACCCCTACCAACACGTCTTGCGGTTGAACTCGGGCACCCACTCGTACGATTCCCTCTGGAGTAAGGTTTCTCAACGCCCTTTCACTGACGTTCGGGATATCATTCGTGAGTTGTTCTGGTCCTAGCTCTGTTTCTTGTACCTCGTGTTCATATTTCTTGATATGGATCGAGGTAAGAAGATCTTCCTTTACCAAACGTTCTGAAATAAGGAATCCATCCTCATATACATAACCGTCAAAGATCATGTATGCAGCAAGAAGGTTGGTACCAAGAGCCATTTCACCATTCTGCATGCTCGGTCCATCAACGAGAAGGTCGCCTAGTTTTACTCTTTGCCCTAGATTCACTACAGGACGCTGGTTGTAACAGTTACCCTGGTTCGTATCTTTGAAAGTGATTATGTCGTAAGTTACCTTATCTTTTTGCTTGTCGTATTTCATACGTAACGTAGATCCATCCACATAGTCCACCACACCGTCTCCCTCCGCATACACTGTCCACCCTGATTGACGAGATACAACTTCTTCATAACCGGTACCGACAATAGCTGCTTCATTACGGATTAACGGAACTGATTGACGCTGCATATTCGCACCCATAACTGCACGATGAGGATCGTCACTTCCAACGTGAGGAATAGTAACCATACTTAATGCGCCAATTTGTGATGGAACAATATCCATCAATTGCACTTCCTGAACACTTCTCAAGAAAAAATGACCTTCTGCACGTACAGATACAAGCTGTCCAAGAAGGTTTCCATATTCATCCATGTCAGCAGAAGACATGGTGGTGACATATTGACCTTCGTCCGCGGGATCCACGTAAATCACTTCTTCGCTTCGGAAAGAACGAACCGCAATTTCCTTCATGTCTTTGATAGCGACAATCTTCTTTGCCGTTTCAGCGGAAATCAATTCACCAGATTTTGCTAAAACTTTCTTTGATTTCGGATCGAGGACATCTTCTAGCGGAATTCTATTGAGTAAACTCTTCTCGTTATTAGGAACTGATTGAACCACCTTTACATAAGGAACTTCAATAAAGCCGTACTCATTAATGCGTGCATACAAGGCCAAGTGAAGCGAAAGACCAATGGGTTGACCTTCAGGTGTAGTGACCGGACAAAATCGTGAGTAATGTGAAAAGTGAACGTCTCGAACAGAAAAGGTTGCACGTTCTTTGGTAAGTCCACCGGGACCTGATGCAGTTACTTCTCGTTTATGTTCAAGTTCTGCAAGGAAGTTTTCCTGATCCATAAATCGACACAACTGGCCCGTTCCGAACATACTGTTTACAGCGGCAGAAAGAGGTTTAACGCTGATAAGCATAGCTGGTGTTACTAGTTCATCTTCACCGTGCATGCTCATACGATCACGAATGGTTTTTTCCATTCGAACCATTCCAACTCGCAATTCATCGAGGATGATTTCACCGACACCACGAACTCGACGATTTGCCAGATGGTCTACATCGTCCGGCTGACGTTTTCCATTATTGACCTTTACTAACTCTTTAATAAGAGTGATGAGATCGTTGACAAAAAGACGATAATTATCTGCTTTAAGTTCTACATTAAGACCAAGTTTCTTATTAAGCTGATAACGCCCAATTTTACCCAATTCAAAGCGGCGCTGATTAAAGAAGAAGCCTTTAATGTACTTCTCTGCAGATTCAAGAGAAACCGTCTCGTCAGGTCTTACTTTATTGTAGATATCAATAATCGCTTGTTCACGATTTTTTGTGTGATCACGTTCAAGAGTTGCCTCGATAATATCGTTTGGAAGACCAATGACATCTTTGAATTCCTTCCTAATATCTTCATCAGTAGGAAAGCCAAGAACACGGAGGAGAGAGGTAACAAGAATCTTTGGACGTTTGTTAATAAGTCTCAGGGTTAGAACATTACTCTTACTTACATCAAATTCAAACCACGGTCCACGTGAAGGCATAAGCCTTGCGCTATACAATCGATGAACAGGAGAACTTCTCTTACTTTCATCAAACAAAACACCCTCAGCTCTTACAATCTGATGAACGACAACCTTAGTGACACCATTGTAAACAAAATAACCCTGCTCGGTCATAATCGGAAGATCAAGAATGAACATTTCGCGTTCCTGGATTTCTCCATTCCGTTCATTCTTCAACTTCACCGTGACATGGAGCGGAGCATCATATGAAAGATTTTTATTGATTGCTTCCTCAACCGTTCGATTGGGTTTTCCGATTCGATACTCCCCAAATTCCAAGGTCCACATCTTACCTAACGTGTCCTTTACGGGATTTATTGAATCGAGCAACGCTCGAATACCCTCTTTAAGAAAGAGGTCAAAAGAAGCGAACTGCGCCTCAATCAGGTTGGGGACAGGGATGATTGGATCAATCTGTCCGAGCATTACTCTTCCAACGGAATTCTTCCTAACGGTACTCATATGTATTCACGTACCCAAAAAAATTAGAAAGTCTCTTAACAAGACAAAAAAAGGCACGTTTGTGCCTTAAGTGCTTTTACTGCGCTGTTTTAAGTCGTTAGATTTATTAAAAACATTATCGTACTACTGTTTTCTGGAGATTGGACTGGCGCAATCGTAACACGGAATTATTAATATGTCAACAACTTTATTAAGCCGTTTCTTAGTCAAAAACACCTCGCAGAGTAAGCGTGCGGAAAAGCGATAGATGCAATTTGTAATTAATAGCTTTTCATAGCGGTTAAGCCAATACACTTACTTCACCACTTAAGAGATCGAGAATAAGAACAATATCTACTTCAATTTTTAGATAACTAAGTCCTACGTTTGCGATTATATGAGGCATGTTTTACAATCTGAACATGCCCAAACATCGAAGAGGAAGACCTCCCAAAAAAAAGGAATTAACAATAAAGAGCGAGGAAACAAGAGTATTCGGCGGTATCATGCTCATTCTTGCAGGCATATTATGTCTATTCAGCCCGTTTATGAACGCATCTGTATTTGATGTTTTTCTGCGCGTTGCTGGTATCGGCACATTTTCTGCAGGAATTGCGCTACTCCTCCAGGGAGTATCAATCCTTGGATACAAGGGAGTATTCAATTCAACGCGAACTATTATTGGATTTGTTATCCTTACATTGTTAATTTCAGCGATTGGACACTTTGTTATCCCCGTTGATCAACTTGCCTCTGAAGCATCTCTTGGGCATGGAGGTGGCTATCTTGGTTATATCACCGTAAGTTTCCTCATTGAAACATTTGGACGAGTAGCCTCAGTCCTTATACTATTAATAATTGCTGTCGTTGCCTTTTCCCTTATTTCTAATATTACCCTCGATCAACTGAAGGACATGCTTACCAAAAAAGCTCAAGGGTTGCCGGGAAACACCTCTCTTAAGCATGCTGGAATTGATACTACCGAAGGAAGTGAGTATGTCGGACAAAACTCAGCAATGAGTCAACAGGTCAGAGGAGAAGACATCCTTAATGAAGAGGACTTAATTCCTGATCACTCAGACCACGAACATTCTGATGAAGGACGTCAATCACGCACTCCTGAAGAACAATATATTGCCACACCAAATTTTTCTGATACAACTCACGCCACTGAGAGTGAACTCCAGGAACCCCAGTATCCCGATTGGAACCCGCCCCCAATCGACTTGCTCTCCCTCTCTCCCAAAATTTCAGTGGATCAATCCGTTTATAAGCAAAAAGCTGACATTATTGAACGAACATTAAAAAGTTTTGGAATTCATGCCAAAGTTTCGGAGATTTCTGTTGGACCGAGAGTTGTTCAATATGCACTCAGCATTACCGTAGGAACTAAGGTTGCAAAGGTAAAATCACTTGGTAACGACCTTGCTCTTGCACTAGCGGCACCTTCAGGAAATGTTCGTATTGAAGCTCCTATTCCTGGTACCTCACGTATCGGAATTGAAGTACCCAACCAAAAGCCTGTAATGGTTACGTTTGGAGACGTTTATTCCACCCCTGAAATGCAAAGCTTCAGAGGTCAAATCCCGCTTGTACTCGGCAAAAATATTGCAGGAAACACGGTGATCACTGACCTAACAAAAATGCCACACCTTCTTATCGCTGGTGCGACAGGTTCAGGAAAATCTGTTGCTGTTAACGCCTTTTTGTGTGGAGTATTAATGAAATATTCACCTGACTATGTCAAATTTATACTTGTCGATCCCAAAATGGTTGAACTTCCTCCTTACAACGGCATCCCTCACCTTCTAACCCCGGTTATTACTGACGTAGAAAAAGTCATCTATTCTCTTGAATGGCTGGTGGTAGAAATGCAAAGACGTTTCCGAGTACTCAACAAGGCAGGCGTAAAAAATCTAGAGCAGTACAACACCGCTCTTGGTTATCCCGCACTCCCTTATATCATTCTCGTTGTAGATGAGATGGCCGACTTGATGCTCACGTCAGGGGTTGATGTTGAAACAAAGGTAGTCCGTCTTGCACAGATGGCTCGTGCCGTGGGTATTCATCTCGTACTTGCAACCCAAAGACCGTCAGTGGACGTCCTCACAGGTCTCATAAAAGCAAACGTACCTGCACGTATTGGAATGAATGTGGCAACATCGGTAGACTCACGAGTTATCCTCGATATGATTGGTGCTGAGACGCTTCTTGGAAACGGAGACATGCTTTTTAAAGCTCCTGATACTTCTCGTCCAGTACGTTTACAAGGAGCCTACCTTTCAAACAAGGAAATAGAGCAGATAACTGGCTATCTTAAGTCACAGACCAAAGAGGTTCAGTATGACGCAAATATTACGAAACCTGTTGTACAAACATCAACTTCATCAGGTAATGGCGGACTTTCTGATGATCCATTATTTGCAGAGGCTGTTCGTATAGTAGTAAACACTCAAAAAGCTTCATCTTCTCTACTCCAGAGAAAGATGCGGATCGGGTATAATCGAGCTGCACGGCTTGTTGATGAATTATATGCGGCGAAGGTAGTAGGACCACAGGATGGAAGCAAGCCCCGCAAAGTACTGATTTCTGACGCTGACGCATTTCTTAACAGAGGCTCAGGAAATACAACAGAAGAAGAGAACTGAACAAAGATCTGCCCATTTTGATATTTATCAGAGAAACCAATGCTTACTGCAGGATCTATGTTAAAAGACGAAAGAACGAGGAGAGGTCTGACACTCGAGCAGGTAGCTTCTGCCACAAAGATCAGTCCGACCTATCTGTCTGCCCTTGAGCAAGACGAATACCATCGCTTCCCTTCTGCTGTCTATGCGCGGGGATTTCTTCAAAACTATGCAAAATATTTAGAGGTTGATGTAGAAAAAGTCATTGCTCTCTACCGAAGAAGTGTAAGCGATTCAAAGGTCATTTCAGAAATCAAGCAGCCAGCTCCCAAAGTAGGACTACCCAAATTTGTGTTAACTCCAAGTATATTCTTGATAATTTTCTTTGCAATTCTTGTTATAACTACCCTGGGATATCTCATTTATCAGTTTTACAATTTTCAAAAACCTCCTGTGTTAGAGATTTCTAAGCCCAATAATGCCGAAGTCGTCGACACATCTCCTATTGAAGTTGTCGGGATAACTGATTCTGGAATGTTTGTAACCATTAATGACGAACCGGTTAAAGTTTCATCTGAGGGTGCATTCCGTGCAGAAGTTGGCCTAACTAAAGGATCAAACACGCTCATCATTAAAGCGAGACATCCAGATAACATTGGAAAAGAAGCTGTTCTAACGCTAACCGTGCAATATGAACCTAAAAGCGATGATGATGTTGCAGGTGCAGAAAGCAGCAAAGAAACTCCAGAAAATAATCCAGAACAAGATACAAAGGTTCCTGAACCTGTTGTCCCCCAGACAATAAACCTCAACGTTTCTATTCTTGAAGAATCAGCTTGGGTTGAAGTTGCCGTTGATGGGTCACAGGTCTTTGCATCCGTAGCTCCACCAAATTCGAATTTTTCATATACTGCCGAAAAAGTTGTTTCAATTCGATCAGGGAGAGTTGCCTCTACAAAAGTAACTGTTAACGGTGAAGAAAAAGTACTCTTTCTGGAAAGCGCTGGTGTAGGATCAATTGTATGTGAAATTGTAGAAGATGGTGTGGACTGCCGCGAACCGTAAGCTACCCGGAGAAATGTATGACAGATTACAATTCAGAAATAGGCATAACCAAAGCTCAGATAGATGACATCAAAGAGCGAATCAACATTGAGGATATCGTTAAGCGGTATGTCACACTTAAACCTGTCGGGAAAAACCTGTTTGGAGTATGCCCTTTTCACTCTGAGAAAACCCCTTCATTTTCTGTTAATCCAGAATTAAACCTGTTCAAGTGTTACGGCTGTGGAGAAAGTGGTGACGTGATTTCATTCTTACAGAAGATTGAGACTATTGAATTTCACGAGGCAATTGAAATTCTTGCAAAGGAAGCTGGGGTCACACTCTCGTATAAGAAAAAAAACAGTAGCGAAGATAAAATTCGGCGACGAGCTATTCACGCTCATGATCTTGCATGTCGATTTTACCGTTACCTTCTTATAAAACATTCGTCAGGGAAGTCTGCGCGAGACTATGTCATGAAAAGAAATATCTCAGATAAAGCCTCCTCTTCATTTTCAATAGGGTATGCACCCTCACCTACTTCAAGCATATCTCTTTCACGTTTTCTTCAAAAAGAAGGTTTCACGTCTCAAGAACTAGTGGACTTTGGTTTGTGTGCGGTAAAAGGGAACGGTATCTATGATAAGTTTGTTGATAGAATCATGTTCCCTATTCAGGATGCTTCGGGAACTGTTGTCGGTTTTAGCGGGAGAGTCTTTCGAAAGGATGATAATCGTCCAAAGTACATCAATTCTCCTGAATCGATAGTATTTCAAAAAAGAAAACTTCTTTTTGGCCTGTATCAGGCAAAGCAAGCAATACGCAAGAATGATTTCATTATCTGCGTCGAAGGTCAAATCGATGCAATTTCATCATGGATGGCTGGAATTGAGAATGTGGTTGCACCTCTTGGTACCGGTATCACAGCGACTCAAATCGATCGAATGAAGCGCCTTACCGAACATATTGCCATTGCTTTTGACAATGACGAAGCGGGAATACGGGCCCACTATAAGTTTGCCCAAGAATGTTACCTTTCGGAATTGTCGGTCACCTCTGTAGAAATTCCCTACGGCAAAGATGTAGACGAATGCATTTCTCATGATCCTCAACTCTGGATCGATGCTGTAGAGAAACGTCGTCCCACCGTTACCTATTTCCTTTCACTCCTTAGCAGAAAACACGACCCGCAAACCCTTCAAGGAAAGCAGGCACTCATCACCCAGCTGTCTCCCCTTCTTCAAGCAATGAAGGATACCGTGAGCATCGATCATCATCTTAAAGAGCTCCACCTCATTACTGACATTCCATTACAATTACTTGCTGAAACAATTGCTCGGCCCAATAAGAAAAACGCACCGTTCAAACTAGTAGATAAAGAACAACCGATTAAGAGAAAATCAACACAGCTTTCTCATGATGATTATCTTCTGTCTCTTCTGCTTCAATATCCTGAAGCAATAACCTGGGCCGCAAACAAAATTGACTCTGTAGTGATAGAGGATGAGAATCGAAGTTCAATTCTTCAAGCAATCCTTGAGCAATCAGAGAAATCTGAACCATTTAATGCGTCCCACTTTATCCTCTCTCTAGAACCTTCCAGCCGTGAGCTTGCAACGCATTTGCTTATGCAACCATTATGGTCGCAGGATCTTTCCCTCCAAGAGGTAACAGATGAAATCGAATCTACCGTACGATATATGAGAATTGCAAAGAAAAAGAAACATGTTCAAACACTCAGAAAAAAAATGGCACTCGCCGAACAACAGGATAACGCAGAAGAGGCAAACAAACTACTAAACTCGATAAATGATACACTGAAAGACTTAGAATCACTTCAATCCACACACTCATGAAAAATAGCCAGCATCTCGCCAACGAACAATCATCACCAGATATTACATTGTATGACAAATATAACTATGATTATTCTTCCTATTGGAAGAAACGCTCATATGAACATTCGGCAGAGGTATTTGTTTTACATAAATTTTTAAGCGGACTTAAGGGTGCATGGTTTATCGATATCGGAGGATCGTATGGTCGTCATATTCCACAATATCACCAGTCATTTAAAAATTCGGTATTACTCGATTATTCCCTAAACGCACTCAAGCAAGCGCAAAAATCCTTACGAGAAGCCGGAATTTCGAATGTATTTCTTGTGGCCGCAAACGCATATCACCTTCCCTTCAAAAATTCTGTATTTGATGGACAGATGATGGTGCGCGTCATTCATCATCTTGAAAAACCCGAGGAGGTGTTTAGAGAAATTTCAAGAATTAGCAGTCCACAATCAAGTTTCATTCTCGAATATGCAAACAAACATCACGTGAAATCTTTGATAAAGGCTCTTGTTACCGCAAACTTTTCATACATCACCTCTCCTGAACCAGTGTCGATTTCTACTCTCAATCCAGAAGGATCGAAAAAGGAAGATCCAGGAATAATTCGGAATTATTCCTATTCATATATTAAAGCATTTCTTAAAGAGAATGGTTTTAACATTATCAAGGTGAGAGGGGTATCATTCTTACGAATTCCTCTACTAAAAAGACTCGTTAGTGATTCTATTCTTGTTTTCTTAGAAAAAGTTCTTCAAACACTTTTTGGTTGGTCTCGCATCACCCCAAGTGTCTTTCTCCTTTCAAAACAATTGAAAAGCAAGAGTGAGTTACAAAAGGAAATTGATGAGACCAATTCGATCCATACGATCCTTCAATGCCCAATATGCTGTGCTGAGTTAGCATTGGAAAGCAAAACTTGTTCCTGTACCTCCTGTAAGGCTGTTTTTCCTGTCGTTGACGGAATATATGATCTAAGATATCCCCGCCCTGAGGAATGCGTGCGATAAAAGCACTCGGTCAAAATTATCTGATCAGCCCGGCAACCATATCCACTATCGTTGCCTATATTATTTCACATACTAAATTACCTCTCATCGAGGTTGGACCAGGTAAAGGGGCATTAACTATTCCTTTGTTGCAAGCTGGATTTACAATGACCTGTATTGAAAAAGATTCGTTTTCAGCATATGAACTGGAAAACAAGATTCAAAAATTATCCACGACTAACATCCAGATCAAGAATGCTGACATTTTGAACTGTAAACCACCGAATTGCGCAGCGATCCCCTACGATCTAGTCGGTTCTCTCCCCTTCAATATCTCAAAACGGATAATTCACCAATTTTTGTGCACAGACCTCCCCTACCCTGAACAGCTTTTTTGCATAGTTCAGCTTGAAGTTGGACAAAAATACACTGCAGCGCCCCCTGAAAACACCGCACTTGCAGCAACTGCTCGTATATACGGAGAGTCTGAATTCATCTTCACTATTCCGAAAACCCATTTTTCCCCTATTCCCAAAGTAGATAGCGCTTTTATCCATTTTGTCAGAAAAAGTCCACCCACCTATCATCAACAACTCGCTGATTTTATTCATCTTCTTTTTAGAAATCCTCGGAAAAAACTCAAAAGTACCCTGAATCAACTCGAAAAAAAGGCTCAAGAAATGAAGGTTCCTCAGATAAAGACTCCATACGACGGAGCACTCTTTGACAAAAGACCTCAGGAACTTACAGATAGTCAAATGCTTGAGCTTTTCTTGAGGTATAATTATGCAAAATAATGAAAAAATCTTCTAAAGAAAACGATCCACAACTATCTCTTGGGCTTAGTTTCAAAGACTTACGGCTAGTCGAGTATGCGCGCTACCGAATATCGAAAACGCTTATTATGCTCGATGAGGTATCATTCTGGAGACTTCCTGTGCTGTATTTCATGATATGTATAGACCTTACTGTCGGTTACTGGCTTTACTTTTCAGTTATCCGTTCAGGCCTTCTCCCTCCGTTTATCCCAATTCTTTATTATGCTCCGCAAGTAGATACTATTACCGCTTCGAACGACATCCTTGGACTTTACTTTTTCCTAATTGCTCTACACATCCTACTCGTGTACGTCGTATCAAAACTGTTCTATAGGTTACGCCCTCTTTCTGTTCTCGTTTTACTTGGATGCATTCTTACGACATTGCTCTTTACCGTCACTATTTATAAATCAGCATCTTTAACGCTACCCTAATCATGTTTGAACTACCGGATGTATATACAAAATACTTAGAATATCTACCCATTTTTTCGCTTTCTGTATTAGCAGCCTTTTTTTTGACGCCGATCGCTGGATGGATTGCACGCAAGTTCAATGTAATCGCCAATCCACCAAGTATGAGATTGGGACTTAAGTCGTCTGACGTGCGTCATCTAGAAAAACAACCAACCCCGCTACTCGGCGGTATCGCCATCATCATTCCATTAATAGTACTCTCTTTTGTCACAACCAACCCAACTCCGGAAATAACTGCACTGTTTATCGCGATCTCAATTCTTTTCTTGATGGGTATTATCGATGACATTCATGAGCTCTCGGGAAGAACTCAATTAGTAGTTCAAGTCCTAGCCGCGCTCTTCCTAAGTTTTTCTGTAATTGACCTCACCCATATCGGTAATCCATTTGGAGGAATAATCCCTCTCGATCAACTCGTCTATATTCACAACATTGGAAGTTTTCTTATAAGTATTGTTCTTCCGGGAGATTTGCTACTTCTTGCTTGGATTTTGGTATGTACTATTGCTGTAAAATTTTCTGGTGGAACTGATGGACTTATGGAAGGAAACAGTTTAATCGCAGGTTTGATATTCTTTCTTCTCAGCGTCCGCTTCATATTTCCAGTCATCGCCACGGTAAGTATCATTTTTTCAGGATTGATGCTGGGTCTGCTTTTTTATAATTTTTATCCTGCTAAAATCCGTTCGGGTTCTTCTGGAAAATCCACGTATGGGTTTATCCTTGCGGTACTTAGCATGCTCAGCGGAGCAAAATTTGCCACTGCAATTGTAATTCTGCTCCTCCCGCTTACTGACTTTTTCGTCGTTCTTATACGTCGTTACCTTAAACATAGACCCAAGAATCCTTTTGAACTGCTAAATATCAGCGATAAAACTCACCTTCATCATCAACTGCTTGAGTTGGGAATGTCAGAAAAAACGATAGCATTTACTGAATACGCAGTTACCGGAGTGCTGGGATTGTTTGCTCTTGCAATTTCCGGTACCTACAAAGCATTTCTAATTCTTGCGGCAATTCTTATTGTTTTCACATTCATCACCTTCCTTTCAGGGAGAGCGGAAAGAAAAAGAATCTCCGCACCGCCGCAAGACGGAAGCCCGGAATCAAAATATTCCTACTAACCTACTACCTACGGATTTCTATTCAACAGAGACTCGTTGATAAAGGAACGATGCAGGTGCATTGTCATATTCTGCCTCAAAATCTATAATGAAACGTGAACACGA